>VBIL01000093.1 GCA_005879975.1 Chloroflexota bacterium
GCTTCGGCACGTTGCTGTTCGCGCCCTGGCCCGCGCTCATCGCCGTCGGCGCGATCTACGGCGCGATCGTCGCGGCGGACTCGGCCGTCTATTCGACTGCGGTCACCGAACTCGCGCCCCAGGGTCGCGTCGGATCGGCGCAGGCGATCCAGGCGGTCGCGGGATTCGGCATCGGATCGATCGGGCCGGTCGTCGCGGGCGCGACGCTCGATCTGGGGTCTGGCTGGATCGGACCGTTCCTCACTGCGGGCGTCGTGGGCATCGCGACGGCGCTGCCGCTCGCGATCGGGCTACGCCGGGGCTAGCTCGCCCGCACCCGTTCCAGTCCAGCGACGTACACGTCAAGACCGAATTCGAACGCCGCGTCACAGTCGGCGTGCGAGATCTCGGCCCAGTTCTCGACGATGTACGGGTCCGCACCGGGTGGAAGCAGCGGCGGCGCGCCGCCTTCCGTTCGCAGACCCGCCGTCCCCGCCTCCCAGTAGGCGAAGCCGATGACATACGACTCGGCGGTCGCAAGGACGTGGAACGCCGTTCGCGCGTCGAAGCTCGCCGCGCGGAGCAACGCCATCACCGCACCGGCCGCGCCGAGCGCGCCGGGGTTGGAGAGTTGCAGCGTCGCGAGCAGGGGGATCGCTTTCGGATGACGCAGCAGCAGTGCGCGGTACCCGCGGGCAAGTGCGCGGAACGAGTCCTGCCAGGGCGCGCTTCCCGGAACCGGCAGAAGCAGCTCCGCAAGCAGCCTCCCCACGACCGCTTCGAGCAACGCGTTCTTCGAAGAGAAGTGCCGGTAGAGCGACATGGCCTCGACGCTGAGCGCGGAACCGAGATGGCGCATCGAGAGCGCCTCGAGCCCGTCGCGATCGATGAGCTCGATCGCGGCATCGAGGATCCGCTCGGGAGTGAGCGGCTGCCGCCTTGACGTGAGGGCATTGGGCATCTAGGTTTACAGCGTACGCTTACGGCGTAAGCCACGGCAAGAGGCGGCGGAGGTAGCAGCGATGTTGGCGGCCTGGGGCCGGTTTGTGTTCCGGCGTCGCTGGTGGGTCCTGGGGATCTCCGGGTTACTCCTGGTCGCCTCGGCGGTCATCGCGGCGCAGGGCGGGAAGCTCGAGTCGGGCGGGCTCATCACGACATCGGAATCGGGCAAGGCCTCCCAGCTCATCGAGCGGGAGCTGCCGCGCGCCGGTGGCTCGACCTTCACGGTCATCTTCTCGAGTCCGACGCTCGACGCGAAGAGTTCTGAGTTCCGAGCCGCCGTCGAGGCCGCCCTCGTGCCCCTTCGCGCGGACCGACGCATCGCCAGCATCGTGACGCCGTACGACGGCACCGTCCCCGACCCGACCTTGCTCATCTCGAAGGATGCGCACGCGGTCGCCGTCGACGTCGCGGTCAAGGATGAGCTCGCGGTCGCGCGCGACTACTACCCGGAGCTGCGCGCGCTCGTGCGCTCGGACCGTCTGAACGTCCAGGCGACCGGGGTCCTCGCGATCACCAACGGCTTCAACGTCGTGCTCCAGGAGGATCTGCGCCGCGCGGAGACCGTCTCGCTGCCGCTCGCGCTGATCCTGCTGCTCATAGTCTTCGGCAGCGTCGTCGCGGCACTCGTCCCCCTCGGCGTGGGCGTCCTCGCCGTCGTCGGCGGGATCGCCGGCATGTTCCTCCTGAATCGAGTGACCAGTGTCTCGGTGTACGCCGAGAACGTGGTCACGCTGATCGGTCTCGGCGTGGCGATCGACTACTCGCTCTTCATCACGAACCGCTTCCGTGAAGAGCTGCGCAATGGGCTCGACACTCAGGCCGCGCTCGCGGTAGCGATGGCGACGTCGGGCCGCGCGATCACGTTCTCCGGTCTCACGGTCGCGATCGGACTCTCGGGGATGCTCTTCTATCAGGGAACGTTCCTCTCATCCATGGGCGTCGCGGGTGCGATCGTCGTCGCGAGCGCCGTCTTCTATGGCCTCACCTTCCTGCCCGCGCTGCTCGCGATCCTGGGCCGAAACGTCGACCGCCTTCGTGTCCCGATCTTTGAGCCAGACCCCAGCGGCCGTGGCTGGTGGCACACCATCGCCTCCGCTGTCATGCGTCGCCCGGTCATGGTGCTCGTGCCGGTCGTGGCGTTCATCCTCCTCGCCGGCTCACCGTTCCTCCATCTCCGGCTCGCGACGGGAGACGTTGCGGTCCTTCCGAAGCACGAGGAGTCACGCGCCGCGTACGACAAGCTGCGTGCGGACTTTGTCGGAGCGGACCTGAATCACCTCAGCGTCGTGGTGCGATATCCGAACAGCGATCCGCTCGCGAAGGACCACGTGCCCGCGCTCGTCGACCTTGCCAAGCGCCTGCGCGCCCTACCCAACGTTCAATACGTCGATGACCCGCGACTGCAGCCCGCCGACCTCGAGGCGATCTTCTTGACCCCGCGGTCGCAGCTCCCACCCCAGTTCCAGGCGCTGCTGACGCAGACCGTCGGCGAACACATCGTTCTGTTCGACGTCGCGACGACCCTCGCGCCCTATAGCGACGAGGCCCGTGACCTCGTGCGATCGATCCGAGCGCTCGACGCGCCGCCGGGTGCGGAAAAGCTCGTCGATGGCTTCACCGCGATCGACCTCGACACCGTGAACTACATCATCAGCCGGACGCCGATCGCGATCATCTACATCATGGCCGCCACGATGTTCGTGCTATTCCTGCTCCTGGGCTCGATCGTCCTTCCACTGAAGGCGGTCGTGATGAATCTGCTTTCGATCTCGGCCTCGTTCGGGGCGATGGTGTGGATCTTTCAGGACGGACATCTCTCGGATCTGCTCGGGTTCACACCGGGTTCGATCGATCCAACACTGCCGGTCATCATGTTCTGCACGGTCTTCGGCCTCTCGATGGACTACGAGGTCCTGCTCCTCTCCCGTATCCAGGAGGAGTACTTCAAGGAGCGCGACAACACACAGGCCGTGGCGATGGGTCTCGAGCGGAGTGGCCGACTCATCACCGGCGCTGCCGCGATCATGGTCGGCGTCTTCGCTGCCTTCGCCACCGCGGACATGGTCCTGATCAAGGCGATCGGTCTGGGCATGGCCATCGCCGTTGCGATCGACGCGACGCTGGTACGCGCCCTGGTGGTGCCTGCGACGATGCGACTCCTCGGCGACCTCAACTGGTGGGCGCCGGCGCCTCTCGCGCGGTTGCAGCGTCGGATCGGCTTGTCCGAGTCGGCGGCCTAGCAGGCAAGCCCCTGTAGGCCTCGCCTCTAGGATGAGCCCCCGTGCAAGCGACGACGACCGCACCCGCGCCAGCGCCGGCACTCCGTCCGCTTGGGGTCGGCGACGTCGTCGACCGGGTCTTCCGGCTATACCGGGATCGGCCGCTTGGCCTCTTTCTCCTCGGGGCGATCCCGTTCGTCGTGTTCCTCGTCGGCTACTTCGCCCTGACGGTGTGGCTGGTCGCGATCGTGCTTCCCGTCGCGGGGACCTTCCAGCGGACGGCGGATCCTCTCGCGATCCTGAACAACCGGAATTTCATCGAGTTCATCGGCGCGGCGTTCGTCTACATCATCGCGCTATCGATCTTCGGCCTGGCCATCGGTTCGATCATCGCCGGGGGCGTGGTCGACGCGGCCGCCGCCGCTCATCTCGGACAGACGCGCGGGATGGGAGCGTCGCTCGGAGTCGGCCTGCGTGCGGCCCCGCGGATCTTCCTGACGGGCCTCCTGGCGTTCCTCGCGGTGTTCGTCGTGCAGATCTTCTTCTCGATCGTGGGTGCCTTCATCGAGAACGCGCTGCTGGGCTTCCTCCTATTCCTGATCTACGTGTTCGCCGTCTTCTACCTCGAGGCGTCGTGGTTCATCGCGCCGGCCATCGCCACGATCGAGCGGCATGGTCCGATCTCGTCCCTGCGCCGGTCCTGGCAGCTCTCGGCGGGCTTCCGGTGGCGGATCGTCGGGCTCGGCATCCTGCTCTTCGTGCTTTTCATCGTGCTCTCGATCTTCCTGATCTTCGTGCTTACGATCATCGCCGCGAGCAATCAGGCCGCCGGCGGCGTCGCCGCGTTCATCGTCTTCTTCGCCATGGTCCCGATTTGGCTCCCGCTCTTCTTCGGGACGATGACTGTCCTCTACTACGACCTGCGCGTGCGCAAAGAAGGCTTCGACCTTCAGCTCGCGGCGGAGGGAATGCCGCGCGCCTGAGGCTCGTCCTCGCGCTGGTCGTCGCGTTCCAGGCGGCGACCGCGAGCGTCGCGAACGCCGACTCGCTCACGCTTGACGAGTACAGAGCGCGACTGCGCGAGGTCCGCGCGCTTCTGCTTCAAGCGCGAGCAGCCGTCGAGCCACAGCGCACTTCCGCATTGAACCGCGCGCGTGCCCAGCTGCTGCTCACGTCGGAGATCCGGGTGAGCGGCAACGTCGCCATTCCGATCGATGACGCCGCGATCTCCGCGCGCATGGGCTCTTCCATCGGTGCAATCGACGCGACCACGGCCGATGTCGATCAGCTGCTTGAGATCGCCAGTCGTGCGGCGGCCCCGCCGTTCGACGTCAGTCGCGCCGATGCGCTGATCCGCGAATTGGCCGATGCGCGGCGCGTTGAGAGCGGCGGACAAAGCTTCCTCAGCGTCATCGGCGCGCTGCTGCAGCAGCTTTTCGGCGGGCTCCGTCCGCCGGGCGTCGACGCCGGCATCCGCGATCCGATCCTCGCCGGCCTCGGGGTCGTCCTGCTCGCCGTCGTCGTGGTCGTCCTCGCCCGCGGCGTGCGCGAGCGGATCCGCCGGAGCACCACGCTGCCCGCGGCGCAGGCGTTAGCCGCGCGCGACACCGCGACGCAGCTCGGACTCGCTCAGCTGGCGCTCGATTCGGGCGACCCGCGCGACGCTCTTCACGCCTTCTACCGCTACGCGATCCTTTCGCTCGCTGAACGGCGGCTCATCCGCTACGAGGCGTCGCTGACCGATCGTGAGCTCCTGGCTCGCGCCGCCGGACTGCCGCAGCTCGATCCGCTTCGCGAGCTCGTCGCGCTTCACGACCGTGCGTGGTTCGGGCTCAAGGGTGCGACCGCGGATGAGGCGCGGCGCGCGCAAGACCTCGCGCGCGCGGCGACGTCGTGAGGCTTCCCCGTGTCGATCCGCTCTACGCGATCGGTGCGATCGTCACGCTGATCATCATCGTCATCGCAGGCTTCGTGGTAGGTAGCAATCAGTCGGGACGCTCCGGCTCGGTGCTCGACGCATCGAGCGGCGGGACCTCGGACCTGCGGCACCTCGTGGAAGGGCTCGGCGCACGGACGGTCATCGTCCAGGGCGATCGCTTTGCGCCGCGTGAGAGTGGCGCGACCGTTCTGTTGATGCTTGGCGTGACCGAATTCATTTCGGACACGGATGTCTCCGCACTGCGCCTGTACATGCAGGACGGACGTACGGTCGTGGTCGCGACAGATCTTGGCCTGGCCGAGTCGCGCCTGCTCTCGTCATTCGGTGCGAGCATCGCCGCGGTGCAGCGGGCGGGCACCTATGGCACGGTGTCCGTGGCCGTCGCCGCCGCGCCCGCCGGCTTGATCTCGTTCGACCAGGGCGCATCCCTCAAGGTCAGCGAGCGCTGGCAGCCGGTGGTTCGCCTCGACGGCGGGGTCGTGGGCGCCATGACCCGCGAAGGCCGCGGGACACTGATCGTCGTGGGTAGCCTCGCGCCCTTCCTCAATCAGTTCCTCGGCACCGCCGACAACGGGCGCTTCGCGCTCTCGCTCGCGCAGAGTGGATTCGATAGCAACCGCGCGGTCGGATTCGACGAATACCACCATGGCGCGCACCCATCGCCCGATCTCTTCGTTCTCCTCCAGGGCACGTGGCTCGGGCGCGCGCTGCTGTTCGCAGGGGCCACGGTCTTCGGGTATCTCCTGCTCTGCGCCGGTCGCACCGCGACGAGATCGCGCGCGGCCGGCTCCGGCGCGAGCTGCACGGCGGGCTCGCGACGGCGTACGGGCTGGATCCCGCGACGCCACTCGAGTCCGTGCTCGCGCGCGTGGATGTCGATGATCCGGCGCGCGGGGCGGAAGCCCGCGCGATCGACGCGTCACTGTCACGACGCTTGCGGGATGTAGACCTCATTCGTACCGCCGGACGGATCGAGCGCGTCCTCGCGAAGAAGGAGACAGCGTGAACGCAAAGGACACCGCAGCCCGCTTCAGTACCGAGCTGCACCGCGTGATCGTGGGGCAGGAAGAGACGATCCGCCTCGCGTTCATGGCGCTGGCACTCGGCGGCCACATCCTCATCGAAGGAGTGCCGGGCACCGCGAAAACGCTGCTCGCGCGTTCGGTCGCGCGGCTTGTCGGCGGATCCTTCAAACGCATTCAGTTCACGCCCGACCTGATGCCCAGCGACATCGTCGGGACGAGCATCTTCGAGCTCGCGACGAGCTCGTTCCGCATGCGTCTCGGGCCGGTCTTCGCGAACGTCGTCCTCGCCGACGAGGTGAACCGCGCCCCCGCCAAGACCCAGGCGGCGCTGCTCGAGGCGATGGAAGAACGCCAGGTCACGCTCGAGGGCGAACCGCACGCGCTCCCTGATCCGTTCCTCGTTCTCGCCACGCAGAACCCCGTCGAGTACGAAGGCACGTATCCGCTCCCCGAGGCCGAGCTCGACCGCTTTCTTTTCAAGGCCGTGGTGCGCTATCCCGAGACGACCGAGGAGCGCGCGATCCTTCGGCTCCACGACAAGGGGCGTCCGCTCGACGAGCTCGCGCGGCTGCAGGAGATGGAGAACGGAGTCCTTGGGAGCGCGCGAGACGAGATCGAGAAGGTCACCGTCGAGGACTCGGTCGTCGACTACATCGTCCGGATCGTCGAAGAGACCCGACGCTCCGCGGATCTCCTCCTCGGCGCGAGCCCGCGTGCCGGCGTGCACCTTCTCCGAGCGTCGAAGGCTGCCGCCGCGATGGACGGCCGAGACTTCGTCACCCCCGACGACGTCAAGGCATTCGTCCCGCCGACGCTGCGGCACCGCGTCATCCTCAAGGCCGAAGCGGAGATCGAGGGCGTCGACGCGGACGCCGCGCTCCGTCGCATCCTCGCGCGTCTCGACGTGCCGCGGTGATCCGCCGGTTGCGCGTGCGGCTCCCGCCGATGCCTTTCGTTCCACTGCCGCGCCTGGCGGTGCTGGTGGGCGTGAGCGCGCTCCCGCTCGCGCTCGCGACGCTCTACGCGCCGATCGCCTGGGCCGCGCTCGCGATCTGCGTGATCGCGCTCGTGCTCGCCATCGTCGACGCACGGGCCACGCCGCGCCTCTCCGCCGACGAGGTCGGTCGCACCGTCGGCGCGCAGCTCTCGATCGCCGCGGCAGAGCGAGTCGGGATCGCGGTCAGGAACCCGATCGACCGCGCTCTTGCGGTCACGGTGCGTGACGACCCTCCCGCCGCGTTCAACGTCGATCGCCGGACAGTCCGGACGGTCGCGCCGCCCGCCCAAACGGCGCACGTCGAGTACGTGGTTCGGCCGCGTTACCGCGGGACATTCGCATTCGGCGACGTGCACACGCGCCAGCGCGGGCCGCTCGGGCTCGTCGAGCGCCAGAGTCGCGTGCCCGGCGCCGCGACGGTCAAGGTCTATCCGGATCTGCGTGAGGTTCGCCGCTACGAGATCTCGCTACGCCGCGGACTCGCGTACGACGCGGGTCAGCGCCGCGCGCGCGTCCCCGGCGCAGGCAGCCTCTTCGCCCGCTTGCGCGAGTACGAGCCGGACGACGATCCGCGATCGATCTCGTGGACAGCGACCGCGCGGCGCGGCCGTCCGATCAGCGTCGAATACGAGACCGAGCGGCAGCAGCGCCTCCTGATCCTGCTCGATGCGGGGCGGATGATGTCCAGCACGCTCGGGGAGCTCACCAAGCTCGACCACGCGGTGAACACCGCGCTCATGCTGGCCTACGTCGCGATCGGAAAGGGCGACGAGGTCGGCCTCCTCGGATTCGCCGACGACGTGCGCACGTACCTCCCCGCACGCCGGGGCCGCGGCCACTTCCTTCGGATGACCGAGGAGCTGCGGCGCATCGAGGTGACGACCACCGAGCCCGACTATCGCGCGGCGTTCGAATTCCTGCGCGCCCGCGCCGCTCGCCGCGCGCTCGTCGTCATGTTCACCGATCTCGTCGATGAGGAAGCGTCGCGCGGACTGGTCGCGGCGGTCACCCGGCTCGCAGGGAACAACCTCGTGCTCTGCTGCCTTCTCGCCGACCCACAGCTCGCCGAGGTCTCGACGCGCAAGCCGGACTCGACCGTTGCGCTCTACGAGCGCGTCGTCGCGCAGGAGGTCCGCGATGCGCGCGCGAAGGCGATGGCGACCCTGCGGCGACGAGGCGTGCATACGATCGATGTCGCGTCCGACCGCCTCACGGTCGCGACGATCCAGCGCTACCTCGAGCTGAAGAAGCGTTTCCTCTGAGCTGCCGGCCGCAGCCGACGGCCGCCGAAGGCGATGTAACCCCAGAGCAGGGTTCCCGTGGCAATCCCGACGCCGGCCTTGACCTCGGGCAGCAGCGTCGTCGGTGACACGAACGCTTCGATGAGTCCCGCGACACCGAGCACGACCGCGACGAGCAGCACGATCCGCACGACCTGAATGCCGGCGAGACGAAGCGCCAGGCGACGCGAGCGCTCGCCGGGCTGAAGGATCGCCCAGGCGAACCGCAGCCCCGCGGCGCCCGACAGCACGACCGCGGAGAGCTCGAGGACGCCGTGCGCGGCGACAAACGTGAGGAGCGTCCAGGAGACGCCTCGGAGCTCGAGGACCGCGAAGAGCGTGCCGAGGATCGCGCCGTTCGCGACGAGGATGTACGCCGTTAGAAGCCCGGCGGTCAGCCCGCCGGCCGCCGCGACGACGGCGATGCGGACGTTGTTCACGATGATCACGGGGCTCTCGCTCAGTCGTAGATTCTCTGGGATCTCCGTGCCCGGTCGCCGTGCGATCAGCTGGTCGCGCATTGTGGCCGGGAGAGCGCCCATCGCGAGGTCCGGCGACAAGAGACCCGCGACGAACGTGACGAGCGCCGGACCGAACAGCAGGACCGCTGAGGCGAGCACGAATCGCATGTTGGCGCGGACCGTCGCGGGGACCTCCTCGACGACGAAACGCCTGAGCCGCTTCGCGCTCGTGGGGGCCTCGCTGTACACGAGCGCGTGCGTGGCGGCGACGAGATCGTTCAGCTCCGTTGTGACCACATCAGCCGGAAAGTCGCGCTGCGCGATCGCAAGATCGCTCGTCGCGGCGCGGTAGAGGACGCCGAGCTCGAGCACCTCGGCCGCCTCGAGTCGGCTCACGCGCCCGCTCGCGCGTGCGACGAGATCCGCGAGGCGTGACCAGCGACCGAGATGATCCTCGACGAAGCGATCGATGGAGATCGGCGCAGCGATCCGCGGCACGGTCGGCAACGTAACATGCGTCGATGGCGATCACGGCCGGTCGGCTCGAGATCGAGACGCCGGACCACGTTGTGCTTCGGTATCAGCTCGCCGGCGCAGGTAATCGGGGCTTCGCCGCGATCCTCGACTTTCTCGTGGCGTCCATCGTGATCTTCGCGATCGGCTGGAGCTACCAACAGCTCGCGAGCGGAAACCCGACCCTGCTTTCGGTCGAGGGATGGGTTGCGCTCGTCGAGCTGCTCATTGCGTGGCTCTACTTCATCGTTCTCGAGTGGCTGTGGAACGGTCAGACCCTCGGCAAGCGCGTTTTCGGGCTCCGCGTCATTACCGAGGACGGCGAGCCCGCGCCGTTCGTCGCAGTCCTCGTTCGCAACATCGTGCGCACGGTCGACTTTCTCCCGGTCCTCTACGGGGTCGGTCTCATCGCGATTATCGTGTCGCCGCGCTATCAGCGACTCGGCGATCTCGCCGCGGGCACGTTCGTCGTACGCGCGCCGCGCCCGCGACGAAGCTGGTCGGCGCTGCGCACCCAGACCGGTCCGAGCACGGCGCCAGCGCCGACCCTTCGGGCCCTGCCGGGGGAGGCGCAGCGTTTGGTCCGCGAGTTCGTGCTGCGCGAGAAGAGG
>VBIL01000094.1 GCA_005879975.1 Chloroflexota bacterium
TCGCCGATGCGCACACCGACGGCGCCCCGAGGCTGATGACGGAGCGAGGGTTGAAGCGCGAAATGCACGCGCTTCACATCGGTCATGGGAAAGCGCGAGAGGATCGCGTTGCCGTAGAGGTCGCCGATGTTGGGCGCGAAGACATACGGCATTCCGAGCCGTTCGGCGAGCACGCCCAGCGCGTCGTGCTGCTCGTCGATCATCCAGCCCCGAACCACCTCCTGGAGCAGGAGGACGTCGGGCGATTCGTGCGCGATCACCTCGACGATCTGATCGAGCGACGGTGACTGCACGGTGTTGAAGCCCTGATGGATGTTGAAGGTCATGAGCCGGAACGTGTTGCGCGGCTCCTCGGAGGCGCCGGGGGCGGGCGTGAGCAGGAGCGCCGCGAGCGGCACGCCGACCACGAGCGGTACGAGCGCGATGGCAAGCATCCGCCATGGCGGCAGGCTCGCCGCCGGCACGATCAGACCCGCGACGACCACGAGCGCCACCGCCGCGTATACCGCAGGAACGTACGCCCAGAAGGCGTAGAAGCCGAAGGTGGTCCCCACGAAAACGAGCCACCCGAGGGCGAAGGCGAGCGTTACCGCGAGCGGCGAGCGCGCCGGGACTGTGGGCGCCGCGGGAAGAGCGGCGGACGCCAGCAGGACACCCGCAGCGAGGACGAGGCCGCCCACAAGAGACACGACCGGCGCGTGGAGATACCACACGAGCGCGGTACCCACCACGCAGAGGACCGCGGCCACCAATCCGCGAGGCGCAGGTCGCGTGAGGATCAGCGCGCCCGACGCGAGGCCGAGCGCCACGAGGACCATCCCGAGCTCCGTGCTGCGGGCGGGCTCGGGGCCGAGACCAAGCTTGCTCGCAAGGGCGACCTGGGCTCCGTTCGTGCCTCCGGTCTCCGCCACCAGGAAGACCGCGGGCAAGGCGAGGAGCGCGATAGACCCCCGAAGACCCGGCCGGGTCCATGAGCGCTCGCCGCCGAGAGCCGCGACGCCCGACGCGAAGAAGACCAGCGCGGCGACGAGCGCGAGCGGTGCCGCGACGGTGGGCGTGACGTCGACGACAGGAACCGAGTGGAACGCGGCACGGAGCGCGACGTCGACGGCGAACGCGATGGGGATCGCGATCGGTAGCGGCGAGGGACGCTCCGGCGGCCGCGAGGAGTGAAGGAGGCCGAGCCACCACATACCGGCGGCGAGGCCCACGACCGAGAGCGCAAGGTCGGGCAGATTACTCGGCGAGAGGGTCGCGAGGAGCGTCGCGAGGCCGAGGATCGCGCCGCTGACCGCGACCGATCGTCGCGGGCCAAGCCGCCAGCCGAGCAGTGGCGCGAGGAACGCCGTGCCGAATGCCGCTATCGCCATGATCCCGAGTGTGCTGTTCGGCTGCCCGTAGAAGGTGAGCTGGAACGTGGACGCGAAGGTTCGGATGTCGGCAATGAGGAAGAGGACGCCGAGGACCGCGAAGGTCACCTCGCCGACCATCGGCGAGGGAGTATGGGGCTAGCGGTTAGTGCGCCACGCCTCCGTGAGTCGCGAAGCGGTTTCGTTCACCATGTCGCGCACCTTCACGATGGTGCTGAAACCGGGCTCGTCGGCCATCGGCCCCACCACCAGCGCGCCGACTACGTCCCCGGACACCGAGACCGGGATGATCGTTGACCGCCCGCCCTGCACGAGGCGCTCGAGCGTCGCCGCGCCGTCCGCATCGCGCAGCGGGTGGACGAGCTCGTCGAGCGTCGGCGATGTCACGATGCGCCCCTCGCGGCATGCGCGCGCGATCGCGTTGTACCGGTCGGCGAGCTCGATCGTGAACCTCCCCACCGAAATGCCGAGCGCGTAGTCGAATTCGCGTGCAGCGGCCGACGTGCTGATGAGCTCGCCACGAAGGACACCGGCGGCCGGGTCGACGCCCACCATGAAGGTCGTCGGAAGGCCGATCTCGGCGCACTTGGCGAGGAGGTCGTTGAGGATCTCGTCGGTCGTCGGGGCCTCCGGCTCTGCGGAAGTGGAGGAGGGAGCCGCGGCGGCCGGCGGGAGGACGACGGCCGCCGCGGACTCCATGGCGTGGTCGGAGAACCCGCTCTCACCGAACACCTGCAGCGTCGTGACGCCGAAGACCTCGTCGGCGGCGACGAGCGGGTACTGAAGGACTGAGATCTTGCGCGCCTCGACACCTTCCGGCCCGCGCACGCCGATCTCCCGAACGTACGAGTGCCAGCGTCGATCGTGCCGTGCGGCGTAGCAGTCCGGACCATCATCGACTGCCTGCCGGCCCATTTCGGCGGAATCCGGATCGGCCCCGACCACCTTGTACCGATACGCGACTTCGCGTCGCACGCTGTTGAAGAGCGACACGGAGAAGCCGTCGACCCCCGCGATCGCGGTGACCGCGTCGCGCAGGACCCGGCCTATCGATCGTGCGTCGGTGAGCTCGTCGAGAGCCCGCGCGACCTCTTCGACAACCTGCCGGTCGCGCTCTTCCTGCTCATCCTTCGGATCGAGGATCGGCTCCGCCTCGGCCAGTACCGGCATCGGCTGCGGCTCCGGCTCGGGTTCGGGCTCGTTTGGCACGATCACGAGGCGCCGCGGCTGGTCCGGTTGGGCGGTCGCTGCGAAGGTCGCGAGCGAATCGCTACCGACGGCCGCGGCGATGAGCTCGCAGGAGAGATCGAGCGCCTCGCGGGCCTGCGCCGTGACCACTTCGCGCGTGATGAGCGTTCCGAGGAGCACGCCGACCGTGCGCTCACGAGCAACGAGACGTGAGATCAGGAGTCGTGGCGGGATCCCCACCCACTCAGCCTGGTAGGGCACCGGCCAGTCGAGGAGGATGGCGCGGTTCGCCGGGAGCGTGTCGTCCGGAAGCTGCAGATTCAGCAGCCGGCGGTCGTGCAGCCAAGGCATACGGCCCACCTGCGCTTCGACCGAATCACCGACCGCGGGCTGTCTGACCACCGCCGCGCCGATGAGATAGGGGACGCTGTTCAAGAGGATGCGAAGCGTCGCCTCAATGGGCGGCGTCATCGGGACGATGGTCAAAGGAGGGAGGTCGAGCCGAGGCGATTCGACCGCAGGCCCCTCAGTCGGAGCCGCGTTCGGGGTCGGTTGGATCGACACTCGCCGGACGCCTCCCATGTCTCCTCCCGTTGTTCGTGATCGTTTTGTAGGGCCGGAGCACGCTTGGCCCATCACCCGACGGGACTATCTCGACCGCGGGGGAGTACCGAGGTACGGGCGGGGGATGCCGAAGTCGACGAGGCTTTGGCGCCCTCGAACGCTGGTTACTGAGCCCCGGTCCCTCCGTCGACGAGTAGGAGCTGGCCGGTCACGAACCCGGCCTCCGTAGAGGCGAAGTACACGACCGCCGCAGCGACGTCCGCGGGCGTCGCGAGCCTGCCGAGAGGCGTCCTGGCGACTTCGTGCTCCCGGAAAGTCGGGTCGCGCCTCATGCGCTCCCGGGTCAGGTCTGTTTCGACGAGGCTTGGCCCGACCGCATTCACGGTGATGCCCCGCGGCGCCAACTCGAGCGCGAGCGACTTCGTGAGGACAACCACCCCGCCCTTCGCGGCGCTGTACGCCACGCGCTCGACGCGGCCCAGGACCCCGTAGATCGACGCGACGTTGACTATGCGGCCGCCATCCGAGAGGAGCGGGAGCGCCGCTTGGGTCACGAAGGCCACCCCCTTGAGATCGGTGTCGACGACCGTGTCCCAGCTCGATTCGTCGAGGGACTCGAGGTCTGTCGGGATGTTCGTTCCGGCGTTGTTGATCAGGATGTCGAGGCTTCCCCACTCGCGTCCCAGACGGTCGAAGCAGACGCGGATCGAAGGACCGTTGCGGACCTCCAATAAGAGGGCGAGCGAACGGCGCCCCTTCGCGCGGATCTCCCGCGCGACCGGCTCGGCATCGTCGCCCTTCCGCGATGTGATAGCGACGTCAGCGCCGGCATCGGCGAGCGCGAATGCGATCGCGCGCCCGATGCCGCGCGATCCGCCCGTAACCAGCGCGCGCTTGCCCGCGAGGTCGAATGGTCCGGCCACTCCCGCGTGGCAGGATACGGGGCGATGCGGACGGCCTCCGTGCAGATCAATGCGCCGTCGGGGCAATCCTTCCCGGAGATCCTCACGCCCGAGGCGCTCGAATTCCTCGCGCGGCTTCACCACGAGGTCGAGCCCGTCCGCGTGGGGCTCCTCCAAAAGCGCGCTGAGGTCGCGGAGCACCTGCGGTCCGGCGGGACGTTCGAATTCCGCCCGGACACGCGTCAGGTCCGCGAAAGCGAGTGGAAGGTCGCGGACGTCCCGACAGATCTTCGCGTCCGCAAGGTCGAGATCACCGGGCCGACAGATCGGAAGATGGTCATCAACGCCCTCAACTCCGGTGCCTCCGTGTACATGGCGGACTTCGAGGACGCGAACACGCCGACATGGTCGAACCTCATGGAGGGACAGCAAAACCTCATCGATGCGATCGAACGGACCATCTCATTCCAGAACCCCGACGGAAAGAGGTATTCGCTGAGCGAGAAGACCGCGACCCTCGTCGTCCGGCCTCGGGGATGGCATCTCGTCGAAAAGCACCTCCACGCCGACGGCGTGTCGATCCCGGGCGCCGTCGTCGACTTCGGCTTGTACGCGTTCCACAACGCACGCCGCCTGCTCGAGCGCGGCACTGGGCCGTACTTCTATCTCCCAAAACTTGAGAGCCATCGCGAGGCGCGTCTCTGGGATCAGATCTTCAGCTGGACCGAGGACCAACTTGGGCTCGACCACGGAACGATCAAGGCGACTGTGCTGGTCGAGGTGCTGCCTTTGGCGTTCGAGATGGATGAGGTCCTCTATGAGCTCCGCGATCACAGCGCGGGTCTTAACGCCGGTCGCTGGGACTACATGTTCAGCATCATCAAGAAGCTGGGCGACCGGAAGGAATTCATCCTGCCCGATCGCGCCCAGGTCACGATGACCGTCCCGTTCATGCGCGCGTATACCGAGCTGCTCGTCAAGACCTGCCACAGGCGCGGTGCGTTCGCGCTCGGCGGGATGGCGGCGTTCATCCCCAACCGGAGGGACCCAGCTGTCACCGAGACCGCGCTCGCAAAGGTACGCGACGACAAGACGCGGGAGGCGAACGACGGTTTCGATGGGACGTGGGTCGCGCATCCCGATCTCGTCGAGACGGCGATGACCGAATTCGACCGCGTCCTGGGCACGAAGGAAAACCAGCTCGGGCGCCAGCGCCCGGAGGTCAAGACGACCGCTCAGCAGCTCCTCGACGTGCGGATCCCAGGCGGGACGATCACGGAAGCGGGCCTGCGCACGAACGTGAGTGTCGGCATCCAGTACATCGCGTCGTGGCTTCGCGGAACCGGCGCTGCGGCGATCAACAACCTCATGGAGGACGCGGCGACGGCCGAGATCTCGCGGTCACCCGCCGTCGGCGCGGATCTCTTCGGGAAGGGCCGTTACGAGGACGCGCGGAAGATCTTCGAAGAGGTTGCGCTGTCAGATGAGTTCCACGACTTCCTCACGATTCCCGCGTATGAGTTCCTCCCCTAGCTCGCCTCGAGGAACACCCTCTCAGCCCAGGGGATATCCAGAACGAGCGCCTGTTCGCGCGACACGAACCTGCCGTCGTGAACGTTCGGATCCACCGGCGCACGTATCACCGGCCCTGCCGAGGCGCTGAAAACGAGATGGAAGTTTCGCGGATATGGATACATGTAACCCTCGGGCTTAGACCCTTCGACGCGAAACTCGATGAACCCGAGCGGTCGCGGGTCACCTAGGATCGAGCAACCCGTCTCCTCCACAATCTCGCGTACCAAGGCATCGTGAACGGGTTCGGCATATTCTCGACGCCCTCCAGGCAGCACGTGCGGGCCATCGTCGTCGAACACGAATACTCCGCCTCGTTGGTCGGCGAGGACGGCGCGGGCTGACACGACCAGCTCGAGTGGCGGCTGCTTCTCGGTGAGGTAGCACGAGAGCAGGAGGACCGTCACCCCCCAGATGACGCGTCCGGTGGCGACCGGGGTCAGATCGTGCAGAACGCCGTGGTCTTTCAGCCGACCCGTTCCAGGATGATGCGCCGGATCACCGCGCCGTCCGCCCTTCCCTTCATGCGGCTCATGACCGGCCCGATAAGGCCGTCCAGCGCGCGTTCCTTCCCCTTGCGGTAGTCAGCGAGCGCGCTCGGATTCGCCTTGAGGACCTCGTCGACAGCCGCCGCTATCGCGTCCTCGTCGCTCGTCTGCGCGAGGCCCAGCGTGTTCACGATCGCCTCGGGATCGCCGCCCCTCTTCCACATCTCGCCGAAGACCTGCTTCGCGGCGGTCGGGCTGACTCTCCCGGCAGCGATGAGCCGCACGAGCACGCCAAGCTGCTCCGGCGCGACACGCGCACCCTTCGCGTCACCACCGTCCCGCTTTAACGCGGCGGTGAGCTCGCCGATGACCCAGTTCGCGACAGCCTTTGCGCTTGTGGGTTCGACGCCGACCGCGGCTTCGAAATAGTCGGCGAGCTGGCGATCGGCGACGAGATTGCGCGCATCCTTTTCAGAAAGCCCGAGCTTCTCGACGAACCGCGCACGGCGCTCGGTCGGCATCTCGGGGAGCGCGGCGCGGAGCTCGGCGACCCGCGTCGCCTTCGGCCGAAGCGCGACCAGATCCGGCTCAGGAAAGTAGCGGTAGTCCTCGACCTCTTCCTTGCTTCGCTGCATGTAGGTGCGGCCGCGCTCGGGACTCCAGCCCACCGTGACCTTGCCCGTCCGCGTCCGGATCTCGCCGCCGCTCTGCCACTCGCGCCAGAGGCGATCCGATTCGTACGCGACGGCGCCACGGAGCGCCTCGTAGCTGTTCAAGTTCTTGATCTCGCTTTGCGGCGGCCAGATCGTCTTGCCGCCTTCCTCGAAGCGGATCGAAACGTTGACGTCGAAGCGGCCCGCGCCCTGCTCGAGGCGCATCTCGGACACGCCGGAGTACACGAGGATGTCGCGCAGGGTACGCACGTATCTCTCGGCTTCGCCGGCGGAGCTCATGTCCGGATCGCTGACGATCTCGAGAAGCGGAACGCCGGAGCGGTTGAAGTCCACAAGCGTGTAGCGCTGTCCGGCACCCTCCCCGTGCTTCAGCGTTCCGGTGTCTTCTTCAAGATGCGCACGCCGGATGCCAACACGCTTTCCGCCCTCCAGCTTCAGCCAGCCGTTCACCGTCAGGGGCAGGTCGTACTGCGAGATCTGATAACCCTTCGGCAGATCGGGATACATGTAGTTCTTCCGGTCGAACTTCGTGTGGTCCGGTGTCTGGCAGTGCAGCGCGAGACCGGCCGTGATCGCGAGCTCGATCGCGCGGCGGTTCGGCACCGGCAGCGCGCCGGGAAGTCCGAGGCAGACCGGACAGACGAGCGTGTTCGGCGGCGCACCGAACCAGCGTGCCCTGCAGCCGCAGAACATCTTCGATTCGGTGTTCAGCTCGACGTGGGTCTCGATCCCGATGACGAGCTCGTACGGCGGAGCGCTCACGGTCATGGTCCCGGCGGGACGACCGCCGGCGTTGGCGGCGCGGAGCTGCGCTCCAGCGGAACGATCAAGCGATCGAGATTGACAATGACGCGATCCGTGGTCACCGAGACAAGATATCGGTCGAGGCCGCGCAGTGCCCCTTCGCTCGGGTTACCTCGCGCGTCGAACGTGAAGCGTTGCCCGTCGGCCCGCTCGCACGACGCGATGTAGCCGACCTTTCCGTCGACGATGCTGGCACTGACCGGACACTCGGGCTGTCCCTCGCTCGGCGACCACCGAGCGCGGAAAGCCATCGCTTCGGTACGGTCGACGCGCCCGAGAAGGAAGCCGCGCGCCTCATCGATCAAGGGAGGACCGATGCGGTTCGGCAGAGCTCCCGCCCCGCCAACGTAGGGTGGCAACGCGCTGAGCGGCAACACCAGGCGATCGCCGGCGACAAGCGCCGGAGGCGTCACGAGCTGCGGCGCTACCGCGAATGCCGCGATGCCGACGACGAGGACGAGGCCGATGACGAGGAAGAGCCCGATGAGCAGGAACTGCTTCCACACCGGCGTCGGGTCGAGCGATTCGGGCCCGGCCCAGAGCTCGGGTGGCTGGTCCTCGTAGCGCGTGCCCATCAGCCGACCAGGGTGCGGACGCGTCGCTGGGCCGCGCGGACCGCGCCGCGCACGAACGGTCGCTCGTCCGCGGCAAGGAACTCGAGGATGTCAGGGGCGCGTAGCGCGAGGCGCGCACCGCTCGCGGCCGAGAAAGTCATCGCGACGTTCCAGCGCACGTTTTCGTCTTCGTCCTTCATCCACATCCGCAATCGCGCGAGCGTCGCCTCGGGATACGAACGGACGAACTGATCGCCGAGCGCAAACGGCCCTAGGTTCTTGCGGACGTACTCCTCATGGTCACGCAGGGCGGGCTCGATCAGGCCGAGCAGCGGTTCGGCCCACTCCTGCCGGCGCGTCCGTGCCGCGTACTTTGCGGCAACCACGACCGCGCGTCTGAGACGGCTGTCCGGCCCGCTCACCCACTCGCGGGCCAGCGGAATCGTGTCCGCCCACGACTCGATCAGCAGGCGGCCTAGCAGCGACGCGGCCGTCTCGCGCACCCCCCAGTCGTCGTCACGCGCCAGGCGGTAGGCCATCCGGACGAGGTCGCGCGAGTGACCCTGTGCGAGCGGTAGCGCGATCAGCGCGGCGAGCTCCTTGTCGACGCGCCGGGGATGCGCGATGAGGCGCTCGGCCCAGTTCAGCCGGACGATCGGCGCCGGTCCGATCCGGTCGATGATCTCGAGCGCGCGGTCGTAGTTGTCCTTCCGGACCCAGCCGTTCACACCGGACTTCCGGAGCGCATCGGACGCTCCGAGCGGATCGCCCGCCGCGAGCGCACGCTCGAACCGCTCCAGCCACACCTCATCCGGCGGACGGTTCTCGGGGGCACGGGAAGGGGCGCCTGGGCGCGAAGCGCTAGCCCCTCCGACTTGAGTCACACCCGTCGGACGAAGCGTGCGATCCGGTCGCACGCCTCTTCGATCTTCTCGAGGCTGGTGGCATAGCACGCGCGCACGTGCCCTCGCCCACGCTCCCCGAACGCGTTCCCGGGAACGGTGACGACCTTCTCCTCGACGAGGAGGCGTTCGGCGAACTCATCGTCGGTCATGCCCGTCGAGGTGATGTTCGGGAAGCAGTAGAACGCGCCACGCGGCTCGAAGCATTGCAGGCCCATTTCGTTGAACCTGCGCCACATCACCTTTCGGCGGCGGTCGTACTCGCCGACCATTCGTCGGACCTCGTCCTCCCCCGTCCGCAGCGCCTCGAGCGCCGCGTACTGCGCGGCGGTGGGTACGCACATCACCGTGTATTGATGGATCTTCATCATCTGTTCGATGACCACAGCCGGCGCGCACGCGTAGCCGACGCGCCAGCCGGTCATCGCGTACGACTTCGAGAAGCCCGCGAGATAGACGGTGCGCTCGCGCATTCCCGGCAGCGTGATGATCGAGCGGTGCTCGCCGCCATATACCAGGCGGTCGTAGATCTCGTCCGCGTAGACGAGGAGGTCGTGCTCGTCGGCGAGCCGCGCCAGGCCACGCAGATCGTCGTCGGTCAACACGCCACCCGTGGGGTTGTTCGGGAACCCGAGGAGGATCGCGCGAGTGCGTGGCGTGATCGCGCGGGCCACGTCCTCAGGACGCAGCCGGAAGTCGTGCTCCTCCACCGTCGCGACCGGGACCGGGACGCCCCCCGCAAGCACGATCCCCGGCACGTAAGCAACATACGAGGGGTCGGCGATGATGACCTCGTCCCCGTCGTTCAGCGTCGCGCGGAGAGCCAGGTCCACCGCTTCCGACACGCCGACGGTCACGAGGATCTCGCCCTCGGGTTCGTAGGTGACTCCGCGAAGCCGGGCGGTGTGCTCACTGATCGCCTGGCGCAGCGGCTGGATTCCGTAGTTCGACGTGTACTTGGTCCGGCCCTCTTTGATCGAGCGGATCGCGGCCTCACGGAAGCGCTCGGGCGTGACGAAGTCCGGCTCGCCGACCCCGAGCGAGATCACGCCCTCCACGCCGGACACGAGGTCGAAGAAGCGGCGGATACCGCTCGCCGGTATGCGCTCGACCTTCGCGTTGGTCAGCGGACGTCGGGTAGCCTTCATGCCGCCTTCACCTCCGGTCGCGCGAGATGGTGCGGGGTCGCGCGCTCGTACGCGGCGGCGACG
The DNA here is from genome assembly GCA_005879975.1 of Chloroflexota bacterium. Lineage (GTDB taxonomy): Bacteria > Chloroflexota > Limnocylindria > P2-11E > P2-11E > 3-1-20CM-2-70-9. Next base: position 10,230 of record VBIL01000094.1, read on the forward strand.
CGGAACATCGTGCGTTCCTGGTACGAGTTCGCGATGATTTGGAGCCCGACCGGCAATCCGTCCGAGAACCCGCAGGGTACAGAGATGCCAGGGAGACCCGAGATGTTCACCGGAAGAGTGAACACGTCGTTCAGGTACATCGCGAGGGGGTCGTTCACCTTCGCGCCGATGGCGAACGCCACCGTCGGCGACGTTGGCGTGACGAGTGCGTCGACCTTCTCGAAGACGCGGTCGTACTCGGCCTTGATCAGCGTGCGCACCTTTTGCGCCTTCACGTAGTACGCGTCGTAGTACCCAGCCGACAGCGCGTACGTGCCGAGGATCATGCGTCGCTTCACCTCGGGGCCGAAGCCCTTGCCGCGCGTCCGCCGATAGGTCTCGAGCAGGTTCGGCCCTTCGACCCGCAGGCCATACCGGATCCCGTCGTACCGCGCGAGGTTCGACGATGCCTCGGCCGGCTGGATGATGTAGTAGACGGCGAGGCCGTGATCGGTGAGCGAGAGCGAGACCTCCTCGAGTTTGGCGCCCTCGCGCTCGAGCACCTTGAGCGCGGCGCGGACCGCGCGCTCGACGCCCGGCTCCATGCCCTTCAGGGAGAAGTACTCCTTCGGAACGCCGAGGCGCATTCCCTTGACGCCCTTCTCGAGGTCAGTCTGGAGATCGTCGTCCGGAAATTCGGTGACCATCGTCGTGTCGTTCGGGTCCTTCCCGAAGATCGCCTCGCATACGATGGCCGCGTCCTCGACCGTATTCGTGAAGGGGCCGACCTGGTCGAGCGACGAGGCGAAGGCCACCACACCCCAGCGCGGCACGCGCCCGTACGTCGGCTTCATGCCTACGACGCCGCAGAGCGCCGCCGGTTGGCGGATCGAGCCGCCTGTGTCGGTCCCGAGCGCGAAGAGCGCCTCACCCGCGGCGACCGCGACGGCCGACCCGCCGGAGGACCCGCCCGGAACGCGGTCGGTACGCCACGGGTTCTTCACCGGGCCGAACGCGGAGTTCTCGTTCGACGAGCCCATTGCGAATTCGTCGAGGTTGGTCTTCCCCAGCATGACGGCGCCCCGCTCGTCCAGCCGCTCGACGACCGTCGCCGAATACGGCGGCACGTACCCCTCGAGGATGCGCGACCCGGCGGTCGTCGGGATCGCCTTCGTGCCGATGATGTCCTTGCATGCCCACGGGATCCCGGTGAGGGCCGGGGCGTCACCCAGCTTGAGACGCGCATCGGCCGTGCGCGCCTGCGCGCGGGCGCGTTCGTCGCAGAGATGGAGCCAGGCATTGTGACGATCGGCGTGTGAACGCTCGAGCGCCGCCTCGGTTAGCTCGAGCGCGCTCGTCCGCCGGGAGCGCAAGAGGTCCGCCGCCCCACGGATCGAATGCGGCAGCTCCGTCAAGGACGGTCCTCCAACACCTGTTGCACGCGGAAGAACTCGCCGTCGCGCCCGCCTCGCGGCGCATTCGCGAACGCCTCGTCGACGCTGAGCCCCGGACGAACCTCGTCTTCGCGCATAACGTCCAAGATGGGCAGGACGGACGCCGTCGCTGACACCTTCTCGGTGTCGACCTCTTTGAGACGCTCGACCGCCTGCAGCACGACCGAGAGCTGCCCGGTGAAACGCTCGACCTCTTCGGGAGTCAGTGCGATGCGCGCGAGTCCGGCGGCCTTTTCGACGACGGAACGATCGATCGCCATGAGGGAAGTCTAGGGGCCGAAGAAGCGGGCGATGAGACGCGGACCGAACAGGAACAGACCGATCGCGACAGAGACGATCGCACCGACGAGAACACTGGCGGCAGCCACATCCTTGGCGGCTTTCGCCAGAGGATGCTCCTCGGGCGACACGAGTGTGACGGTGATCTCGACCGCGGTGTTCAGCCACTCGAGACCGATCACGAGCCCGATCGTGAGAGCGAGCAGTGCCCATTCGAGGGGACTGAGTCCCAGCCAGATCCCCATGGCGGTGGCCGCGGCCGCGACCACCAGCTGGATCCGAGCGTTGCGTTCGCTGCGGATGACGTAGCTCGCGCCTTCGAACGCGAAGCGGAACGCGCGAACGAGCGCCACACTCGTAGTGTGCGCGACACAGGGATCCTTGCGGTCGACTCGGTCGCGAGGCGGATCAATCGCGAGAGCTTCCTACTCCTCGGCGGGACGGCGGCACTTCTCATGCAGGTCGCGCATCCGCTCGTTGCCGCGGGCGTGGATCAGCACTCCGATTTCAGGGCCGCGCCGCTGCCCCGCCTGATCCGCACCGTCGACGCCACTCTCGAGATCGTCTTCGGTGACCGCAGGCGTGCTGAACGCGCGCTCCGCCGCATCGATCGCGTGCACGCACCTATCCGCGGGAAAACCCAGGACGGCAGGGCCTACATGGCACGCGACCCTCGACTGATGCTGTGGGTCCAGACGACGCTCGTTCTGACATCGCTCCGGTGGTACGAGATGGTCATGGGTCCGCTCTCCGGTCGCGAGCGAGAGTCGTACTGGGC
>VBIL01000095.1 GCA_005879975.1 Chloroflexota bacterium
CTCCGCCACCTCCCGGTCGCCGGAGGCGAGCGCGCCCATGGCGAGCTCGAGATTCTCGAGGACCTTGGCGTGCAGGTCAGCGATCTCGCGCCAGCCCTGCGCCGAAAAGACGTGGCTCCCACGGATCTTCTTTTCGGCGAGCTCCATCAGGTTCTTGTCGATCACGTCGCCGATCTCCTCGAGGTTCACGATGACGAAGATGAGCGCGGTCTCGCGCTCGGCCTGCTCCTCGGTCAGCGACTGTTCGCGGAGCTTCACCAGGTATTGCTTGATGTCTTCCTCGAGCCGGTCGATGAGATCGTCGCGGGCGATGACCTCGCGCATCAGCGCTTCGTCGTTGCGCTCGAGAACAAGCAGCGTCTCGCGGAGCGACTGAAGGACGACATCGCCCATACGCAGCACCTCGCGGAGCGCCTGCCCGAGCGCGACGGCCGGCGTGTCGAGCACGGCCGGGTTGAGGTAGATCGCGCCGAACTCGGCCCGCCGTCCCTCGGGGATCAACCGGGTGATGACATCCGCGGCGAACCCCGCGAAAGGCAGAAAGAGGAGCGCAAGCACGACGTTGAAGATGGTGTGTGCGTTCGCGATCTGGCGCTGCAGGTCGGGCGCGGTCATGCGGACGAGATCCGCGAACGGTCCGATGAATGGAAAGAAAATGACCACGCCGACGACCTTGAAGGCGGCGTGCGCGGCCGCGACGCGTCGCGCTTCCGCGTTCTGGCCGACAGCTGCCAGCACCGCGGTCGCGGCCGTGCCGATGTTCGCCCCGAAGATGATCGGGATCGCGCCGACGAGGGGCATCAGGCCGGCCGAGGCAAGCGAGAGCGCTAGGCCGATCACCGCGGCGCTCGACCGCACGAGCGCGGTGAAGATCGCCGCCAGCAGGACCAGCAAGAGCGGCTGGTCGGTGAGCGCGCGGAGGAGGTCGGCGAAGAGCGGGCTGGACGCGAGCGGCGCGGTGCCGTCGCGGATGAGCTTCATCCCGAGGAAGAGGAAGCCGAACCCGAGGACCGCCTGCCCGACGTAGCGCGGGGTCCCCTTGCTCGTGACATAGAGGAACCAGCCGACGAACACGATGAGCGGCGAGAGCTCGAGGAGATCGAAGGCGAGGAGCTGCACGGTGACCGTCGTGCCGATGTCGGCGCCGAGGATCACGCCGATCGTCTGCCGCAGCGTGAGTAAGCCCGCGGACGCGAAGCCGACGAGCATCACCGTCGTCGCGCTGGACGACTGGAGCACGGCGGTGACGCCGGCGCCCACGAGAAGCGCCCTGATCCGATAGCCGGTCAGCGTCGAGAGGATGTGGCGCAGGCGCGTCCCGGCGGCGCGCTGGAGGCCTTCGCCCACGAGGCGCACCCCGTAAAGAAGAAGTGCGGTGCCGCCGAGCAGGGCGAAAAGGACGAGGTTCGCTTCGCTCACGATCGGGCGAGGCTAACGCGTGACGGTGAGCGTCGCCCTCCCGGATGCGCTGCCGCCCAGCACGACCACACCGATGTCGCCTTCGGTCGTCGGCGCAGCGAAGCTGATGCGCGCGGTGCCCGTGGTGTCGGTGATCGCCGAGCCGATCGCGACGACTCCGACCGACAGCGTGACCCGAACCGCGACCTTCGGACCGAGCGCGTCGCGAAGGTAGATCGCCGCGACGACCTGCTGCCCGACGCGGACAGTGGTCTGGTTGAGCGCGACCGTGAGTGTCGGCTCTGCGGCGCTGGTCGTTTGACTCACCACGACGGCAACCTTCTGTGTCGTCTCGTTGCCGGCGCGATCGCGCGAGACCACGGTGATGGTGAGCGGGCCGGCGCCGGTCTGGATCGAATCCGAGAAGGCGCCTTCAGGGCTCGGGACGACGGTGTGGCCGTTCACCGTCACCGCCGCACCGGCTTCCGTCGATCCCTCGACAACGAAGCCTTTTGTGTCGAGCACGTCGCCCGCGTTCGGACGCGAGACGGTGACCGTCGGCGGAGTCCGATCGAGAACCACCGCGTACGTGGAGGCGGCCACGACGTCACGTCCGCCGATGAGCGTCACGCTGATCGCGTTCGGACCGTCTTTGAGCGCGAGCATCACATTGAACGCGCCGCTCGGATCGAGGGGATCGGTGTTCACGACCGCACCATTCACGACGATCTGCAGACTCCGACCCGGCTGGATCGCGAACGAGGGCACGCGACCCGAAAGCTGCAGTTGCGGCTCGCGCGTGTACGACGGGAGCGCGTCGACAACGGGGGCAGCGCCAATGCTCGTGCTGCCGCCGGCCGGGAGCTGGAGATCGCCGCGACCCTGGAGCAGCGGGATCGAGGACTGTACCGAGCCGACGAGCTGCTCGATGCCCGCACTGACGCCGCCCGCCACCCGCGGCAGCGCGACGAGTGTCGCGATGGCGACGATCACGACAAGAGAGAGGTCGAGCGCGCGCGGCCGAGCCGGGCGGGGCACGCCCGCTCCCCGCGCGATCGCTCTATAGCGATCGCGGGAGATCGGATCTCTGCGGCGCACACCCAGGCGACTGATCACTGTCTAGGGTCCTCATCGAAAGATAGGGCTCGCTTGTATGGGTCGAGCGTGCTCTGCCCGTATCAAAGCGAAAGGGCGCCGGCCTCACGGCCGCCGCCCTCCGCTGGTGGGTGGGATGAGGGGCTAACTGTTTCAGCGCGCGTTATGGAGTAAACGCGCGCGCCTGGTGATTGTTTCGTCCTCCCCGGGCGGTTTAGGCGCGCCTGACCGTCCGGCCGGGACTGTACCCCCGACTTCTGGGGGTGGCAAGTCCTAAGAATCATGACCTTCGGCACAAACAGGCCGAACTGGGTCGTTGTGCGAAACTCGGCACGTGGCCGTCCAGCGCCCAGCCGCCGCTCCGCGTGGCCTGGAGGGTGTGGTCGCGACGACCACGGCGATCTCGTCCGTAGAGGACGGCAAGCTCCAGTACCGCGGCTACCGGATCGAGGAGCTCGCGGGCAAGGCCGAATACGAAGAGGTCGCCTACCTCTTGCTGAACGGCGACCTTCCGAACAAGGAACAGCTACGCGACTTCAAAGCTGAGCTCACCAAGCACCGCACGCTCTCGCCGTTCCTGCGCGAGATCCTCCGCCAGATGTCCGAAAGCGGTACCGCCATGGACGTCTTGCGGACGGTCGTCTCGGCTTCGGCGGTCGAGGACCCCGGCGAGGGCGACAACTCACACGAGGCCGAGTACCGCAAATCCATTCGTCTCACGGCGAAGCTGCCGACGATCCTCGCGACCTACATCCGCCGGAGGCGCGGCGAGCAGCCGGTGCCTCCCGATCAGACGCTCACGCACGCCGCGAACTTCGCGCGCATGGCGGGTCTCGATGAAGCGCATCCGAAATCCGCGGAGATCCTCAACACGTGCTTCATCCTGCAGGCCGAGCATGGCCTGAACGCGTCGACGTTCGCGGCGCGGATCACCGCGGCGACCCTCGCGGACATGCACGCCGCCGTGACCGCCGCGCTCGGCGCGCTCAAAGGTCCGCTCCATGGCGGAGCCACGGACGGAACGATGAAGATGCTCGACGAGATCGGCGGCGTGGACCGCGTCGCGGCGTTCGTCGAGAGGGGCTTCGCGACGAAGTACAAGTTCCCCGGATTCGGTCACCGCGTGTATGTCACGACCGACCCGCGCGCGAAGTTCCTACGAGCCTTCGCGCAGGAGCTCTCGAAGGGTGCGAACGCCAAGAACATGCCGCCGTACTTCGAGATCCAAGAGAGGCTGGTCGAAGAGGTCAACAAGCGCCGGCAGTTCCCGGTGAACGTCGACTACTACGCCGCAACGACGTACACGTACCTCGGGATCCCGGCCGATCTCGGAACGTCGATCTTCGCGATCGGCCGCATGGCCGGGTGGTGCGCGCACATCATGGAGCAGCACGGTGACAACCGGCTGATACGCCCGGAGTCCGAGTACACCGGGCCGACCGGAAAACGGTGGGTGCCGCTGGCCGAAAGATGAGCGACGAGCGGCTTTGCGGCGAGGAGCGAAACCACCAGCCCTGAGCGGGTCTCGGCCGCTGGCCGAGATTGGGCGGGAGCGTTAGCGGAGTAGCACTTTCGGCGTTAACAACTCGGATGACGCGGGACACGCCACGGAGCAGTCTCAGGATCGTGCGGAAATCGCTTGTTCTCGCACTTGTCCTCGTAAGCTGCGGGCCCGCCGTCGCGACAGCTCCAAACGCGACGCCCAGCGCGCTCCCGAGCGCGCTTCCCGTGGCCGTGTCGGCGGTGCCGTCCGCGGTGCCTCAAGCCAGCCCCACGCCCACGCCGGCGTGCGGCGAGCGCGGCGCCGGGTCGGTCCCGGATGGCTGGGCCTGCGCGGAGACGACAAGGGGCGACATCGATGGCGATGGCTGGCCCGACGTGTTCGTGATCTTTGCGCGCACGGCGCCGGCGAATGGCGAAAGCTGGCGCGCGCGCATCGCGCTCACCGCCGGGCCGACGTACGAGATCGGCTTCGCGGCGGACGTCGACGACGTGGGCTCGATGATCCGTGGGCTCGTCGATGTCGATCGCGATGGACGCGATGACGTGCTTGTCGAGTTGGGGCGCGGCGCGTCCACCGAAGTGGTCGGCGTGTTCGGACTCGGAAGGAGCGGCCTCACGCAGGCGACCTATCAAGACGGCACCAAAGCGCGTTTGTTGTTCGCCGGCTCGGTGCGCCACGGTGCCGCGGTCGAGTGCCGATCGGAGTCCGGTCGCGCTGAGCTCGTCCTCCGCGGGATCAGCAACTACACAGCGGACGACCAGTGGGACTGGAGCGAGAGCGTCTACACCTGGTCGTCGAAGGTGCTCGTGCTGAGCTCGCAGCGCAAGGGCGTCATCAAGGTGCCGCACCCCTTCGACCCTCCGCCGAACGAGGATGCCTTCTGGTCATTCCGCTGCTTTGGAGTGGACCTCTCTTAGCGGTCGTAGCTGGCCAGGATCGCGTCCCACATCGCGTCCGAGGCGAGCGCGCCGAGCGTGACCTCGTCCAGGGCGTCGTTCGCGACCCGCTGCGTCGACACCATGTAATTCACGTCACCGTCCCACCGCGAGTGAAACGGCTGGATGGCACGCGCCATCGATGCGTGCACCTGACGTCCGATCGAGGTGAGCTGAAGGCGATCGAGCTTCTGGTTCGTCACGACGAGCGAGAGCGTCGTGTTCGCGCTCGGCGCTCGGCGCGCGAGGCGACCGGGCGCCGGACCGGTCGGCTTGCCGCGCACGATCTTTCCCGAGCGATCGAGGACGCAGCCATAGGCGTTGACCACGACGAATGCGAGCACCTTCGTCGGTCCCGATTCGCGGTACGCGCCGCCCTGTCCCGCGATCTCGGCGCCCGCACCATGGCTCGCCGTCGCGGAGCGGCCGGCGCCGCGTGGCCCGAGCGGGAACCAGCCTGGCCGCAGCGCCCGCACCGCGGCTCGACCGAGGTCCTTATCGGGATAGATCGCGCTCTGCCGCGGACCGTAGTCGAAGATGATCGCCCCTGACACGAGCGCGATGTCCGCCCACCTCGTGGAGTAGTCGCGCATCGCGAAGAGCTCCGCGGCGACGCCGGTCGATGCTTCGAGGCCGTAGAGGGATCCGCCCGCGAAGCAGATCGCGTTGATTACGTCGAGGTGCTGGCCGTTGATCCCGGGCGAGCCGCCGCGGACGTCGATCGCCAACGAGGCGTCTTCGGGGAAGTGGAACACGGTGCAGCCGGTCGGCCCTTCGTCGTACTCGGCGACGCCGATCTCGAGGCCGGGAAAGTCGAAGGTCAGATTCCGGCCCGGCGGAGGATCGGTCCGTGGCTTCGGATGGATGACGTCGTTCGTGGGCGGCCCCCTCACGCCAGGGCGCGCTCGAGCTGGTCGAGGTGCCTGGTCCGGTGCCCCAAGCGTTCGAGCAGTCCGGGATGGCCGAGCGCACGGATCGCTGTGAGATCGTCGGCGCTCAGCTTCTCGATGGCCACGTCGGCCGCGGCGGCAGACAGAGTCGCGTCCGAGGCAGCGGCGCCGAGTGGCGTCGCTGTCCACTGGGGAAGACCCGCCGCATTTACGAGCTCAAAGAACGCGTCGTCGTAAAACACCATCGGCTCGCGATCTCGCAGGTACTTCTGCAGGTGGGTCGCAGCGAAACGGTCCCAGAACGCGAGATGGCC
>VBIL01000096.1 GCA_005879975.1 Chloroflexota bacterium
GGCCGCGGCGTCCATAGCGCGCACGACTTCTGCGACAAGATCGTCGAATGGGACGCCGAGATCCTCGGCACCCTTCAACATCATGTCGCGGCTCACCGCTCGCGCGAACGCCTTGTCCTTCATCTTCTTTCGCACCGAGGCGGCATCCACATCGCGGACCGCTTTGGACGGCTTCACGAGCGCGACCGCGGTGACGAATCCGCAGAGCTCATCGACCGCGTAGAGCGTCTTCTCCAGCGCGGTCACCCGGGGGATACCGGTGTGGTCGCCATGGCTCTGGATCGCGTGGACGATCGGTCCGGGGACGCCGGCTTGTTCGAGGATCGGTTTTCCGTTCTGCGGATGTCCCTGCGGATCGCGCTCGTAGTCGAAGTCATGGAGGAGGCCGGCGATCGCCCAGGGTTCCTCGTTCTCACCATTCCGTTGCGCGAATTTCCGCATCGCAGCTTCGACCGCAAGCCCGTGCATGCGCAGGCTCTCCGATTTCGTGTGCTCGCAGAGGAGCTCCCAGGCTTCGTCGCGCGTCATTACGCACCTCCCCTACGCGATCCTAGCCAAGGCGCTAGCGTCGGCAGGGTGACCGGATGCGGCTGCCTCGGAGTCGTTGCCGCGCTCGTCGCGCTTCTTGTGATCTTCATCCGCGGATCGTTCGACTCCGGCGAGCCTATCGAACAGGCCGTCGTCCTTGCCGCCGCTGTCCTAGCCACCTTGTGGTGGCAGCGGAAAAGGCCCGCGCACGAGCTCGTAGGCGCGCGCGGCACGTAGCACCGTCGCCTCGTCCCAGAGGCGCCCGGCGAGCTGCAGCCCGACCGGCAGCCCATCGGGGTCGCGGCCGCATGGAACGGAGATCGCCGGCTGTCCGGTGAGATCGAAGATGCGCGTGATGCGAGTCCATTCGCTCGGACGTCCGATCTCCTTCGCCTGCTCGATCGTCCAGGCCCGCGTCGGTACGGTCGGCATCGCCAGGACATCGATCCCGGCGACGGTTTCGTCGGCGGCGCCGGCCCGAGCCTCGATCAGGAGCCGCAGGGCGCGAGCATACGTTTCGGCATCAACGTCGCCCGCGGACCGCAGACGCGCCGCGATGAGCGGACCGTAATCGGCTTCGCGTCCGGGATAGGCGGCCATGTGATACGCGCGCGCCTCGATCGCCAGGACCTGGCTCGCGGCCCTCGCGTACTCCGCTGCCCGCGGCCAGGCGATCTCGTGCACCTCCGCACCGGCGGCGGCGAGCGCGTCGATGGCGGCGCGTACGACCGTCGCGATCGCCGGGTCGCATTCGTCCCACACGTGTTCCTTCGGCACGCCGATGCGCAGGCCGCGAGCGCCGCGCTCGATGCCGCCCAGCATGTCCGGCACCGGGCGATCGGCCGATGCCGGGTCACCGGGATCCTTGCCCGCGATCGCCGTCGTGACTATCGCGACGGCACGGACGCCGCGCGCGAGCGGTCCCGGATGATCGAGCGACCACGACAGGGGGACAGCGCCGCCCAGCCCGACGCGCCCGTAGGTGGGCTTCAGACCGACACAGCCGCAGAGTGAGGCCGGGATGCGGATGCTCCCGCCGGTATCGCTCCCGATGGTCGCGTACGCCTCGGTCACGACGACCGCGACAGCCGACCCGCCGGACGATCCACCGGGGATCTTGGTCGTGTCCCACGGATTGCGCACGTCGCCAAAGTGCGGATTCACAGAGCTGATGCCATACGCGAACTCGTGCAAGCCGAGCTTGCCGAGAAGCACCGCCCCGGCCTCGCGGAGCTTGCGCACGACCGTCGCATCGTCTTCGGGGATCCAGTCTTTGAGGATGCGCGATCCCGCGGTCGTACGCGTGCCCTTCGTGGCGAACAGGTCCTTCACCGCGACCGGGATGCCGTGCAGCGCGCCGCGATAGCGGCCGGCGGCGATCTCGTGCTCGGCCTCCAGCGCCTCTGCTCGCGCGAGATCCGCCGTGACGGTGATGAACGCATTGACCCTGGGCTCGACCGCCGCGATGCGCGCGAGGCACGCTTCGGTCAGCTCGGTCGGTGAGATCCGCCGCTCGCGAATGAGCGCGGCAGCGTTCTCCAGGTCGAGCGCCGTGGTCTCTTGGATCAGGGCTGGCGGCGCTTCTCCGACGCGCGCGTGCTCCGCGTGCGGACCGCGAAGATCGCGCCAAGGATCACGGCGACGACCGCGCCCAGGATCAGCGCCTCGAGCGTGCCGCTGCCCGCGTCCGGAGCGATGCCGAAGAGCTCCTCGATCCAGTCCATGCCGACCTCCCCTAGTGGTCACCGCATCATCGCATCTCGCGGCGTCGTGCGCCTTCTAGCCCGGGATCACCTGCACGACGAGCGTTCCCAAGTTGACGGTGACGGTGGTGACGCGCACGCCGGCGGGGATGTTCGCGGCGAGCGTGCGCCCGAAGGTGTCGGCGATGTCCTGCTTGGTCGAGTCCGGAAGGCCGAAGCCCGCGAACGTGGCGGACTCGATCCTCGCGCCCGCCGATCCGTTGGTCACGATGGGCGAGGCCACGACGACGATCGGTCCGCTCACGAAGAAGGCGCGGCCGGTAGCGGTCAGCGTGAGGCGGCCGGCGGTGAGTCGGATGCGTGGATCGGTCACGGTGATCCCGTTCACCGTCATCGGTGTGTACGACTGTGCGGCCTTCGTGAGCTCGTCCTCGGTGAGCGTGACGGTTATGCCGCGGTCGCCGCTTGCGGTGGGGGAGGCCGACGACGGTGCCCCCGTGGCGCTGCGTGGGGTGGGGGTGGCGCGCACGGTCTCGGTCGGACCGAAGCTTCCGATCGCGGCCATCGTGATCAGAACAAGTGCGAGGATCGCGACCAGGGCTCCGAGGAGGCGCATGTCCTAAACGCTAGAGCCCGAGCGGATCGACGATCCTCCCCTCCCGTTTGACCTCCCAGTGCACGTGCGGCCCGGTCGTCGCGCCGGTCATGCCGATGAGGGCGATGGGCTGGCCGCGCGCGACGTGGTCGCCGATCGAAACGAGCGCCGCGGACGTGTGGTAGTAGCAGCTCTCGATCTCGCTTTGGTGCTGCACGCAGACGCGCCGACCGCCGACTTGGACCCATCCGACCGCGTCGACCACCCCGGCGTCAGCGGCGACGATGAGCGAACCGACCGGTGCCGCGATGTCGATCCCGGTGTGGTTCCCCTGCAGGAACTGGCTGATCGCCCCGGCGACCGGACGAACGAACTGGCGGGGATCGGAAGCGATGCGAGCGAGCCGCGATCGCGACGCGGGATCAGCGCGGAGGTCGACGCCCTGACCACCCGCGACGCCGCAGCGGAAGAGCTCGAGCTCTGTGCCGTAGTTGCCGGTGCGGCTCACTCCGTCGAACCAGCGACCGTCCGGGCTGAACGAGCGCATGCCCAGCAGATTGGGAAGCGTGGCGATCGCCCTGTCGCCTTCGTCGTCGGGATCCCAGACGGGAAGGCGATCGAACACGTTCCCGCCCGGCACCGTCGCCGAGACCGCGCCTACGAGCAGCCGGCCGTCCGCGGTCCATCCATGGACCGGACCGGCGAATGCGCTGAGTGGGGCGGCGCGATCGGTTCCGGCCGGGTCGCGCAACAGGATCCGGTCGTTCGAGCGTACGAGGAGGGTCTGCCCTTTCGGCGCCCACTCGGTGTAGGTGATGCCCGGCTCCTCGAGGAGCGTCATCTGTCCGGTGCTCGTGTCCCCCAGGTACCGCTCCGCGCTCCCATCGAGTGAGTAGCGCGTGACCGTGAACCTCTCCGCGTCAGCGCTGAAGTAGGCGTCGTCACGGGGATAGCGTGGAATGAGCCCGGGATCGACGTGGGTCACCGTGTCGACCGCACCGTCATGCCAGACGCGGATCTCGTCGTCGTACCAGAAGTACAGACCGTCGCCCTTCCATCGGACCTCCGGATCGGAAGTCTCGATCTTCGCCACCGTCGTACCGCCCTGGTCCACGTAGAGATACCCGTCCTCGCGCCAATAAGAGAGATACATCCCGGAGGCGGACCACTCCGGCCTGCTGCCCTGGCCCAGCTCGCGCATGGCGCCGGTGGCCAGGTTCAGCACGCTTACCCGCACGTCCTCCTCATAGCCGGAGATCGTCACCGAGGACGGGACGGTGACGATGCGCGAGACGGCGAGCCCGCTCGAGTCGGCTGACCATTTCGCGTTCGTGACGTGCTCGATCTGCGGGATCGTCGCGCGATCGGTGCAGCGGAGGGAATCGGGCGCGGTCGTCGAACGAGCCGCGCGGTCGTCGGGGAGGTAGACGTCTTCATCGTCGCTCGTTCGCTGAGCTGGCGCACAGGAGCCGAGGGTCAGGACGAGCAGGGCGATAGACATGAGAACTTTCCCCCTGCTCACGCGATCGATTAAGGCGCTCGACCATCCTCGAGGGAATGGTCATCTGCGTATCGATGACTGCCGTTACGCCTGTGACGCGGTCACCCATCGGAGGACCGTCGTCGTGCAACAGCGAGCGAGCGAGGCTTAGATCGCGTTCAATGCGCGCGCGTCATCGCGAGAACGAAGAGCGCCCCGAGAACGAGGTGGATCAGGAGACCACCACCCGCTTGAGGCGGAAGAGCACCCACGGCGATCTCGCCTGCGTTCACCACGATCTCGAGAGCTTGAACGACGACGTTGCCGACGAGGATCGCTCGCAGCGGCTCGCCCATCGCGTTGCGCGCCATCCAGTTGATGACGCCAAGGCCGATCAGCGTCACGCCGACATCGCGGGAGAGCACGACCGCCTCGTTGGGCACGGCGAGCCCAAACCCGGCGAGCATCGTCGAGGGGAACACGGTGAGCGCCAGCCCGAAGACGAACGCCGCGACGGCGCCGATCATGAGCGCGAGCCGGGGACTCACGGCGGCAGATTATGCGCGAGCGCCTCCTCAGGGATCGCCTTATCGCTTGGCAGCGAACCGGCTGGAACGCTGATGGTGAAGGTCGAGCCCTGCCCGGGGGCGGATACCAGCCCGATGTCGCCACCCATGAGCCGCACGAGGCGTCGCGCGAGCGCCAGGCCGAGCCCGGTGCCCTGCTGGGCTCGCGCGTAGCCGGTCTCTACCCGGGCGAAGTCGTCGAAGACGCGAGCCTGGTCGCCGGGTGCGATACCGATCCCCGAATCCCGGACGGCGATCTCGATCGTGCCGTCGCGACGGGCGACTGAGGTCGCGATCGATCCGCCATCGGGCGTGTACTTCACGGCGTTGCTTAGCAGGTTGAGGAGCACCTGCCGGAGGCGGACCTCGTCGAGATGGATCGTGCCGGCGTGTGGATCGACCGTGACCGTCAGCGTCTGGTGCTTCTGATCGGCGAGCGGCGTTACGGCGCGCCGCACGCGCTCGATCGCATCGTGCAGATCGAACGTGGTCAGCTGGATTTCCATCTTGCCGGCCTCGACCTTCGAAAGATCGAGGACGTCGTTGATGAGCGTGAGAAGCTGCGCGCCGGAGCCGCGGATGTCGCTCAAGTACTCGCGTTGCTTGTCACTGAGCGGCCCGGCCATTCCGTCGAGCAGCACATCGGAGAAACCATTGATCGAGTTGAGCGGCGTCCGAAGCTCGTGGCTCATGCTCGCGAGGAAGGCGCTCTTGTGGAGGCTCGCCGCCTCGGTCTGCACGTTCGCTTCGGCCAACGCGCGCCGCTGGCGGATGGTCGTGCTCGCAGCCCGCGCGATGACGAGCGTGCCGACGAGCAGCAGAGCGACGAGCAGGTACCGCGCAGCGGCGAGCTGTCCGAGGACCGCGTCGATCTCGCGGTCGACCGCGCTCGTGTCCCGAAGCACGAAAACCCACCAGTCAGCACCGACCAGGCGCGTGCCGGCGATAAGCCGCGTTTCGCCACCTAAGGGATCCACCACGCCGGCGCGCGTGACGCGCTCGGTCGAACCGAGGAGCTGCACGAAGGGGCTATCCCTCAGGTCGCGCAATGGGAACGCGGTCGGGCCGCGCGCTCGGCCGAGAAGTAAGCGTCGCCCGTTAAGGAGATAGGCATCGTCCCCCGGACCGAGGAAAGGTGCGGAAAATTCGGCGAACGTCCGGGCCAGGTCGAGCTCCGCGTCG
>VBIL01000097.1 GCA_005879975.1 Chloroflexota bacterium
CGCGAGCGCTCGCGAAGGTTATCGAGGAAACCAAGCCTGATCTGGTCCTCTGCGGCAAGCAGGCCTCGGACGACGATCAAGGTTTCATCGGTCCCGCGCTTGCCGAGGTCCTGGGCTGGCCGCACGTCGCGACGATCACGAAGGCGGTGCCCGGGGAGGGCTCCGTCGAGCTCTGGCGCGAGGTCGAGGGTGGTCATGAAGTGTGGACGGCGCGACTGCCCGCGCTCGCCACGGTCCACAAGAGTGAGAAGGAGCCGCGCTATCCGTCGCTGCCCGGGATCATGAAGGCGAAGAAGAAGGAGATACTCGAGCGGCCGTTCGCCGCATTGGGCATCGATACATCCGGGCCGATGCTCGAGGTGCTCTCGATGGAGCCTCCTCCCGCCCGCGGCGGCGGGAAGATCCTCAAGGACGGCGATCTCAACCAGGTCGCGGAGCAGCTCGCGACCTTGCTCCGAGACGAGGCGAAGGTCCTGTGAAAGTCCTGGTCGTCGTGGAGCGCAAGGGAACGGAGCTGCGGCGCGTTTCGCTCGAGCTCGCAGCGAAGGCCACGGAGCTGGGCGACACCTCGGTCGTTGAGATCGGCGGCGAGCGCTACTCGCCGCTTCCCTTCGTGAGCGCGCTCGTCAAGAAGGTGCAATCGGATGCGCCCGATCTCGTACTGCTCGGCGCCACGCAGAGCGGTCGCGACCTCGGCGCGCGCCTGGCCGCGCGGCTCGGCCGCGCCTACGCCGCCGACGTCACCGACATCGCGGCGTCAGGTGGATCGCTGGAAATCACCCGGCCGATGTACGCGGGGAAGGTGCGAGCCCGGATGCGCGTTCCGTTGCCCGCGGTCGTCTCGGTCCGCCCCGGTGCGATACCGCTCCGTGACGCCGCGCCGGTGCCGCAGGTCACGAGGATCGAGGCTGACGCGGCGGTCGAACAGCTCACCTTTGCGAAGTTCGCGGCGGTCGCGTCCGGCGGAAAGCGCGTGTCGCTCGCGGAGGCGCGTGTCGTCGTCTCGGGCGGCCGAGGCCTCAAGGGTCCGGAGAACTGGAACCTGGTCGAGCAGCTCGCGGATGCCCTCGGCGGCGCGGTCGGCGCATCGCGCGCGGTGACCGACGCGGGCTGGCGGCCGAACGAAGAACAGGTGGGTCAGACCGGGAAGACCGTGACGCCGGACCTCTACGTCGCGCTCGGGATCTCCGGCGCGATCCAGCACCTCGCGGGCATGACTTCGAGCAAGGTGATCGTCGCCGTTAACAAAGACCCCGACGCCGACATCTTCAAGGTAGCGGACTACGGTGTGGTCGCCGACGTGTTCGAGTTCGTCCCCGCGTTCACGGAGGCGGTGAAAAAGGTGCGAGCCGGATGAGACCCTTCGTCGCCGGGACCGAGCGTGATCTCGCATCGGCGGTCGCCGAGTGGGCGCTGAGCCTTCGCGAGCGTATCCCCGCGGCCGAGAAGGCCGGAGAGATCCCGCGCGACGTCATCCGCGAGCTCGGACGGCTCGGCGTGCTCGGCATGACCGTTCCTGAGCCCTTGGGCGGACTCGGCGCTTCGACCGTCGCGTTCGCCCTGGTCCTCGAAGAGCTCGCGGCCGCCTGGCCCTCCCTCGCGGTCGCCGTCGCGGTGAACACCGGCATCGTGGACGGCACGCTCGTCCGTCATGGCACCCCCGAGCAGCTTCGACGCTGGCTTCCGCGGCTGATCGACGGCAGCGGGCTCGGGGCCTTCGCCCTCAGCGAGCCGTCCTCGGGAAGCGATGCGGCCTCGCTGCGAGCGACGGCGATCCGCGACGGGGATGGCTGGCGGCTCAACGGGCGCAAGCAGTTCATCACCAACGCCCGCTACGCGCCGCTCGCGATCGTATTCGCGCGGATCGGCGAGACCGATCCCGCGCGAGCCCACGCGGGCATCACCGCCTTCGCCGTCCCGCTCGACGCCCCCGGCGTCGTGATCGGCACGGCTGAACGCAAGCTGGGGCTCTTAGCCTCCGACACCAGCGCCCTCGTTCTCGATGGCGTTCGCGTCGACCGAGACGCCGTGGTCGGCGAGGTCGGGAAGGGCTTCGCGCTCGCGCTGGCCGCGCTCGACGGCGGACGCGTCGGCATCGCCGCGCAATCCGTGGGCATCGCGCGGGCAGCCATCGCCATCGCGCGCGACTACGCCAAGCACCGAACGCAGTTCGGCAGGCCGATCGTCGACTTCGAGGGTGTTCGTTTCCCACTCGCGCGGTCGGAAGGCGAGATCGCCGCCGCGCGACTTCTTTTCTTGCGCGCGGCCTGGCTCAAGGACCACGGCCGGCCATTCACGCGCGAGGCCGCGATGGCCAAGCTCTACGCAAGCGAGATGGCGCAGCGCGCGACGCATGCCGCGGTGCAGACGCTCGGCGGCTACGGCTACATGCGTGAGTACGCCGTAGAGCGGTACGCGCGCGATGGGCGCGCGACGACCATCTACGAAGGCACGAGCGAGATCCAGCGCCTGGTGATCGCGCGCTCGCTCCTCCTCGGTCTCCAAGCCGGATGACGATCCAAAAGACAACGAATGGACCGAGCGAGGAACGGCTTTGCCGCGACGAGCGAGACGATCAGCCATGAGCGTGTCTCGTGGCGAAGCCAAGAGATTGAGCAAGACCCCCAAGCAGCGCTGGCTCGAGGGTGTCTACGGCCCGGCGACCAAGCGGCGTCCCGAGCGCAAGCCCCGCTTCTCGACTATCTCGGACGACGAAATCGAGCCCCTGTACACGGCGGATGACATCGCGGACCTCGATCCGCACCGCGATCTCGGTCTGCCAGGCGAGTTCCCATACACGCGCGGCGTCCAGCCCTCGATGTACCGCGGCAGGCTCTGGACGATGCGCCAGTTCGCGGGGTTCGGATCGGCCGAAGACTCGAACGAGCGGTTCCACTATCTCCTCTCGCAGGGCGTGACGGGCCTTTCGGTGGCCTTCGACATGCCGACCCTCATGGGCCGGGACTCGGACGACCCGCTGAGTCGGGGCGAGGTGGGACGAGAGGGCGTCGCTGTCGACACGCTCCGCGACATGGAGATCTTGTTCGACCGCATCCCGCTGGATCAGGTGACCACGTCGATGACCATCAACGGACCGGCCTCGATCGTCTGGGCGATGTACCTCGCGACCGCTGAGAAGCGCGGGATCGCGTTCGATCGGCTCGGCGGCACGATCCAGAACGACGCGCTCAAGGAGTACATAGCGCAGCGCGAGTGGATCGTGCCGGTGAAGCCCGCGATGGGTCTCGTGGTCGACACTTTCCGTTACGGCTCGCGCGACGTTCCTCGGTGGAACACGATCTCGGTCTCCGGTTACCACATCCGCGAAGCCGGTGCCACGGCGCTCCAGGAGCTGGCCTTTACGCTCATCGACGGCCTCGAGTACGTGAAATGGGGCGTCGCAGCGGGCCTCGACCCGAACGACTTCGTCCCGCACCTCTCGTTCTTCTTCGACGTGCACAACGACTTCTTCGAGGAGATCGCGAAGTTCCGCGCGGCGCGGCGGATCTGGGCGCGCGAGATCGAGCGGCGCTATCACCCGACGAACGAGCGCGCGCTCATGCTGCGGACGCACGCGCAGACCGCGGGCGTCTCGCTCACCGCGCAGCAGCCGTACAACAACGTCGTTCGCGTCACGCTGCAGGCGCTCGCCGCGGTGCTTGGCGGGACCCAGTCGCTGCACACGAACTCGCTCGACGAGACCTACGCGCTGCCGACGAAAGAGGCGGTGACCCTTGCGCTCCGGACCCAACAGCTCATCGCTCACGAGTCCGGCGTCGCGGACACCATTGACCCGCTCGCCGGCAGCTACTACCTCGAGACATTGACGCGTCGCATGGAGGAGGGATTCGAGCGATACCTGGGAGAGATTGAGGGGATGGGCGGGATGGTCGAAGCCGTCGAGCGCGGCTATCCGCAGCGCGAGATCACCGAGGCCGCCTTCCACTTCCAGCAGCAGGTCGAGGAAGGCGAGAAGGTGATCGTCGGGATCAACAAGTACGCGACCGGTGAGAAGACGCACGTCCCGACGCTGGAGATCGACCCTGAGGTCGAGCGAAAGCAAAACGCGCGGCTTCAGGAGACCCGGAAGACGCGCGACGCCGGTCGCTGGGGCGAGTCGCTCGAGGCACTGCGCCAGGCCGCGAAGTCGGGCGACGAGCTCATGCCACGCTTCCTCGAAGCCGCGCGCGCCAACGCCAGCGTGGGCGAGCAGGTACAGGTACTGAAGGGAGTCTTTGGTGAGTACCACGATCCTGGGTACTTCTAAGGCCGACCTCGACAAGCGCATCGCCCAGAGCTATCGCGCCTTGCGTTCGGCGCTCGAGGCGCTACCGCGCGAGCGTTTCACGGAGAAACTGCGGACCGGGTGGTCGCTGAACGACAACCTCGCGCATCTCGCCGCCTGGGAGGAGACGGTCCCGCCGCGGGTGGCCGGCGTGTTGGCGTCCGGAGAAGATCCAAAGCTGTACGAGGACGTCGACGGCTTCAACGCCCGCGTCGCCCGCGAGACCAAAGGCAAGTCCACCGATGACCTGTTCGCGCGCTGGTCGGTCGCCCACGAGCGCCTCCTCGAGACCGTCCGCTCGCTACCCGAAGACGCCGAGAAGCTCGCGTTCGATGTGGTCGAGTGGAACACGACCGGCCACTATCCCGACCACTACGCAGATATCGGCGCGGCGATCCGGACGGCCGACGATCTTTTGGGTCTGGTGCAGACGCCGTGGATCGGCTTCCGCCTCGGAGTCGGGGCGATCGGCCTTCCCCGGTTCGAGGAGAAGACCTCGACTGGCTGGACCTTTAAGGATCTGGTCGCCCACGCTGCGGCATGGGAGGAGCGCACCGCCTCGCGTCTGCGCACGTCCCGTGAGAGCGGGGAAGGGATGCTTCCCGGTGTTGACGACGCGGACGAATTCAACGCAGCTGTCGTCGTCCGCACGCGCGGCAGGGACGCGCGGGAGGTCATCCGCGAACTCGACGCCGCGCACGAGCGAGTCGTCGACGAGATCAGGAAGCTCGGCCCGGAACAGCTTCACGCGAACGACGACAGAGTCATCGCGGTCGTGGCGGGCAACACCTACGGCCACTACGCCGAGCACTTCGATGAGCTCTTCGCGGCGGTGCCCAAGCGCCCTGCCGAGCTGCTCGAGAAGATGCGCGAAGGCTGGCGCCCGTTCCGCCGAGCGCTGAACCGACTCGGACTCTCCGCACTATCGGAGACGACGCCTGCGGGCTGGACGTACAAGGGGATGCTCGGCCACCTCGCCAACTGGATGGAGAAGATCCCCGGCGAGATGCCCAACCGTCTCGAAGGCCGTCGTGGCCCGATGGCGGATGTGAATTCCGAGAACGCGCGCGAGGCCGACGAGAGTAAGTCGCGATCCGCGCACGACGCCGTCGAAAGGGTTCACCATGCCTACCAGACCGTCGTTGACCTGGTGTCGGCGCTGCCCGCGGACCGCGACCTCAACTTCATGGCGATGTCCCTCGTCGTCGTCTATACCTACGGACACTTCGTCGAGCACGGCCGGGAGCTCGAGGCCGCGATCCCGCGGACGTCGACCGAGTTCGTCCAACGTATCGACGCGGTGTGGAAGCCGTTCCGCCAGGCCATCCGCGAGCGCGGGCGCGCCGGTCTCGGAGAGCGGACCCCGAGCGGCTGGACCTACAAAGACCTCGTCGCGCACGCCGTGGGCTGGATGCAGCAGACGGTGCGGGAGATGCAGTCGAAGGAGTTCCGCACCGGATGGACCACGGAGACGATCCAGGAGTTCAACGACCGGTCCGTGCGTACGCACGAGCTCGTCGGAGCGGAAGCGATGGTCGACGAGCTCGACACCGTGTACCGACGGCTCGTCGAGACGGTCAGTGGGTTAGGCCGATCCGTGTCGTCGTCGCGAAAGCTGGGCTCGACGGGCACGACCGCGGGGCGAAGGTGGTCGCACGCGCGCTCCGCGATGCGGGGATGGAAGTGATCTACACGGGCGTGCACCAGACGCCGGAGCAGGTCGTGGAGACGGCGCTGCAGGAGGACGCCGATGCCATCGGGCTCTCACTCCTCTCGGGTGCGCACAACTACATCTTCCCGCGCATTTCCGAGCTCATGAAGGAGAAGGGCCTCGACGACGTCCTGCTGTTCGGCGGAGGGATCATTCCCGAGGCAGACTGGCCGGCCCTGCGGAAGGTCGGGGTCGAACGCGTCTTTCCGCCCGGTGCCACGCTCGAGGAGATCACGACGTACGTACGCGAGGCTGTCCCAAAAAAACGAGGTGTGGAGGTCTAGCCATGGCCAAGAAAGACGACCGTCCTGTCGACGCTGGACTGGCGGCCCTTCGCGGGAAGAGTGAGCAGGAGGCGATCGAATTCTGGAAGCACCGGTTCGGATTGATCGCGGCGATCCCGGTGGATACAGCGCGTGTCGGCGCGCTCACGCCGCAGCTGCGGGAGCTCGTGCGGATCGAGGATCTTCCCGAGCGAAAGCGCCTCACTGCCGCGCGGATGAAGGCGATGCTCACTCTGCCCACGGACCTGCAGGACCGGATCTTCAAGACCCGCGCCGCCGCTTTCAAGATCGACCCCGGCGTGCTCGAGGAAGACCAGAAGATGGTCGACGAGCTCGTCCCGACGATCCCCGGAGCGAAGGCGATCCAAGACCGGTTGCGGGCGCAGTAGCGCCCGGTGCGCTTCGGTTACCGGGAAGACCAGCTCCTCGTCCGCGACACGGTCCGGGACTTCGTCAGCGCGCGGATCACGCCGAACGCGGATGCCTGGAACGAGAAGGGTGAGTTCCCGCGCGAGCTGCTCCCCGAGCTCGCGGCGCTCGGCCTCACGGGGCTCGCTGTGCCCCACGAATACGGAGGGGCCGAGCTCGACGCAGTCACCTCGGCGCTGGTCATGGAGGAGCTGGGCGCCGGCGATGGCTCGATCGCCCTGACCATCGCGGCGCACAACTCGCTCTGCATCGGTCATCTGCTGACCGCGGCGAACGAAGATCAGAAGGATCGCTGGCTCCCGCCGCTTGCGCGCGGCGAGTACCTCGGATGCTGGGCCCTGACGGAGCCGTCCTCTGGCTCGGACGCTATCAGCGTGCAGAGCCGGCTTCGGCGCGAGGGCGACGACTACGTCCTGACGGGGACTAAACAATTCATCACCAACGGATCGATCGCCGGATTCGCGGTCGTCCTCATCGGGGCCGGCGAACGCAAGCTGACCGCCTTCGGCGTCGCGCGCGGCGCGCCGGGTTTCCGCGCAGGAAAGCGCGAGGAGAAGATGGGTCTTCACGCCTCGGACACCGCGCAGCTCGTCCTCGAAGAGTGCCGCGTACCGGAACGCGATCGGATCGGACGCGACGGCGCCGCGTTCGAAGACGTCAAGCGCGTGCTCGATCGGGGGCGCATCGGAATCGGAGCGCTCGCGATAGGACTGGGTCGCGCATCGCTCCAGGTCGCCACGGCGTACGCGAAGGAGCGTCGTCAGTTCGGCAGGCCGATAGCCGAGTTCGAGATGATCCAGTGGAAGCTCGCGCGGGCACGCACCGAGCTCGATGCGGCGCGCCTCTTGGTGCACCGCGCCGCGTCGCTTGCCGACATGCGCGGTCCGTTCACCGAGGCCGCCTCGAAGGCGAAGCTGTACGCATCTGAGGCCGCAACGAGGGCGGCCGATTCGTCGCTCCAGGTGCTCGGCGGGTACGGATACCTGCGCGACTTCCCGATCGAGCGACACCTCCGCGACGTGCGCCTGATGGAGA
>VBIL01000098.1 GCA_005879975.1 Chloroflexota bacterium
TCATAGGCGAGCATCGGCTCGAGCGTCACAGCCTGCCCGGTCGCGCGCACGCGCGACGCGACCCGCTGGGCGATCTCGCGCAGCTGCTCCTCACGCCTGCGCCGGTACCCCTCGATGTCCACCGGGATGTGCACAGTCCGACCGACGCGTCGCGAGGTGATCGCGGAGGTGATCTGCTGGAGCGCGACGAGGTTCTCGCCACCGCGGCCGATCAAGGCTCCCAGGTCCGGACCGAGGACCTCGACCCCCTCGTGCCGTTCCCGGTCGTCGAGGGTCACTTCCGCGTCGATGCCCATGAGGGCGAGCAGGTCCTTGAGCACCCCTGCGCCCGCGGCGAGCTCCTCGGCGAATGCCGGCGATGAGGCGTCCTCGGGCTCCTCGTCGCGCTCGCGAAGCGCATCGGGACGCCGTGGTACCTCTGCCTCGTCGATGACTGGCTCGGGCTCGGGCGCGGTCTCCTCCTCCTGGAACGTAAGAAGCACGCGCGCGTCCTCGCCGCCGATGCCCAGCACGTTCGCGGGCTTGCCCTTTTCGAGGACCTCGATATCCACGTCGGTCCGCTTTTTCCCGAGTGACCGCAGTCCGCGTTCGATCGCCTCTTCCACCGAACGACCGGTGAACTCTTCCCCACGAAGCGGGCTCATCGCTTCCTCCTCCTCCCGCGCCGCCGACCGCCAGTCGCGTCACGCTTCTGCGCTCCGACCCCGTCCGCGAGCTTCATGTCCGCCTCGGCCTCCTTGATAGCGGCTTGTTCGCGCTCGTGCATCGCCCGATCGGCGGGCGTCGGGATCTTGTTCAGCGCCGGGATCCAGCGCGGCAGCTGGCCCCAGCCCATCACGAAGTACTGCTGCACGATCTGGAAGATCGTCGTGGTGATGTAGTAGATGAAGACGCCAGACGCGAGATCCTTGAAGAAGACGACCGTGATCAGCGGCAGGTAGTAGGTCATCGACTGCATCGTTCGCTGCGTCGGGTCGTCGGTCTGCGGTGGGTTTCGCGGCAGCGCCTGGACCGAGGCGATGAGCTGCAGGATCGCCGAGATGATGGGCAGCGGACCGATGAAGTTGAAGAACAGGTGGTCGGGATGGGCCAGGTTCCCGACCCATGGGAGCCAGTGGGCCGTCAGATCGATGGTGTCGGTATCGCCGAGGCCCGAAGGCGGAGGGATGAACGGCCATAGAACGTGGTCCCGCAGCTCTTGCACGGTGAGGGCATGGCTTCCGCTGAGGCCCCCGACCTGCTGGAACGCCGCGTACATCGCGAACAACACCGGAAAGAACACGATCATTGGCAGGCATCCGGCGGCCGGGTTGATGCCCCGCTCCTGATAGAGCTTCATCTGCTCCTGCTGCACGCGAGCGCGATCGTTCGCGTACTTCTTCTTGATGTCGTTCAGCGCGGGCGCCAGCTCCTGCATCTTCCGCGACGACATGACCTGGGCCCGGAAGAGCGGATAGAGCGCGAGACGGATCGCCACCGTCACGATCACGACGGCGAGGCCGAAGTCATGGACCGCGTCGTAGGCGAGGACGAGCAGGTTTATCAGCGGGTGAACGAGAAGGGCGTTCCAGATATCGGTGATGACGGGCGGCATCAGCTCGCCCTGCGCTCTGGCACGGGGTCGTATCCGCCTCGGCTCCAGGGATGGCACGAGGCGAGGCGTTTGGCCGCGAGCCACCCGCCGCGCGTGACGCCGTAGCGCTCGACCGCCTCCATCGCGTATTCGGAGCACGTCGGCGTGTAACGGCAGGCGGCAGGGAGCATCGGGCTGACGGCGCTCTTATAAAAGCGGAGGGCCGCCAGCGCCAGGGTCTTCATCGCTCGGACGATCTTGCCGCGATCGTGGCAAGGGCCGCAGCGGCGGCCTCGCGGAGCTCGGCATGCCGAGCGGACGCGACCGGCGGCCGCGCGACGACGATCAGGTCGCATCCGGCGCGATGCTCGAGATCCCGGATCACAGTGCGGAACGCCTCACGCACGCGACGCCGCACGCGATTACGCACGACACCGCGGCCGACGGAACGCGGAGCGGAGACCGCGAGCCGCATCGCCGACAACCCGTTCGGTCGAGCACGCACAGCGAAGAGCGAATGCTGGAGCTTCATTCCTTGGCTCCACACCGCGGCGATCTCCGCGTTCCGCCGCAGACGAGCGGCGTCCACGAACGCGGCCGCGCTAGACGACGGTGAGTCGCTTGCGGCCACGCGCGCGGCGCGCGGCGAGCACACGGCGTCCACCCGTGGTCCGCATACGCGCACGAAAACCGTGCACGCGCGAACGACGGCGGGTCTTCGGCTGATAGGTGCGCTTCACGGTCGAGTCCCTTCTCCCGCTAGGAACAAACGATCACGATGATGAGAGGGTGGCTGTGTGTGCAAGTCAGCATAGCGCAGCGCGACGTCATCTTCCCTGGGGTATAGTTCGCGGGCTTCCAAGAGAGCGCGGTCCTCTAGAGGTCTTTCCCTTCGGTGTGGCGATCGCGGATGCGTGCGGCATCACGTGCGTGTGGGGAGCGACGTAATGCACGAGCAGAGAGAAGGGGAACCGTTGAACCTCAAGCAGCTGTGGACGGCCGCCCTCGGCGAGCTGCAGGTAGGACTCTCGCGCGCGCAGTACGACACCTGGTTCAAGGAAACACAGGTCATCTCCGAGGAGGACGATGTCTTCCTCATCGGAGTACCGAACGCTTTCGCGCGTGAGTGGCTCGAAAGCAAGTTCCGTCCTCAAGTAAGGTCGACGCTCCAGCATCTTTTGGGGAGGACGGTCGACGTACGTTTCGTCACGTCCGTGGCGAACGCGCCGCTGGCCGGCCGAATGGGCGGCACGAGCGTCGCGGCCCACCCGGGCGTCGGAGGGTCCCAGCAGACAGGCGCACAGGACCGGCGCGAGGCGGCCAGCGCCATTCTCAATCAGCGCTATACGTTCTCGACCTTCGTCGTCGGCTCCAATAACCGGCTCGCGCATGCGGCCGCGCTTTCGGTCGCCGAGCGGCCGGGGCACAGCTACAACCCGCTCTTCGTATACGGCGGATCAGGCCTCGGGAAGACGCATCTCATGCACGCGATCGGTCACGCGGTGATCGCGCGCCATCCAAAGAAGCGCGTCGTATATGCGACAAGCGAGAAGTTCACCAACGAGTTCATCAATTCGATCCGGGCGCAGAAGGGCGAGGAGTTCCGCGAGCGCTACCGGCGCATCGATGTGCTGCTCATCGACGACATCCAGTTCATCGCCGGCAAAGAGGGAACACAGGAAGAGTTCTTCCACACGTTCAACGCGATCCACGAGGAAGGCAAGCAGATCGTTCTTTCGAGCGACCGGCCGCCGAAAGCCATCACGCAGCTGGAAGACCGGCTGCGCTCGCGGTTCGAGTGGGGTCTGATTGCCGACATCTCGGCCCCGGATCTCGAAACGCGGATCGCAATCCTCCGCGCGAAGGCCGAAGCGCAGAACATCGCGATCCCGCCGGCGGTCGTCGATTTCCTCGCGCAACGGATCGTCTCGAACATTCGCGAGCTTGAAGGTGCGCTCACGCGGATCGTCGCGCACGCCTCGCTGAACGCCGTCCCGGTCACCACCCAGCTCGCTCAGGAAATGCTCCAGAACATCCTCTACAACCCGCATCGCAAGAGCCTCTCTCCCGAGCGGATCGTCGAGACCGTCGCCCGCTATTACGGCGTCCCGCTGGACCAGATCAAGGGAAAGGCCCGCGACAAGCAGGTGGTCCTGCCTCGCCAGATCGCGATGTACCTCATGCGCGAAGAGACCGAGGCACCTTTGCTTCGGATCGGCGAGGCGCTCGGCGGCCGGGACCACTCGACCGTGTTACACGGCTGCGAAAAGATCGAGCGGGAGATGGCTGAGAACGACGACTTTCGTCGCGACGTCGGTGCCCTCCGCGAGACGCTCTACGCCGATTCTTCCTGATGGCCTCCGCGAGGGGGTGTGAGGGCCAGCCCCTACGCTGATCGGTGGCCCGCTCGGTCGCTGAAAATGCGCGTGCCTAGAGGGTGAGGGGCCGACCCCTCAGATGACCCAGGTGTGGATAAGGCGTGCGGACCTGTGGATAAGAAGCCCTATTTGTGGACAGATGATCGATTGCCATGTTCGTTTCTGCTACGCCTGTCGTACGGCGTAACGTCGAGGTGAACGCCATCCACGCTCCTCCCTGACGCGTCCACGGTTCATCCCATCGTCTTCGCCGCACGGCCTGTGCGGCAAGCCCCATAGTCCACACCACGACTACCGACACTACTGGTTGTATCTATTTTTGGGTACGCACGGCGGGGAGGGCCGCGTGAAGGTCACTTGTCTACAAGAGAACCTCACTCATGGTCTTGGGGTCGTGGGTCGTGGCGTCTCGAGCCGCGGAAGCCTTCCCATCCTGGGCAACGTGCTCTTGCGAACGGATTCTGGCCGTCTCCGCCTCACCGCCACAAATCTCGAGGTGGGCATCAATTGCTGGGTACCGGCGAAAGTGGACGACGAGGGCGCGATCACCGTACCGGCGAAGCTCTTCATCGACTTCGTGAACTCGCTACCGCCAGGGAACGTTGAACTCTCACTGAATGTTCGCACGAAGACGGTCCACATAAAGGCTGGCCCCTACGAAGCCAACATCAAAGGCCTGGATGCGGAAGAGTTCCCGATCATTCCACAGATCCCGGACAAGCCGACCACACGCATGGCGCAGGGAACGCTGCGGCGCATGATCAGCGAGGTCGCCTTCGTCGCAGCGACTGATGACAGCCGGCCAGTGCTCACCGGTGTCCTGACCACCTTCGCCGGTGAGATGATCACGATGGCCGCCGCGGACCCCTACCGGCTGTCCGTGCGTCATGCGCGGCTCCTCGACCGGGTCGATCCGCCGATAGAGGTCATCATTCCGGCGAAAAGCCTTTTCGAAGTTGCGCGCATCGTCGGCGACAGTGACGATGCAACGGTCGACATCCTGGTCACGCCGAACAAAAGCCAGGTCATCTTTCATACCGACGAGGCCGACCTGGTATCGCGAATCATCGAAGGCCAGTTCCCGAATTACCGGCAGGTCATCCCCACGACCAGCAACACGAAGATCGTTGCTCAGCGGGAAGAGCTTCTGAAGGCGACGCGGCTCGCCTCGTACTTCGCACGCGACGCCGCGAACATGCTGCGGTTCCAGGTCGACCCCGCGAACGACCCACCACTGGTGATCTCGGCGAACGCTGCTGAGGTGGGCGACAATACGGGCCGCGTCGACGCGACCGTCGAGGGCCAGCCGACGACGATCGCCTTCAATTCGCGGTTCGTCGCCGACGCGCTCTCAAGTCTTTCGGCGCCGGAGATCGCGCTCGAGCTTGGCGGGCCCCTCGCGCCGGGCGTGGTCCGCATCGTTGGTGACGACAGCTATCTTCACGTGGTGATGCCTCTCCGCATCCCGGCCTGATCTCGCGTGCGCGTCGCTTCACTGTCCCTCGAGGACTTCCGCAGCTACGAGCGCCGGGACTGCTTGTTCGCTCCGGGCGTCACCGCGTTCGTCGGCCCGAACGGCGCTGGCAAGACCAACCTCCTTGAGGCTGTGCACCTCGTGGCGCGCGGAGAGTCGTCGCGTGCCGGCGATGACGCGGAGATGGTCCGCTGGGGTGCATCGTTCGCCCGAGTCGTCGTCGGCGCGTGCCTCGGGAAGGAGGAGCGTGCCCGTCTGGAGGTCACGCTATTCGCGCCTGAGCTCGCCGCACGCAGACGTCCGCGGCGGTACACGTCGGACGGTGCGCCCCGGAAGGCGGACGACGTCATCGGCGCCTTCGCGGTCGTGGCGTTCTTTCCCGAGGACGTCGAGTTGCTGGCGTCGGCTCCGTCGGCGCGCCGCCGCTACCTCGACGCGATGGTCTCCCAGGTTGACCGGGGTCATCGGGCCGACACGCGCGCCTACGCGCGGGTGCTCGTGCAGCGGAA
>VBIL01000026.1 GCA_005879975.1 Chloroflexota bacterium
TCAAAGCGAGCGATGCGAAGCCGGACCCAGGACCTCCTTCCCGACCTGCGCCTCCTCGCGATGGCGGCCGTCGCCACGGGCCTGGCGCTCTGGCTCGCGGTGTCCGCCCTTCGCCTGTCGGACTCGGACGCTCCCGGCGCTCCGCGGATCGCCCCATCGCTGGAGTCTCCGACTGCGGCCCCGCTTGCACCCCGGACCGCGCCCGCCTCGGTTCTTCCGGCGACGACCCTCGTTCCGCTCGAGGCTCCGGCGCAGCCCGCGCCCACAGCCGCGCCCACCGTCGCACCCGCCAGGTCGCAGGCTCCGTCTTCGCCCGCTCCGACCGCTCCAGGTAAGGTCGAGCCGTTCCCTGGAAACACCCTGGACATGCCGATCGACCCGCCTCTGGGCGCCGCACCCTGGGGGCCGCCGCTCCCCTAGCGCCGCCGACGTTCTAACCCGCGAGCGCGTCCACTCCCACCGTGTCGATGAGGTGCGTGGTGACCTGCCCCGCCCGGAAGAGATCGCTCGCCAGGATCTTCTTGTGCGCGGGGATGTTCGTGCTGACGCCGACGACCGTGAACTCGTCGAGCGCGCGCTGCATGCGCGCGACGGCCTCCGCGCGATCGCGGCCCCAGGCGATCACCTTCGCGAGGAGCGAGTCGTAATACGGCGGCACCTCGTAGCCCTGGAAGCAGTGGGAATCCACACGGATCCCGGGTCCGCCCGGCGGCATCCACGAAGTGAGGACGCCCGTGGAAGGGGCGAAGTTCGCCTCCGCGTCCTCGGCGTTGATGCGGCATTCGATCGCGTGACCCTGGACCCAGATCTGCTCCTCGCTGAATGAGAGGAGCTGCCCGGACGCGAGCGCAATCTGCTCCTTGACCAGATCCATCCCGGTGGTCATCTCGGTCACGGTGTGCTCGACCTGGATGCGCGAGTTCACCTCGATGAAGTACGGCTTGTTCTGCGCATCGACGAGGAACTCGAACGTGCCCACATTGCGATACCCGAAGCGCACGGCAGCATCGACCGCAAGCTTGGCGATGTCCTGACGCAGGCTCTCGCTGATCGACGCAGACGGCGCCTCTTCGATCATTTTTTGGTTCCGCCGCTGGATCGAGCACTCGCGCTCGCCGAGACAGATGCCTCTGCCGGCGTCGTCGACCGCGATCTGCGCCTCGACGTGGCGGACCCCCTCGAGACAGCGCTCGATGTAGATGCCGTCGTCGCCAAAAGAAGCCTTCGCCTCGCTCGCCGCTTGCGGCCACAAGCGCTGGAGCTCGCTCGGCGAGATGGCCTTGCGCATGCCGCGACCGCCGCCGCCGGCTTTCGCCTTCAGCATCACCGGGTAGCCGATGGCTTCGGCGATGCGTAGCGCCTCGGCGACGCTTTTGACCGGACCGTCGGACCCGGGTATGACCGGCATACCGCTGCGCTTCATCGCGAGCCGCGTCGCCGCCTTGTCGTGGAACCGCGCAAGCACATCGGACGGCGGGCCGATGAACACCAGGCCGTGCTCCTTGCAGACCTCTGAGAAGTCGGCGCTCTCGGAGACAAAGCCGTACCCCGGGTGGATCGCCTGCGCGCCGGAGAGCAGGGCGGCCGACATGATCGCCGGGATGTTGAGGTAGGACTCGCGCGCGTTCGCGGGCCCGATGCAGATCGCCTCGTCCGCGAGATGGACGGGCAGGCTGTGCGCGTCCGCCTCGCTGTAGACGGCGACCGACTCGATCCCGAGCTCACGACACGCGCGGATGACCCGCACCGCGATCTCCCCGCGGTTCGCAATGAGGATCTTGTCGAGCGTGGTCAATGGGCCTCCGGCTGCGCGATCGAAAAGCGGTTTCCTTCGGTGTCGACGGCGGTCGCGAGCGTGATGCCCTCGCCCGGTCGGGCTTCCCGTCGCTTCATGACCTTGCCGCCCGCGGATGCGACGGCCGCGCACGCTGCCTCGATGTCGTCGACATAGAACCCGAGGCCCGTGTCGCGCTCGGTCGTGTCCGCCCCGCCGTGTAGGGCGACGGTGGTGCCGTTTTGCATAAAATAAGTACACTCGGGGGACTCGTACCCGGGCTTGAGGCCGAACGCCTTCTTATAGAACGACGCGCCACGCGCGACATCGGCGGCCATCAGCATGAAGTACGTCTTCGTGACCTTCATCGCTTTCCTCCCGTGATCAGCGGTAGCGCCTGCCGCAGCGTCGTTTCGTCGGCGACGTTCCCGGTCGCCGCGTCGGGGAGGATCCGTTTGACGAGCCCGGTCAGGACGCTCCCGGGGCCGAACTCGACGAACGCGGACGCGCCCTCCCCAGCGGCACGCCGCACCGAGGCGACCCACTGTACTGGAGACCACACCTGCTTCTCCAGCAGTGGCGGCATCTCGCGCGCGTGCTGGTGAATGGCCGCGTCGACGTTCGCGACCAGCGGATATCGGAGCGCGCTGAGGGTCGTTACGGCAATCGCTTGCCGCATGCGCGGCGCGACGGGTCGCATCGCGGGAGAGTGGAATGCGGCCGAGACGCGCAGCGGCACGACGCGTTTTGCGCCCGCTTCCTTCAGGACATCCGCCGCGCGCGACAGATCGGCGCGCGGTCCCGAGATCACGACCTGCCCTGGCGCGTTGTCGTTCGCGACCACGACCGGCGTGCCGACGAGCGCGCGCGCGATCGCGTATGCATCGAGACCGATGACCGCAGCCATCGCGCCCGAGAGATCGGCGGCTTGCATGAGCTCGCCGCGCGTGCGGACGAGGCGCAGCGCGTCCACGAGAGTGAGCGCGCCCGCCGCGACGAGCGCGGTGAATTCTCCGAGCGAATGGCCGAGCACGAAGCGGGGCTCGGCGAGCCCGTCCGCGGCTTCCTCTGCCGCGCGAAGGCACGCGATCGATGTGGCGAGCAAGGCGGGCTGCGTGTTCGCGGTGCGGTCGAGCTCCTCGGCGGGCCCTTCGAAGCACAGCGCGCGCAGATCGATCCCCACCGCTTCGTTCGCTTCCTCATAGAGGCGCGCCGCGCTCGTGTAACGAGCGGCGAGCTCCTTTCCCATGCCAACGGTCTGCGAACCTTGGCCGGGAAAGAGCCATGCGACGTCCATGAAGCGGCGAAGTCTAGGTGACACCCGCGCGTTACCAGGTCGCACGCCCGTGGCGGACATCATCCGGCCCGAGTGGCTCGCCTCGCTGAGTGGACAGTCCACGAACCCTCCGGGCAACGGCATCAGCTCGGCGTCGGTCGAAGTCTGTTCGGGCTGCGCGTGACGTGCGATCGGCGGACCCTGCAGCGATTCGATCAGACGCCGGATGCCGATCGATACGTCGCGAGCGTTGCGGGTCACGTGCTGACCGTGACCGTCCCACGTACGTCGCAGGATCAGCCAGCGCTTTCGGTGGACGGCAGAGTCGTGCTGGGCAGCGAGACGACGCTCACCCCGCTCGAGGTCGGTGCGGCCGCCGCGACCCCGACGGCGGTCACAGGTGAAGACCTGGCTCGCTATCAGCTTGTGCAGCGGCGCAACACCGGAGGAGCGTGGTTCTACTGGATCGGCGGAGCGTCGATCCTCAACTCGCTCCTCTATGCGGCCGGGAGCCAGTGGGGACTCGTCGTGGGCCTCGGGTTCACCTACCTCATCGACGGGTTCGCGACGGAGCTGAGCGGCACGGTGCGGACGCCCATCTACGCCTTCGCCATAGACGTCATGCTGGCCGGCAGCGTCATGCTCATCGGGCGCGCGGCGCGCCGCGGCCATCTCGCGTGGTATGCGGCGGGCATGGCGTTCTATCTCCTTGACGGGCTGCTGTTCATCGCGGTGCAGGACTTTCTGGGCATCGCCGTGCACGGCTTCGCCCTCTACGGACTGTGGAACGGGTGGCGGGCGGGACGCGCGCTGCGGCGGATCGAGACCGCCGCGCTGGTGGCCACCGCTTAGCGGCGCGCGATCTCGCGCGCGTATTCGGGGAAATAACGCTCGATGGTCGAGAGATCGAACTCACGAAGGATCGACGTGTTCGGCTCTCGCGCGAGTAGAAAATCGAACGAGCGGCGCACGAGATCGGCCACGTCGCTGCCGCCGTACCGCTCGCGCTCCGTTCTCGAGATCCGTATCCGATGTGTGGTCGTCGCACCGTCCCGAACGGTCACGTCAGCGAGCCAGCCATCGGTGGACTCGCGCAGGCTCACTGCGATTCGGTCAGCGGAGGGCAATGACGAAGAGCGCCTGGCCGTACTCGACCGGCGCGCCGCCGGCGACGAGGACCTCGCTGATCTCGCCGTCCGCGGGCGAGCTGATCTCGGCGACGTGGCCGAGCGACTGGATGCCGCCCAGGACGTCCCCCCGCGCAACGGCGTCGCCGGTGCTCCACTCGCGCGCCGAGTTGAAGATCCCGACGGTCGTCGCATGGACACGCTGCGTCTTTTCGATCGCCGCTTCGGCGTCCACGACCCCGGAGGCTTTGCCGTCGCGACTCCCGAGAGTCCCCTGACGCCGGGTCACCGAGACCGCGAAGCCGTCCGCCTCGACCTCGATCGTCGCGCCGGCGAGGCCCTCGGGCAGCTCGAGATTCAGGAGATCGTCGACGAGTCCGAGCAGCGGGTCGGTCTCGCTCAACTCTCACCGCCGGCCGTCGGATTACGGATCGCACTGCTGAGGATTCGGCGCCACCACGGTCGGGGCGGCGCCGGAGCCTGCCCCCCACTCGGCTCGACGATCGTGCCGAATGCGCGGAACCGCTCGTATCGGAGCGACAGGAGGTCAGCGATCGGGACGCGCGCCAGACGTTCGACTTGAGCGATGAGCGCGGTCTTGATCGCGGCCGCCGTCGCGTCGTGGTCGGTGTGGGCGCCACCTGCGGGCTCGCGAATGAGCGCGTCGACGACTCCCGTCTCGAGCAGATCAGGACCGGCGAGCTTCATCGCGGCCGCGGCGCGCTCGGCTTCGCTCGCGCTGCGCCATAGGATCGCGGCGCAGCCCTCGGGTGAGATGACCGAGTAGGTCGCGTTCTCGAGCGCCAGCACCACGTCACCGACGCCGAGCGCCAGCGCGCCGCCCGAGCCGCCTTCGCCCAGCACGACGACGACGATCGGAGTAGCGAGCCGCGTCATGAGCTGGATGCTCGACGCGATCGCCTCCGCCTGCCCGCGCTCCTCCGCCTCGGGACCGGGATACGCGCCAGGCGTGTCCACTAAGGTCACGAGAGGGAGATGGAACTTCTCCGCGAGCCGGTATAGGCGCATCCCCTTCCGGTAGCCCTCGGGATAGGGCATTCCGAAGTTGCGCTGAATGTTCTCCTCGGTCGAAGCGCCCTTCTGCTGGGCGACGATCATGACCGGCCGCCCCGCGAGCTCCGCGATGCCGCCAACGATCGCGGGGTCGTCGCGGAAGGCACGATCGCCGTGAAGCTCCTGGAAGCGGTCAAAGACGCGGCCGATGATCTCGACCGCGTGCGGGCGCGCGATATTGCGCGCGGTCTGCACCGCTTGCCACGCGGTGGGCCGGCCGGCCGCGAGCTGCGTCGCGTCGGTGACGAGTCCCGCCTCGATGGCAAGGTGACCGTTTCCTTCCCCGGCGCGACGGGTTCGAACGATGCGGTCGAGCATGGACACGCTCAAAGGCTCCAGCGCAGGTCCTGGCCCGCGATGCGGAACGCGTTCAGAAAGAAGGCGATCCGTTCCTTGAGCTGTGTACGGGGGACGACCTGATCGACGAAGCCATGCTCGACCAGGAATTCGGCGCGCTGAAATCCCTTGGGCAGCTTCTCGCCGATCGTCTCGCTGGTGACGCGGGCCCCGGAGAATCCGATCAGAGCGCCGGGCTCGGCGAGCACGATGTCCCCGAGCGACGCGAACGAGGCGAGCACTCCGCCGGTCGTCGGATCGGTGAGCACGCTGATGAATGGGATCCGGGCCTCGTCGAGCCGCGCGAGCGCGGCGACGGTCTTGGCGAGCTGCATGAGCGCGATGGTCCCTTCCTGCATCCGCGCGCCGCCTGAGGCGGAGACGATGACCAGCGGTTTGCGCTCGGCGAATGCGCGCTCCGCCGCACGCGTGAGCTTCTCGCCCACCACGCTCCCCATCGAGCCGCCCATGAACTCGAAGTCCATGACGGCGAGGACGATCGGGATCGCCGAGATCGTGGCGTCGCCGGTGAGGACCGCGTCCTTGTGTCCGGTCTTCGCCTGCGCGGCGGCGATGCGCTCGGGATAAGGCTTGCTGTCGACGAAGCCGAGGGGGTCCGACGAGACGATGTCCGCGTCGGTCTCGGTGAACGAGCGCGCGTCGGCCAGGAGCTCGACGCGCCCGGCCGCATCGAGCTTGAAGTGATGGCCGCACTTCTGGCAGACGTTGTGGTTGCGCTCGAGCTGCTTGTTGAAGAGCATCTCGCCGCAGCTCGGGCACTGCGTCCAGAGATGTGAAGGGAACTCTTTCGGCTTGCGGCCGAAGGGATTGCGGAGCCTCATAACGCGTCCTCGGAACGGTACCAGCAGAGTCCAATGACCCCGGGCCCTGCGCGCGCCCCGATGACGGGGCCGGCCTCGACCATCCAGTGCTCGACGCAGTGAAATCGGGCCTGTGCCCAGTCGGCCAAGGCCAATGCTCGCTCGGGGTCGTTCGTGTGCAGCGTGCAGGCATTCACCCGCGACCCCGGCGGCAGACGCTCTTCGATCAGCTCCTTGAGCCGAGCGGTGGCCTTCTCTCGCGTCCGCACGCGGTCGATCGGCGCGACCACGCCGTCTTCGACCTCAAGGATCGGCTTCACTGCGAGAAGCGAGCCGAAGAGCGCCGCGCCTCCCGAGATCCGGCCGGAGCGCTTGAGGTATTCGAGGACGTCGGCGGCGGCGAGCAGGTGCACCTTGCCGGAAAGACGCCGCGCGAGCCGCACGGCGTCCTCGAAAGGACGCCCATCGCGGCGAGCGCGCGCGCACGCGGTCCCGATGAGCGCGATCGCTCCGGCGAGCGTGCGCGTGTCGACGACCTCAATGCGCGCGTCGTCGACCTGCTGCGCGGTCGCCGACGCCACCGAGTACGTTCCCGACAGCTCGTTCGCGATCGTCAGCACGATCATCTTCTTGGTGCCTTCCGCGATCAGCGTGTCGTACACCTCCCGGCATTCGCCCATCGAGGGTTGCGACGTGCCCGGTTTCACGCCGGGAGCGGCGATCTTCTTGTAGAACTCCTCGGCGGTCAGGTCGACGCCGGACGTGTACGAATCGTTTCCGATGTCGACGTGCAGCGGCAGCGGACGGATGTCGAGCTCGCGGTCCATCCCGGGGGGTAGGGACGCCGTGCCATCGATCACGATCGCATAACGGTCACTCACTGGAGGCGCACTTCGCCCGCGGCGATCCGCTCGTCGCCCACGATCAGCGCGCCGTCGTCCGCGATGTCGCGCGCGATCCCGCGCGCCGCCGTCCGGCCGTCGCGGAGCACCTCGACGCGTTGGCCGAGGAGCGTCGCGCGCCTCCGCCATTCGTCCAGCGCGAGACCGCGCTCGGACGGTTCGGCCACGCGCTCGAGCTCGCGTGTGAGACGGACGAGGAGCGCCAGTCGATCCACGGTGTGGCCCGTGAGCGCAAGCGACGTCGCTCTCTCGCGCAGGTCGGGCGCGAAGTCCTCGCGACGTTGATGGACGTTCACGCCGATACCGAGCACCAGCGAACCACCCTCCCCGTCGGTCGTCGCGTGGGCCAGTGCGCCGGCGACCTTGTTGCGGCCGACCTCTACGTCGTTCGGCCATTTTAGGCGGGCACCTGTGACACCCAGTCCGTCAAGAGCGCGCGCCATCGCGACACCCGCCAGCAGCACGAAGAGGGCGGGCTCGGCAGGTGCGGGACGAAAGAGCCACGACGCGAGGAGTCCCTGGCCCGCGGGGGCGAGCCACGACCGTCCGTGAGTCCCGCGCCCTGCGGTTTGCTCGTCGGCAACGACGACGAGCGGCCCCGATCCCGACCCGCCGAGCTCGCGCGCGCGGTCCTGAGTGGACGCGAGCGACGCGTGGTACTCGATCGCGCGGCCAAGCTCGAGCTCGAGCGCGCTCCGTACCGCGGGGACCCGGAGGAGCGCGAGGCGCATCAGCGCCCGGCGAGGATGATCGGGACGCGGACGATCTCGTCGATGTTGCCGTCTCGCGGGCTGCGCGTGAAGACCTCCGCGAAGCCGATGGCGTCCGAGGGCGGGTCGGTGTACGTCGCCGTGATAGTGAAGGTGCCGCGCGCGGGCGCGCCGGCCGTCGCCGTCGTGATCCCGCCGGCGAGGACGCGGCCGGCGGTGTCGGTCACCTGCCAGACGAGGTTCGCTTCGAAGACGCTGGCGTCGCCGCTGATCGTGAGCGGGCTCTTGACGCGCGCGTTCGCGAGTGGCTCGCGCACGACGATCAAGCCGCGCGCCGAGATGAGCGGGGTCGGGGACGGTGTTGGCGTTGGGGTGGGACTCGCCGTTGGCGTCGGCACGACGGTTGGACTCGACGACGTACGCACCGGGGTGGGCGTCGGCGTCGTGACCACGATGCGTTGATCGACGCAGGAGCTCCCGAGGAGAGCGACCGCGAGGACGAGCGCCCTCACGAACGGTGGACCTGAGCTCCGGCGGCGCGTACTCGCACGACGCGGCCCCGGGCCATCGTGCCTACGGCCTGGGCCGACTCCTCCATCGCCGCGGCTACTCGGTCGGCGAGTCGTGCCGGCGCGAATGCGACAACGCTCGGTCCAGCTCCAGAGAGCGCCGCGCCAAATGCGCCCGCGCCGCGGGCGGCGGCGATGATGTCCGCGAGGCCGGTCACCAGGTGTGCGCGCGCCGGCTGGTGCAGCCGGTCGACCATAGCGATCGAGAGGAGCGCGCCGTCGGACCGCAGCACCGCCGCGAGGAGCGCGGCGGCGTGCGCCAGATTGAAGACGGCATCGGCTCGCGAAACGCTCGCGGGAAGGACCGCCCGCGCCGTTTCGGTGGCGAGTGGCTCGCGAGGGATCAGCAGACAGATACGCCACGAACGCGGGAACGCGATTCGCGTGGCCACCGGCCCGTCGTCACCGGGAAGCGCGACGGTGAACGCGCCGTAGAGCGCGGCGGCCACGTTGTCGGCGTGGCCTTCTACCTCACTGGCCACGCGTAGCAGGGACCGGCGGTCGAGAGGATCGCCCATGAGTGCGTTCGCCGCGACGACGCCCCCCACGATGGCCGCGGCGCTCGAGCCGAGGCCGCGACCGACGGGGATGGCCGAGCGCTGGGTCACGTGATAGGCGCCGAGCGTCTCGGCGGCTGCTTTCGCTGCCGCGCGCGCCGATACGACGAAAAGGTTGTCGTCACCGCTGGGGATGCCGTTTTCAGTGCCGCTGCCGTCGCCCTCGACATTGACCGACCAGTTCCGCGCCGGGCGCAGCTCGTAT
This sequence comes from Chloroflexota bacterium, assembly GCA_005879975.1. GTDB lineage: Bacteria > Chloroflexota > Limnocylindria > P2-11E > P2-11E > 3-1-20CM-2-70-9. The sequence continues at coordinate 9,352 of VBIL01000026.1, forward strand.
TCGGCGAGAAGAGGGAGGGCGATCGCGAACGAGTCGAAGCCGGGGCCGAGATTCGCGCTCGACGCGGGCACACGCACGCGGAGCTCCCCCACTGCTACGACCTCAACGCACGGCGGACCGCATCCGGTGTGGCCTCGACCTCCGCGATAGCACCGGCGAGCGAACGTGCCCGCTCCGGGTCCTTCATGCCGTTGCCGGTGAGGACACAGACCACGCGACGGAGGTCGCGGAGTCCACCATCGCGGGCGCGCCTTCGGAGGCCCGCGATCGCCGCGGCGGACGCGGGCTCGCAGAAGACACCCTCGCAACGCGCTACGAAGCCATACGCGTCCAGGATCTCGCCATCGCTCACGGCGTCGATCGCACCACCCGACTCGTCGCGCGCCGCCACCGCGCCCTTCCACGACGCCGGGTTCCCCACGCGGATGGCAGTCGCGACCGTCTCCGGCTCGGCGACGGGGCTTCCGCGGACGATCGGCGCCGCCCCCTCTGCCTGATAGCCGTACATCTTCGGCCGCCGGCGGGCAAGACCGAGTGCCGTCGCCTCGACGAACCCCTTCCAGTACGCGGTGATGTTGCCGGCATTCCCGACCGGAATGAAAAGCGCGTCCGGGGCATCGCCGAGCACCTCGCAGACCTCGTACGCGGCGGTCTTCTGGCCCTCCAGCCGGTCGGGATTCACGCTGTTCACGAGCGTCGCCTCACCCTGCTCGGCGAGCGAACGTACGACCGCGAGAGCCGCGTCGAAGGGGCCGCGGACGGCGACGACGCGAGCGCCGTGAGCGATCGCCTGTGCGAGCTTGCCGGCGGCGACCTGGCCTGCCGGCAGCACGACCGCGCAACCCAGACCCGCGCGAGCGGCGTACGCGGCGGCGGAGGCGGCGGTGTTCCCGGTCGAAGCGCAGAGCACCATCCGGGCTCCGGCTTCGAGAGCTTTGGCGACGGCAACGACCATCCCGCGGTCTTTGAACGAGCCGGTCGGATTCTGCCCTTCGACTTTGAGCCAGACCTCGGGAATGCCCGTCTCGCGTTCCAGCGCGCGGGCGCGGACGAGCGGAGTCGCGCCTTCGCCGAGGGTGAGCCTGGGTGTTCGATCCGTTACCGGCAGGTGTGCGGCGTAACGCTCGATGAGCGAAGGCACGGCCGGCACGGAGGAGCATGGTATGCCGTCAGTACCATTCCCACGTGAACCTCTCGGCGCGCGAGCGTCAACTGCTGACGACGCTCGCAATCCTGCTCATCATCCTTGCGTCGTTCCAGATCCTGGCCGACCTCTCGGAGGCGCTCTCGCGGGTCGCCGACGTCATCCTCATCTTCATCGCCGCATGGGCACTGTCTTTCCTTCTCGGTCCGCTCGTGAACCGCATCGACGAACGGACGCCGCTTAACCGGGCACTCTCGGTCGTCGTCGTCTACATCGGGATCGCGATCGTCCTCACCGGCACGCTCGCGCTTGCCGTCCCGGGCCTCGTCAGCCAGCTGAACGATCTGGTCACCCGCGCGCCCGAATACGGCGATCGCGCCGCGCGAGAGGTCCTCGCGTTGCAGCAGAGGCTTGAGGGCTCCGGCGTACCAGTGAGCGTGACCGACCTATACAGCCAGATCCCCGCGAAGCTCTCGGCGTTCGCAGGATCGATCGCGACCGACGCCCTGGGCTTCGTCTCCGCGACCGCGACCGTGCTCTTCAACTTCACGCTCGTCCTCATCATCGCCTTCCTCATGCTGATCGACGGCGATCAGCTGTGGCAGGCGTTTCTCCGACGGCTGACGCCGGAGCTGCAGAGCGAGGCGGAGCTTCTGCGCCAGAGCGCGGACCGATCGTTCGGCGGATTCATCCGTGGCTCCCTCTTACTCGGACTCATCTATGGCGTGGCCACGCTGGCGATCCTGGTCGCACTCGGCGTTCCGTTCGCCGGCGTGCTTGCGGTGCTCTCCGGGCTCGCGATGATCATCCCTTTCTTCGGACCGATCATCGCCGAGATACCCGTGCTCGCGGTGGCGCTCCTCGGCGCACCGGACGTCTTCTTCTGGGTCCTCGCGCTCACGATCGCGCTGCAGCAGATCGTCCTCAACGTCATCGGCCCGCGCATCATGTCGAACGCGATCGGCATCCACCCGATCTTCGTTTTCCTGGCCCTCCTGCTCGGCTCACGTATTGCGGGGTTCTGGGGCGTGTTCCTTGCTGTGCCGGTCGCGGGGATCTTCAACACGTTCCTGCGTTACGGGTTCCAGGTCGCGCAGGGCCGTCGCGCGCGTACTGAGGCGTCGATGCTCATCACGGAGTCCGACGCCGCTGCGGCGGCGGCCGCGGCTGACGCGCGCGATGCCGGCGGCGACACCCGCGAGGCGCGGCGGGCGGCGCGCGAAGCTCGGATCGCCGCGCGCGGGAAATGAGCACGATCCGAGCCTAGTCGCGCGGCGACCTCGCGTGCGCATCGCGCTCAGAGGACCTGAGTCTCTGGGGGAGCGGCAATACCGCTGGGTGGCCAGCGTGCTCGATCACTGCGAGACGGTCCCCGAAAACCGAAGCGACCAGGTCGGGCCGCAACACGTCGGAAGGCGCTCCATCGCGCAACGCGCGTCCGGCGGAGAGAACCACCAAACGGGTAGCGAGCGTCGACGCGAGGTTCAGGTCGTGGAGGACGGCACAGACGAGAAAGCCCCGGCGCGCGGCGAGCGACCGGATGAAGTCGAGCGTCGCCAGCTGATGGGCTGGATCGAGGTGGGCTGTCGGTTCGTCAAGAAGGAGGACATCGGCCTCCTGGGCGAGCGCCATTGCGATGACGGCCCGCTGACGCTCGCCACCGGACAGCTCGTCGACCCGACGGTCCGCGAGGGCGGCCATCTCGAGATCGCCGAGGGCAGCGTCCACCGCGGCCGCGTCGGCGCGGCCAACTCGACCGAATAGCGGGATCCGCGCGGTGCGCCCGAGGCCGACGACCTCGCGCACCGTGAACGGGAAGAGCGTCTCGAAGACCTGGGGCACTACGGCGATCCTTCGCGCAAGCTCGATCCGCCGGAAAGCGCTGAGCGGACGGCCGTCGAGCGAGACCGACCCGCGCCGCGGCTGCAGCAGACCCGCAAGGACGCGAAGCAGGGTCGACTTCCCCGCCCCGTTCGGTCCCACGACCGCAACAACTTCCCCTCCACTGATCGACAGGTCGATACCTTGGAGAACCGTCCGATCGCCGTATCCGGCAACGATGCCGGTCGCCGACAGCACGCTCATACGATCACCCGGCGCCGCTCGCGCAGGAGCAACACGAGGAAGAAAGGGCCCCCGACCAGGCCCGTGATCACTCCGACCGGCAACTCCGCGGGTGCGAGTACGACTCTCGCGGCGATGTCCGCGATCACGAGCGTCGTGGCACCCAGCAAGAAACAAGCTGGTACCAGGCGCGCGTGAGGCGCGCCGAAGAACGGCCGCAAGGCATGCGGCACGATGAGCCCGACGAAGCCGATGACGCCACCGAGCGCGACCGCGGCTCCGGTGAGCAGCGCCGTCACGCCGAGCACGGCAAGAGTCGTCCGCTCGACATCGATGCCCAGGGTTGCAGCCGTCTCCTCGCCGAACGCGAACGCGTCCAGGCGCCGGGCGAGCGCGATCGCCACGACGGTCGCCGCACCAACGATCACGGCTGCCGTAAGCAGCTCGGCGCGATCGGTCACGGAGACGCCGCCGAGGAGCCACCCGAGCACCGCGCGGAGACGGAGCGCCAAACGGTCACTCGCGACGAGAAGTAACGTCACGATCCCGGCCGCGAACGACGAGAGGATCACACCCGCAAGGAGGACGGTGAGGACCGTCGTACGCCCGCCCAACGACGCGAGCCGCCAGACGACGGTCGCGGCGGCGATCGCACCGACGAACGCGGCGAGCGGAAGTACCGCCGGCAGGGTCACGCCTCCGAGCGCGATCGCTAGGACCGCGGCGAGTGACGCGCCGGCCGAAGTGCCGGTGACGTACGGATCCGCGAGTGGGTTGCGCAACAGCCCTTGCAAAAGCGCTCCCGCCACCCCCAGCGCGCCGCCGATCAGCGCCGCCGCGACGACGCGCGGCACGCGGAGGTCACGCACGATGGTGCCGTTGGTGTCGTTCGTGCCGCCCCAGAGCGCGGACCACACCTCACCCGGAGAGAGCGCGACTGCGCCGATGAGGATGGCCGCGGCCGAGCTCCCCAGCAACGCGACGACGAGGACCGCGATGCCGAACCGGGTCGTCACGGGCGCGCCGACGCGATCGGAAGCGGGACGCCGGCGACGACAAGGACCGCCGTAGTCGCGCCGTGTGCGACGCGCTGGTTCACGCGGCCAAGCTCATCGCGAAAGCGACGACCCATAGGCGTATCCGGAACGACCCCCAAGCCGACCTCGTCGCTGACCAGCACGACCGGCGGCAATCGATGTGCGATCACCTCCTCGACGGCGGTCCACGCATCCTCGGCCCCGGCGCCGGTCGGGCGGGCCGCGACCCAGAGCGTGAGCGAATCGATGAGCAGGACGTGCTCTCGTTCGCAGTTGCTGACGGTCATCGCTAGGTCCTCGTCCGCTTCGACCGTCGCCCAGCCCGGCGGGCGCTCACGGCGGTGAGCCGCGATCCGCAGATCGAGCTCAGGATCGCCCGCCTTCGCGGTGGCGATGAACGTAACGAGACCGCGCCCGAGAACGGCCGCCCGCGCAACCGCGTACCGGCTCTTCCCGCTCGCCGCCCCCCCGAGCACGAAGTGGAGCTCAGCCACGAGGTCCCAGCCCTACGGCCTGGAGCAGCTTGGTGATGTCGACCGAGGCTCGGAACCATGCGGCGAGGTCGGCGTAGGGATCGCTGGGCAGGCCGCGTGGCACGAACGTGACCCCGCGCCGGCGGGCGAGGGCGCGGAGCATGGTTTCGCGCAGGCTGATGCTCGCGAAGAGACCATGCACGTACGTCCCGATGACGCGTCCGTCGGCGCTGACAGCGCCGTCAACCACCCGCTCGCCGCCGGCCGAGCGGGTGAGATCCGCGAACGGCGCGCTTCCATTTCTCTCCGTGTCGCCGAGATGAAGCTCGTACCCGCCGAGTTCGATCCCCTCCAGCTTCGCAAACCCCCCAGAGCGCACGCGGCCAGTGACCTGCTCGGTCCTCTTCCGTGGGCCGAACGTGGTCCGAGTCCGCAGCAGCCCCAGTCCGCGAACGCGTCCGCGAGACCCCTCGATCCCGATTGGGTCGCGCAGCTCGTCACCGAGCATCTGAAATCCACCGCAGATACCCAGGACGGGCACGCCAGCATCGGCAAGCGCGCGGAGTCGCGCACCGATGCCACTGGCTCGAACCCACTCGAGATCCGCGATCGTCGCTTTGCTGCCCGGCAGCACCAGGAGGTCGGGGGCGCCGATCGCGGCGGGATCGCGGACGTAACGCACGCGCGCGCCCGCGGCCGCGAGCGGCGCGAAATCATCGAAGTTGCTTGTCAACGGGTAACGGACGACGCACACGTCCAGACCGCCGTCACGTGATGGCTCGTCGAGTGATAGCGAATCCTCCGGCGGCACACCGAGGTTTTCCGCGAACGGAAGAACCCCGAGAACCGGGACTCCCGACCTACGGCGGAGCGCCACCACGCCACTCGCGAACAGAGAGGGATCGCCGCGGAACTTGTTCACCAGGAGGCCACGGACCAGGGCGCGCTCGCAAGGTCGCAGCAGACCGAGTGTCCCGAGGACCTGAGCGAAGACACCGCCGCGCTCGATGTCCGCGACGAGCAGCACGCTCGCGCGGCCGGCGCGGGCGACGCGCATGTTCGCGAGATCGCCGTCGCGCAGATTGATCTCAACGGGGCTCCCTGCTCCCTCGATGACCACGACGTCGAACTCGCGGCGAAGCGTCCGGAGCGCGCCGGACACGACCGGCCAGAGCTCGCCTCTCGTCGTCCAGTAGTCGCGTGCAGCGACGCTCCCACGGGATCGGCCCATCACGACGACCTGGCTGCGGCCGTCGCCCTCTGGCTTGAGGAGCACCGGATTCATCTCGGCACGCGGGGTCGCGCCAGCCGCCTCCGCCTGCGCCGCCTGAGCGCGGCCGATCTCCGCACCGGAGGGAGTCGCCGCGGCGTTCAGCGACATGTTCTGCCCCTTGAAGGGAGCGACGCGCCAGCCGGCATCGCGGAGTACGCGACAGAGCGCGGTCGCGATTACGCTCTTCCCGACGGACGAAGCGGTCCCCTGCACCATCACACATCGGGCGAGGGCCTTCACGTGCGAAGGTCTGCCTGGAGGGCGCGGAGCGCGGCGATGAGGAGGTCTTGCTCCGTCGGGGGGCGGACCGCGATCCGCACGTGATCGGGCAGGCCGAAGCTCGCACACCAGCGGACGGCGATGCGCCGCTCGCCGAGCGAGCGGACGATTTGCTCGGCACGGCTTCCAACGTGGACGAGCAGGAACGGCGCCGCGCTCGGGACCGGCCCGAATCCGAGCTCGCACAGTGAGTCGGAGAGCCGCGTCCTCCAAGTCGAGATCGTCACGAGCGCGGCCGGGCTGAGCCGCCACGACGCCACCCGTGCGGTCGCGCACGCGTGAGCGCTGACCGACCACGGATCGCGGACGGCGCGGAGGGCCGCGATCGTTGCCGGATGCGCAAGGACGTACCCAAGGCGGAGCCCGGGCGACGCGAGCACTTTGGTGAGTGAGCGAACGAGCACGACCTGTGGGTCGTCAATCAGTTCCGGTGCAGCGACGCTCTCAGGGGCGAAGGACCCGAACGACTGGTCCACGACCAGCACCGTGGCCGCGCGTACCGCGTCGCGGATGCGCAGCAGCTCGCTCCTTTCGAGGACAGCGCCGGTCGGGTTGTTCGGGTCGCAGATGAAAGCCACAGCAGGACGTTCGGTGACGACAGCCTCGAGCAGCGCGCCGATCGGTGGGGCGAATTCAGGCGCGGACGCGCGGATCTCACGCACCGTCGCGTTGCGAAGGCCCGCGAGCCGCGCGTACTCGCCGTAAGTAGGGCCGAGCACGACAGCCCGGTCGCCCGACCCGATGAAAACGTGCGCAACGAGCCGCAGCCCCTCGGTGGCGCCGGCGGTCAGAAGAACGCAGCTCGCGTCGACATGCGCGTCGGCCGCAAGTCTCTGCTCGGGTTCAGCGGTCTCGAGGTCCGCGTATGCCGACCAGCCCGCGCCGGCGACCGCCTCCTCGACCACATCCGGCGGACCGCACGGGTTCAGATTCGCACTGAGCTCCAACCAGCCGCGTGCGGCGCCACCGTGCTCGACCGCGCTCATCGACGCGCTCCGGGGTAGGTCGCGAGCACGGCCGCGGTCACGAGGACCGCGGCGGCCATAACAAGCCGGCGCGCACGGCGGATGTCACGCGCGGACGGCGCGGCGCCGTCCCCGAGAGCGTAGTGGCGGGGTTTCTCGAGGCGTAGTCCGAGCGCACCCGCGGCCGCCGCCATCGGCCAGCCCGCGTTGGGACTCGCAGTGCGCCCGTGGTCGTTCCGCGCGACCTGCCACGCGCCGTGCGCATCCGCACATACGAAAGGCGCCGCGGTCACTACCGCCAGCGCCGAGAGGCGCGAGGGAACGTAGTTCGCGGCATCGTCCGCACGTGCGGCGGCCTTGCCGAGGTGCTCGTAGCGCCCCCGATAACCGATCATCGCGTCGGCCGTGTTCACCACACGGTAGGCGATCGCCGCTCCGATCCCGCCGAACCGATAGAAGAGGAGCGGTCCGATGTACGAGTCGGCAAGGTTCTCTGCGAGCGATTCGATCGCCGCCGAGGCGATCTGGTGCGCCGCCAGCTCTTCTGTGGGCCGACTCACTAGCGAACGAAGCTCGTCGCGCGCCAGATCTACCGCGTCGGCGGCGAGCGCCCGCTCCACGCGGGCGGCGGCGCCGACGAGCTCACGGAGCGCGAACGTGCTCTTCAGGATGAAGACGGAGAGCGCGGTCCGGACCGGGGACCACCGCTGACCGTCGAGGAACGTGCCGATGACGTAGGCGCCGATCGTCGGGAGACCGACGACTAACGCACCGAAGGCGCGGGCCGGGCGATCGTCGCGCGGAGCCGCGCGCTCGAGCGTGCCGATCGCCCACCCCATCAGGACCACGGGATGGAGGGCGCGCGGGGGCTCGCCGAACGCGAGGTCGATGGCGAGGGCACTGAGCCAGAGCATCGGGGCACTCGAGATCATCGCGGAGCGATGCTCCAGACGACGAGCGTCCCCAGGAACGTGAGCTCTCCGCAGGCGCCGTAAACATCTCCGGTGAGACCACCGAGCCGCGACTCCGCCGACCTTCCGAGGACGATCGTCGCCGCAACGGAGACGGCGGCCGCGGCGGCGGCGCGCGCGCCCGCGGTGAGAACGACGAGCGCGGTCCCCGTCGCGGCGACCACGACCTCGCGCCAGCCGAGGTCGCGCTTGAACGCGGCGCCGGCGCCCGCGACGCGTGCGTACGGGAACCTCCACAGCGCCAGCACCATGGCCCACCGAGCGAGCACCGTTCCGACAACGAGCGCCAGCGCTCTGTCGCGGGAGGCCAAGGACACGAGTGCGCCATATTCCGTAAGGAGCGCGATGGAGAGACCCGCCGCCGCGAACGCGCCGATCGTTCCCGCGTGCATGATGGCGAGTCGCCGTTCTCGATCGCCGCGAACGAGGAGCCCGTCGATCGTGTCGGCAAGCCCGTCCAAATGGAGACCACCAGTGCAGAGAGCGAGCACGGCGAGGTCGAGAGCCGCGACGACACTCACCGGAAACACGAGCGCGCCGAGCGCGTCAGCGACCGCGACGAACGCTCCGATCAACAGGCCGACCGCAGGAAAGTAGGCCAGCGAGCGCGGGAACGCGCTCGGTGGGACCGCTTCCGCGCGGAGCGGCGCCACGGTCAGGAAGCTCAGCGCCAGCAACGGCGCCACAAAATGGGCGCGCACTCAGAACTCGACGCCGCGCTGGGCGATGATCCCCCGCTCGAATGGATGCTTGACGAGTCGCATCTCGGTCACGAGATCGGCACGGTCGATGAGCGCTGGAGGCGCATCGCGACCGGTGAGAACCAGGTGCAGCATCTCGGGCTTCCGAGCGATGAGCTCGAGGACCTGATCGAGCGCGACCAGCTCGGCCTTGATCGCGCCGAGGATCTCATCGAGGACGACCACGTCGAGGTCGCCGGACGTTATGGCAGCGCGCGCCTCGGCAAGGCCCGCCTGCGCGGCGGCGACGTGATCCTCCATGGGGATTCGCGGGTCGCGCAGGCGCTCCACCGTGAAGCCGCGGCCGGCCCGAATGATCTCGAAGAACGGCGCGAGCGGCTTCACCGCCTCGACCTCGCCGGTCTTCCATGTCCCCTTGATGAACTGAATGACCCGGACCCGCATGCGGTTCCCAGCCGCCCGGAGGGCGAGGCCCATTGCCGCCGTCGTCTTCCCCTTGCCGTTCCCGGTGAACACGATGACGAGGCCTTTGCGGCGCGGCTTGGCCACGGCCTGATCGCTCACGGCTGTCCGAAGAGCTCCGGATGCACGATCTTCGCGTAGGCCTCAAACCCCAGAACAAGCCGCGGACCGGGCCGGCTCACAAGGTCGTCGTCGATCGGGTAGATGGCGCCCTCACGGACGGCGGGGATCGCCGACCAGCCTGGACGCGCGCGGACCATATCGGGCGTCGCGCCAAAACGGTAGTCAGCGAGCACGATGATCTCGGGGGCCCGCGCGACGATCTGCTCAGCCGAGAAGGTCGGAAACTTCGTCGCGGCATCGGCGGCGACGTTGGAGCCGCCGCAGATCGCGATCATCGAGTCGATAAAGTTACGCGGCCCAGCCACGAAGATGCGTGTCGGGTCCGTCGAGTCGACCTCGTGCAGCACCCGCGGCTTTGTCTTCGCCTGTTTTGCCTTCTCGGCGATCGCACCGATGCGCGAGCGCATGTCCGCGACGATTTGCTGAGCGCGGGGCGCCTGGTCCACAAGGTTCCCGACGGCGACGATGTTCTTGTAGACGCCGTCGAGGTCGTTCGGATCGAAGATGAAGAGCGGCTGGCCCAGGGCATCGAGCTGCGCGGGCAGGTTGCCGGAGCTGATCGCGAGGACGAGATCGGGCTTGAGCGCCACGATCTTCTCGGGGCTCGTTCGGATCCCACCCAGCTTCGGCAACGCCTTTGCCTCGGCGGGGAAGTCCGAGAAGTCGTCGGTGGCGACGAGGCGATCGCCCGCGCCCAGCGCGAAGACGATCTCGGTGGCACTCGGTGCGAGCGAAACGACCCGGCTTGGGGGTGATGCGAGCGTCACAGACTTTCCTCGGTCGTCGGTGACCGTGAGGGGATAGTGCGAAGCCGGGGAAGACGTCGGAGTCGACGAAGCAGGTGCGGCGGTGCCGCCACAGGAGGCGAGCGTGAAGAGGAGGACCGCGAGGACCGCGAGGAACGCGAAATATCCTGCTCGGT
>VBIL01000027.1 GCA_005879975.1 Chloroflexota bacterium
GACGCTTGGACTCATCGACGCTCGGATCATCGCGGCCGGTCGCGATGACGATCTCGGTCTCGCGAAGAGGCGCGAGATACCGATCGTCGTGGAGATTCGGCAGAAACGCGAGCGGGTTCACGAAATACGCGTCGCCGCTTCGGTCGCCGTCGAGCCAGCGGGCGGCGTCGTACGCGCCGGACATGCCGACGGCCTTGCGTGCGATCCCCGGCCGGCGTGTGACGAATGCCAGAGCATGAAATGCACCGAACGATGTCCCGGTCACGATCAGATAGTCGACCGGATTCGCCGCACGGATGGCCGGTAGGACCTCATCGACGAGGTAGCGCTCGTAAGCCAGATGTCGCCGCGCCCGATCCTGCGGCGACGCCGTCCGGTTATAGAAGCTCTCGCCGTCGACCGAATCGACGCACCAGAGCTGGAGCCAGCCCGCTTCGACCCGCGGCGCCATGTGCCCGACCAGGCCGAAGTCCTCCCATTGATAGAAGCGCCCCATCGAGGTCGGGAAGACGAGCACCGGTGTTCCTTTGTCGCCGAAGACGAGCAGCTCCATGTCGCGGCCCAGCGCGGGACTCCACCACTTGCGGTACTCGCGGTTCATCGCCGTGCGACCGCGCGCGACCGGGCGTCCTCGATCAACCGCCATGCGACATCCGCATCGTGCCACCCTTTCACATCCGCGGCCTTCTTGCTCTCGAGCTCCTTGTAGGTAGCGAAAAAGGTCTCGATCTCGCGCAGCCAGTGCTTGGCCAGATCGTTGAGCTGGCGGACTTCGTCGAAGCGCGGGTCGCCGACCGGGACCGTCAGGATCTTCTCGTCGTCCCCGTGCTCGTCGCTCATGAACAGCGTGCCGATCGGCCGCGCCGGCACGACGCAGCCCGGGAACGTGGGCTCCTCGACGACGACGAGGGCATCGAGCGGATCGCCGTCCCCGCCGAGCGTGTCCATGATGAATCCGTAGTCGGCGGGATAGTGCACCGACGAGAACAGCACGCGATCCAGCCGGATCCGGCCGGTCTTCTGATCGAGCTCGTATTTTTGGCGCGAGCCGCGCGGGATCTCTACGAGGACGTCAACGCTACGGTCCTGGCTCCCGCTCCCCAAACACGCGCCCCCCTGCATCGTTGGCCGGTGCCACGACCACGGTGATCTCGCCTTTCGGGCGCACGGAAGCATAGTGCGCTGCGAGGGCGGACGCCGTTCCTCGCACGATCTCCTCGTGCACCTTCGTCATCTCGCGCGCGACTGCGACACGCGCGTCAGGCGAGACCGCGGCGAGATCCACCAGCAGATCAGCCAAGCGGAACGGGCTCTCGTAGATCACCAGCGTGCGCTCCTCGGCGAGAAGCCTGGCGAGCTCTTTGCGTCTGGCGCCGCTCTTCTTTTCGGGAAACCCCACGAACGTGAACTCGCGAGTCGGCAACCCGGACGCGACCAGGGCCGCGATCACGGCCGCCGGTCCCGGCACGGGAACGACCTCGTGCCCGGCGGCGATCGCGGCGGCGACGAGCTGCTCGCCCGGGTCCGACAGTGCGGGCGTGCCGGCATCGGACACCAGCGCGACATCCCAGCCCCGGTCCATCTGTCCGACGAGCTCGGCGGATTTGCGGCGGTGATTGAACTCGGTGTAGCTCGTCAGGTGCTTCGCGCGGATGTTGTGCTTGCGGAGCAGGAGCTGCGTATGGCGCGTGTCCTCGCACGCCACCATGTGAGCCTCCTGAAGGATGCGGAGCGCGCGCAGCGAGACGTCCTCAAGGTTCCCGATGGGGGTCGCGATGAGATAGAGCTTGCCTATCGCGGGACCGTCACCGCGCGGCGCGTGGGCTCGATCCCCCAGCTGACGATGCGCCTCGGCCGCACGCGGAAGATCTCAAGGTCGTACCCCGGACCGAACCGCTCGCCGCCGCTGGGCAGGATCTCCGCCTTCCCGCGGATCTCGATGCCCCGCGGTCGCCACGGCGATACGGACGCGAGATCGTCGACGACGAAAGCGACCTTAGGGTTGGCTCGTACATCAGTGAACTTCTTGCGTTTCGCAAAGTCATGCCCGCCGATGTCGATCGTGTCGTGCTCCGGGTTGTAGCGGAAGCCGACCGGAACGACGTGCGGCTGACCCGTTGGGCCGACCGTCGCGAGACGGCCGAGCCGCTGTCCGGAGAGGTAGGCGATCTCGGCGTCCGTAAACGCGCTCATCGGGACGGTACCGGAGAGTACGGGGCTGGCGTCAGCACTCGGTCCTCGATCTGGCCAACGAGATCGCCGTGCGCGGCGTTCGTCACGCGCTTGATCTCCTTCCACTCCTCGTCCGCCACGAATCCACGCCAAGCGGCCTCCTTCGTTGCGAGGTCCGGCCACGCCAGTAGATACACGAACTCGGTTCGATGGTCGGCCCTCGCCTCCCAGAGGAAGACAAAGTCGAAGCCATAGCGCTTCATGATGCGCATCGCGTGATCGCGAAAGCGTGCGTGGAAGGCGGTTTTGTTGTGCTCGTAGATCTCGTAGATTCGCAGCTGCTGGATCATCCGTCGCGCTCCTAACCCCTCGATGATGCTCGAAGTAGGCTTTGCGCATCGCCGGCTGTGCCTTCTGCGCCATCGTGAACGGCGCGCCCCACATCGAGGTCTACAGCGATAACAGCGTGGTGGCGCTGCTAGACCGGGCGCCGCTCGTTCCCGGGCACACCCTGGTGATCCCGCGGCGTCACATCGAGACCCTCGAAGACCTGCCCGCTGACCTGCTCGCGCCCTTCTTCGGCGTCGTGCAAAAGCTTTCGCGGGCGTTTTCGCCGGCGCTCGGCGCGGAGGGGTCACTCGTGGCGATCAACACGCGGATCAGCCAAAGCGTGCCGCATGTGCATGCGCATGCCGTCCCGCGGCGGAAGGGCGATCGTCTGTTCTCGCCGAGCACGGGGCCGATGCTCTGGATCAGACGAAGTTACGGGGAAGGTGAAGCCGAGGCTGTCGCGGCGAAGCTTCGCGCGGCGCTCGTCTGATCAGACGCTTCCCGCTGTGGGGCGGAGGCTCTGGGCGGTCGCGATCGCGACCAGCACGACGATCCCGCCGAGGATCTGTGGCGGCTCGAGACGCTCCGAGAGCACGACCCACGCGGCGACCGCCGCGACGACCGGTTCGAACGTCGCGGTGAGCCCGACGCGCGCGGCCGGGATGAGCCGGACAGCGGCCAACGTCAATGCGAAGGGAATCAGGGTCGCGATCACGACGACCTCGGCGATCTGCACGTAGACGTCGGCCGGTGTCGTCGTCCACGGGAGGGTCCACGGTGCGCGAACGATGCTCCAGCCCAGCAGCGCGAACCCAAAGCCCCACACAAGAAGCGCCGGCGTCGTGTAGCGCGTACCGAGCCGTTCGGCGAGCGCGAAATAGAGAGCGAAGAAGAATGCGTCCGCCGCGGCAAGCGCCAGGCCGAGGCCGTTGAGCTGGCGCAGCCCGGCGTCGTACGCGCCCGCCGCGAAGAAGCAGCCCACGACCGCGAGCGCGGCCGCGATCCAGAGCCGTCCGCCGACGGTGCGCCCCCGAAGCCGTGCGTAGGCCAGGAGGAGGAGCGGCCCCGTGTACTCGATGACGAGGGCGACCCCGACCGGGATCCGCCTGATCGCCTCGTAATACACGAGCGAGACTCCCGCCAGCCCAACGATGCCGAAGAGAGCGAAGATCGGAAGGTCGGACCGTCGTATGCGGAGCTCATCGCGACGGAAGGCCAGGAAGAGTCCAAGGAAGATGAAGAACGCAAAGAAGACGCGAAATTCAGCGAGAGTCGAGGGTGCAAGGGCATTGAATGCGGCCTTCGCGATGACTCCTCCGATGCCGAAGGATGCCGCGGCGGCGAGAGCGAATCCATAGCCGAGCCCGAGTCGGAGAGAGGCCGGCCCGACCGAGGGCCCCCGCGCGGCGGAGGGGTCCCCAGCCGACGGAGGCTGGGGATACCGCCGCGTTGAGAGGGTTTCGGTCGGGCCGGCCGGCGACTCGAAGGTCAGTCGGCTTCCCAATCGCGGGGATAGAGGAAGTCGTGGCCGACCGTGCGGAGGCTGACTTTGGCGATGAGCGGCATGACGCGCTTGTAATGGTTCTTGCGAACCATCTCCCGGATCTTTGTCACGAGGGCGGCATCGAAACCGGCGGCGATCAGCTCTGAAGGGCGCAGGCGGCGGTCGACCATGTGATAGAGGACGAGATCGGCGTCGGCGTAGGTGAAGCCGAGTTCTCCTTCGTCGGTCTGCCCTTCCCAGAGCTCGGCGGTCGGTGCTTTGCGCACGATCTCTTCGGGAACGCCGAGATGCAATGCGAGCTCGCGCAGCTGGGTCTTGTACAGGTCACCGACCGGGTTGATCCCGCAGGCCATGTCGCCGAATTGCGTACCGTAGCCGAGGAGCAGCTCGGTCTTGTTGCTCGTGCCGACGACGATCCCGTCGGGCCACGAGCGGTCGTATTCGATGCTCTTGCGCTCGCGGGCCATCTTGTTCCCCATGCGAATCCGGATCCGCGGGTCGCTCTCGTCGACCGGCGCGGCACGGAAGTACGCATCCACCTGCGCGGTGATCGGAACCTCCTCGAGCGTGAAGCCGAACTTCTTGGAAATGGCGCGTGCGTGCCGTCGCGAGTCCGCGCTCGAATGCCGGTATGGGGTGAAGAGACCCATGACATGCTCGGGCCCGAGCGCCTCGCTCGCGAGCGCGGCCGACACAGCGCTGTCGACTCCACCGGAAACGCCCACGACCGCCCGCTTCAGGCGCGCTTTCGAGGTCTCGTCGCGGATGAACAGGACGAGCATCTTGCGAACGAGCACCTCGTCGATCCGCAAGGCCGACGGGTCTTTCGGATCCGGCCGGATGACGCCGGTCCTCGAAAGGACCTCAGTCACGACGCTCGAGCGGCAGACCAAGACGGCCTGCGACGTTGCGGAGAACGATGTCCTCACGCTCGTCGCGTAGCAATGGGTTGCGGGCGCGCTCCCGCGCCACCAGATCCAGATCGATCTCGCCGACGAGAAGGTGCTCGTCAAACTCCGGCGCGCGTGCGACGACGGTGCCGTCAGGCGCGACGATCTCAGACCCTCCCCAGAACGCGATCCCGTCCTCGTGCCCGACGCGGTTCACGTAGACGACGTAGAGCGTGAGGTACTGCGCGTAAAAACGGTCCATGAGGCGGCACGACTCGGCCGTGCCGAGGTCTCCTCCTTCGGCCACGCCGCGACCCGGACTCGCCGATGGCGCGAGCACCATCGCCGCGCCCGCCGCCGCGTAGAGGTACGGCGTCGAGACGTGCCACAGGTCCTCGCAGATCGCGACGCCGGTCGATCCACCAACGGATTCGAACGTCTCGAAACGGTCCCCCGGCCCGAAGTAGCGGCCATCGTCAAAGATGCCGTACGTCGGCAGGTAGACCTTGCGGTGCACGTGCACGAGCTTGCCCTTGGACCAGTACCCCTGCGCGATATGCAGCTTGGCGTCGGCGGAGCGCTCGACGAAGCCCGCAGAGATGTCGATCTCGCGCGATGCGTCGGCGATTGGCGCAAGCTGCGGATCATCCGCCCCGCACGCGACGTCCGCGGCCAGGTCCTTCAGGTAGTAGCCGGTCAGCGACAGCTCGGGAAAGACGACCAGCTGCGCCCCTGCCTCGTGAGCGCGAGCGATCCAGCTCGCATGCATCGCCAGATTCCGCCGTACCGCACCGAGGGCCGGGCTGCACTGGGCGATCGCGATGCGGACGCTCAACTCGCGCGCAGCTTTTCGAGCCGCTCGGCGTATTCGTGCGCAAGTTTCCAGGCCCGCTCGTCGTCGTTCGCTTCCGCGTACACGTTGAAGAGTGGACGATCGGCGTCCGGCAGCACGACAACCCATTCGCCGTCGTTCTGATGTTTCACGCCGTCGACCTGGCGCGTGCGCTCGGTCCGTGGATCCTGCGCCAGCATGCGCATGACGCGCCCCTTCTGCTCCCACGGGCAGTCCACCTGGAGACGGGCGACATGCGCCGGCGGCGTCGCGTCGATCACCTCAGCGAGCGTCTCTTTCGCAGTGGTGAGCAGCTCGAGCAGCCGCACGGCCGCGAACAGGCCGTCGAATGAAGGGTGGAAGCGCGGGAAGATGAACCCGCCCACGCCGTCGCCGACGAGGAGCGGGTGTTCGCGGGCTGCGAGGCTCATCTGCGCTTCGGCCGACGCCCGCACGCGCTGCACGCGCCCGCCGTAAGACGCCACGATGTGTTCGATCGAGGAGGGCGCGTAGACCGGCACCGCGACCACCCCCGGCGCCAGCCGGACCGTGAGCGAGACGAACGCGGCCAGGAAATGCATATCGCTCGCTATCCGCCCGCGATCGTCTACCACGAAGACTTTCTCGCCACCCGCGTCGATGATCACGCCGAGCGAGGCTCCGAGCGCCGGGACCAGCACCGCCAGCTGACGCAGCTCCTCCTGGAACTCTTCGAACGATCGTGAGCCGACGTTCTCGGACACGACGCCGTTGATCGCGACGACCTCGACGCCCAGGGCGTTGAGGAGCTGTGGCAGGAACTGTGCGGCGGTGCCGTGCGAGTAGTTCACGACGATCTTCGGTTTCGCCTCAGCGATCTCCTTTCGCCGCGCGACCTCCGCGAGAAACGCATCGCTGTAGGCCTCGCCGACGCGTGGCGACTCGAAGATGCGTCCGACGTCCTCGAACGAGACGCGTCGGAGGTCCTCGCGAAAGAAGATCGTCTCGACCTTTCGCTCTTGCGCCTTGTCCATGTCGAGCGCCTGTTTGTCGAAGAACTTCACGTCGCAGACGCGCGCATCGAACGGCGAGACGCGCACGTGCACGCCGCCGGCCGCGCCGATGCGCCGGGTGTGGAACCGGCCTATGGGGAGCGGTGCCTGCGACAGGTCAGCGACGTGGACGCCCGCGCTCACGATCCCGCTCATGAGTCCTCGTTTCAGCATCCGGCTCGAGCGGTGCTGGTCGCGATTCATGGTGATCGTGGCGCCCCGCGGCAACGTGGACGCATAGGCGGCTCCGAGCCGTGCGACGAACTCGGGGGTCAGGTCGATGTTGACGATACCCGTGACCCCGAAGCGGCCGAAGAGAGCGCGGCGACCCTGGGCACCCCAGATAAGGCTCGCGCTGACCACTGCTCCGGACTCGATCTGCTTATCGGGCCAGACCTTGACCTGCGCACGGACGCGCGCGTGATCGTTCACGACCGAGTGATCGCCGATGACACTCCCCTCTTCGAGCACCACCCGTGACTTGAGCGCGCACTGGCGGCCGACGATCGCGCCGTGCAGCTCGGAGCGCTCGCCGATGTATGTGTTCCGCCAGACGATCGAGCTGTCGACGATCGCTCCCACGTCCACCGACACGTAATCGCGCAGGACCGTCGGGCCCATGATCTCGACGTGCGGTCCGATCTTCACTCCCTCGCCGAGATAGATCGGACCGGTGAGCCTCGCGGACTCGTTGATATCCACCTCGCCGGCGGTCCACACGCCCGGCAAGAGCTCGTTGCCGAGCGCCTCACACTTCACTTTGCCGCGCAGCAGATCGGCGTTCGCGCGCGCGTATTCGCCGATCGATCCGATGTCCGTCCAGTACCCGTCGGCGATGTATCCAAAGAGGGGTTCGCCCTCAGCGAGCAGCCGCGGGAAGAGATCCTTGCTGAAGTCGAACACCTCGCCAGCGGCGAAACGCTCGAGTACGCGCGGCTCGATGACGTAGATGCCGGTGTTGATCGTATCGCTGAAGACCTCGCCCCACGAGGGTTTCTCGAGGAACTTCGTGATCTTGCCATCAGGATCGGTGATGACGACGCCGTACTCGAGGGGATTGGGCACGTGCACGAGAGTCAGCGTGACGGCCGCACCGCGGTCGCGATGGAACGCAACGACCTTCGTGAGGTCGATGTCCGTGAGCGCGTCGCCTGAGATGACTAGGAACGTCCCCTCCAGATCCTGGTAGAGCTGCCGCACGGAGCCGCCGGTCCCGAGCGGGGTCTCTTCGATGCTGTAGCGCAGGCGCATGCCGATCGCACCGCCGTCGCCGTAGCTGTCCTGGATCACCGAGGCGAGGTACTGAAGGGTCACGAAGGAGTCCTCGATGCCGTGGCGCCTCAGGAGCTCGAAGATGTGCCCCAGACATGGCTTGTCCACGATGGGCACCATCGGCTTGGGGCGGTTGATCGTCAGCGGACGGAGGCGGCTCCCCTCGCCGCCGGCCATGACGACGGCCTGCATCGAAGCGAGTCTAGTTGGCGGGCATGCTTCCGATGGCGCGTGCCGCCTGCGCCGCGCGCAGGCCCAGGACATACGCGACCGCGAGCATGAGCAGCGCTAAACCCGCGCCGACCACCGCGAGCGGCGTGAGGTCGAGGGGCGCTCGGCCGCCAAAGGTCTGGATCGTGGCCACGATCAAAGCGAGCGTGTAGCCGGCGACGCCCAGCACGACGAGCCACGTTCGCCGCGACTCCGAAAGACGCGTCTGTTCGAGGACCAGCGCGAGCAACCCCAGCGCCTGTAGGCCGTGGAGCGCGACCGCGTGCGGCACCTTCATCTCGCCGGCTGCGCCAAAGATGCTCGCGCGAGAGAGGTCATCGACCCCCAGCCCATTGGTCACTATCGCGAAGCCGAGCACCTGCCCGATCACCAGGAAGACCATGCCGGCGCGGATGGCGAGGGTGCTGCTGCCAGGACCGCGAAGCGAGATTAACGTCCACACCGTCATCACGATGATCCCGAGAGCGACGATGAGCACGAGGATGCCCATCAGGTCGAATACGGCCACGTCGAACGAGGTGTCGTGGTTGAAGTGCGAGGGAACTCCCCGCCAGCGCTGCAAATCGATGAGCGCGGTCTCAGGGAGAAAGAGCGAAACGGCGACCGCGCAGGGCCAGGCGAGCCACCCGGTGCGCGGGAGACGCGCCATCACGGCGGCCAGTGAGAGGGCGGTGAGACCGCCGGAGATGCCGAACTCGATCGGCTTCCGCCAACTCACCGGCCCCTCCCAGCCACCATCGAGAAGCAGGTAGACGCCGACGTGAAAGAGGCCGCTCGCGATCAGGACCGTGCCGGCCAGGATGAGAAGGCGCTGCGGTCCGCTCGCAGCGCTCCAGATTCGCGCGATCAGGGTTTGTCCGCTCCGACGGCGAACATCGACTCGAGATCGTGGCGCGAATACGCCTTGAACGCCACGTGGGTCAGCGTCCGCGCGACGCCGGGCACCTGCGCGATGCGGCGCGTCACGATGTCGGCGAGCTCCTCGTGTTCGCGCGCACGCACGATCGCCACGAAATCGATGTCACCGGTGACCGAGTAGACCTCGGAGACGCCAGCCACAGCCGCGAGTGTTTCGCCGAGCTTGGGCAGCGCCCCTCGCTCGGCGGTAATGAGAACGACGGCCGTGATCATGCTCAATCTCTCGGCTTCGCCGAGGAGACGCGCTCAAGACTGGCTGACTCGCTCGTCGCGGACAGGGGTAGGGGCCCCTGGGCGCGTAGCGACCCGCTCCTCGCTCGACCCCATTCCACTACAGGCTCTTGACGTCGATATCGTGGAGCGCGGACTTCACGAAGTGCGCGGCCTCTTGGAAGCCCATCGCTTTGCCGCGGTTCAGCGCCGCCTCATACGAGTCGAGCGTGTCGTCGTTCGCCTTCTCATCGAAGACGTGGAACTGCTCCTCGAGCTGGTCGATCGCGAGCTTCACGCGGTCGCGCGCGGCCATGCTGATCAAGAGAAGGACCTCCCGGCGGGTATCCAGAGAAGTGCGCCCCCGGGAGAATACCGCCGAGAGAGGCCTCCAGCGCTACGGGTGCTTGTGCTCGTGCTCCTCGACGACGCGCTCTTCCTCGACGACTTCGTCGCCGCTCTCCTGCACGTTCGTCGTCCCGTCAGGTCCGATGTTCACGTTCGTGACCTTGTTAACCGGTTCCTCGCGGCGGATCGTGCGCTTCTCGATGACCTCTTTCTCTTCCACGTCTGCCTCCCTTTGGGTTTGACCAGCCGAGTGCATGACGGCTGCCAGAGCCGACGGCCCGCGCCTACCGGCAACCGAGCGCGGCGGCGAAGACCTCTGGGGCGGGAAACATCGCCGCCGCGGTCACCGTGAGGAGGAGCATGCCGAGGGCGATCCCGACGGCCGCGACTGGAGCTGTCAGATCCCGACCAACGAGCGCATAAGCGAGCGCCGCGAACGAGACGATCCAGGATGTCCCGAACACCCAGAGCGTCCCCGGCCCGCTCCCCATGGCGCTGCACGGGTAGCCCTGCCGGATCACCCATCCATAGCTCGTGAACGCCCCGCCGCGGATCCATTCATTCAACAGCCAGGGACCGACCGCCGCGAATAGCGCGAGCGTCACTGCTCCGCCGAGCAGGATCGCCGCGAGCGGACGAGAACTTACGACGCGAGAGCTCAGCGTTCCAACGATCCACAGACCTGAGACCAACACAAAGAGGACGAGCAACGCTTGCAGGCCAACGCCTTCGGACGCCGAGCGGTCGCCGCCACGAGTCACCCCGACCCAGTACAGGGCGATCAGCAGCCAGATGGAGAGGCAGAGAAGTCGAACGACGGTGCGGACACTCGTGGCCCGCGACATGTCAGCGCCGGTCCGCGATGGGTACTCCGAATCGCAGCAGCGGAGAGTTCCTGAGCTCCTCGGCGACACCGAGGAGCGCCTCTCGGGCGCGTTCGCGATCCACGTTGACCGACTGCCACGGGCCGACAGAGAGGTCCCGGCGCTCGAACGAGTAGGTCCGAAGCGCCGAACCGAGCAGCTGACGATCGGACGCGCCGAGCCGCGGGAGATATTCCACGAGCGTCGGCACGGCGCCGTCACCGAGCGAGCCGAGGTAGTAGGCGTCGAGCGTGCGGCGCGCATCGTCGGGCAGACCGCGTGGGTCGACAATGCGCTCGAGGTCCTGGCGCGCGACGAACCCGCTCGGGCCGATGACATTCACGGCGAGCGCGACCGCGAGTCCAAGAAGCCCCGCGCCGTGCACGAGCCAGCGGGTCTCGTTGCGCCAGATGAGGATCGCGGCGACCACGCAGCCCGCGCCGAGCCAACCGATCCCGGCGAGCGCGTAGAACCGCTGTTCGGTCCACCCGTAGGCGAGCTGGTAGAGCTGCATCCGGTAAGCGGCCGAGACGACAACTACGACGGTCGCGACGACCAAGGCCAGGGCGGCGGCCACATAGATTCGCGATCGGCGAGCAACGACGAGCTCGACCGAGTAGACAAGCCCGCCAGCCACAACGGCGACCGCGATGAGCTCGAAGAACCCGCGCCGTCCGTACTCGCTATAGGTCAGCCCAGTCGCGTTCAGCGTGTCGACGCCGCCGAAGAGATACGCGATCTGCAGCGCGACGAAGAAGGCGAAGAGGGCATCGACGGCCAGCAGCATCGTCGTCCCGGCCGTCGAGCTCAGGATGCCGCGCAGGCGCGGCAGGAGCGGCGCGAAGGTGGTCTCGGCGCCGCGCCCCGAGACTACAAAGAGCCCGCCGCCAAGCCACGCGAAGCACGCGGCGAGAATGACCCTGCCGATCAGCTCCCCGATCGACCAGCGCTTGAAGTCGAAGACGTTTCTGAGCGCGCTCGAGAAGACAGCGTCAGCGCTCGCGAAGAGAAGGGCGAAGACGACAAGGAACGGGAACGCCAGGGCGATCCCCACACCAACGGAGACGATGCGCCCGCCGGTGCGGCGTGACAGCGGACGACCCAGCTCGGGAAGCGCGGCGAGCAACACCGCGCCGCCGGCGAGGATGCGCCCTGCCACGACGAGCCCGAGGACGAAGAGGATGTCGAGGGCGCGTCGGGTGAGGGGCACACCGGCGAGGGCGACGGCTGCCATCGTGACCAGGACCCCCGTCGCGGGAAGATCGAAGAGCAGGAGCATGAGATCGGTGCGCAGCGCGGGCAGGACGGCGAATACGATCGCCGCCGGCACGATCCAGCGATCGAACCGATCCATCCGCGCGTCCGCGGGTCGGACGCGCCACGCCACGCCGATCAGCGCGATCGTCGCGATCCCGAGATTGATCCCGACGGCCACGCCATAGAAAAGGAGCTGCGCTGCCAGGCCGAAGAGCAGCGCGAGTGGGAGGAGGACGGCGGGCGAGTACCGATCGATCGATCCAAGTCGCGACGTGGTGCTGTCAAAGGTCTGCTCAGCCATGCCGCGATCTTGTCACTGGCCGGACTGCTTTTCGTATGAGTTAAGGCGCCTTGTAGTAGTTAATGGCCGTTGGCCTATCCGATCTCGAGCTTCCGGGTCGGCACGCTGACGTCAACCTCGACGCGCCCATCGACCACCCGCACCGGATAGGCATTCACCGGGAATACCGCGGGCAGCGCACGCACTTCACCGGTGCAGATGTCGAATCTCGCCCCATGGCGCGGGCATTCGACCAAGCAATCTTCGAGCTCGCCCTCACCCAGCGTTCCGCCGTCGTGCGTGCACACGTTGTCGATCGCGCCCCACGTGCCGTCTTCGCAATGGCCGAGACAGAGACTCTTTTCGCCGGCATGCACCACCCGGACCTCCCCTACCGGCACGTCTTCCTCACGCGCGACGGGGACGAACTCGCTCAGACGAGGACGCCCATCTCGGCGATGTTGCCGATCCGCGGACGGACGGCGGAGAGGACGCGCTGGCGAACGTGCTCGTCCTTCAGCTCATTGATCACGCGGCGGAAGAAACCATGGACCAGGAGCTGTTGCGCCGCGTCGCGGTCGAATCCGCGCGACATCGCGTAGAAGAGCTCCTCATCCCCCAGCGCGCCGGCGGTCGCGCCGTGTCCGCAGCGGACCACGTCGTTGGTGAGGATCTCGAGCACCGGGATCGGATCGGCGCCGGCTTCCGGCGACAGGAGCATGTTCCGGCACTCCTGGTAGCTCCCCGTGCCGTGCGAGGTCGGTTCGACGCGGATCAGCCCGTAGAAGATCGCTTTCGCGCGCTCATAGAGCGCGGACAGATAGAGGAGATCGCTCTGCGAGCTCCTTCCGTCGACACGCTGGAAGCTGTTGACGTCGATGCGCTGGTTATCGCCGGCGGCGACGAGACCGAAGAGCTTCACGACCGCGCCGTCGCCCTCGATGTCCGACTCGATCCCGACCTTGGACCGGCCCTCGCCCGCGAACACGTTGAGGCTCCGTAGGTCGCTGTCGCGGGCCGATCGGAACCGCTGGAATCCGAGGTCGAGGACGCCAGGAGCGAACCGCCGAATACCGACGTAGGTCACGCGGGCACCAGCGCCGGCGTGCACCTCGACGTGCGGCACCGCGAGGCGTGGCGCCTCGCCGTCCGACGTGAGGTCCTCGACGAGGGTCACCGATGAGTCGCGCTCCGCGACGACGATCGTGCGCGACAGCATCGCGTCGTCGCCGGCGGGCCAGACCTTCTCGAGCACGAGAGGTTGCCTGACCTCCACGCCCGCCGGGACATGAACGAACGAGCTGCCCGCCGACCAAAGCGCGTCCGCGAGCGCGCGGAAGGCGGCGTGGGAGGGGATCCCGTCGCCGGGAGCGATGTGGGACCGGACCAGCTCGGGATTGTCCAGCGATGCGCGGAGAAGACCTTTGAATATCACACCGGCCGCGGTCGCTTCAGGCTCGAGCTTGAACTGAATCCCTGGGAGATGGTCGAGCGTCGAGACAATCGGCCCGGCGGGCAGATCCTTCAGCGGGAATCGCCGCCACTCTTCCTCCTCGCCTGTTGGCCAGGCATCCGGGGTGAAACGGTCGAGTGCCTCGAGGCGCGCCTCGCGCAGCCACTTCGGCTCACCGCGCCTGAGACTGTGCTGCTCGACCATTCGGTGGTCGAGCAGCAACGGGACCTGTGTGAGTGCGGCCGTACTAGCCAATGGCGCCCTGCATCTGGAGCGTGATGAGTCTGTTCATTTCGATCGCGTAGTCCATCGGCAGCGTCTTCACGATCGGCTCGATGAAGCCGTTCACGACCATCGCGGTCCCTTCCGCCTCTGACAGACCACGGCTCATGAGGTAGAAGAGCTGCTCTTCGCCGACCTTCGAGACCGAGGCCTCGTGACCGATAGTCACGTCTTCCTCGTCGATCTCCATGTACGGGTAGGTGTCGCTTCGCGCGGTCGGATCGAGGATGAGCGCATCGCACCGGACCGTGCTCTTGGCACCGTGCGCCCCGGGATAGATCTTCACCATGCCGCGGTAGGTCTGCTGCCCGGTGCCTTTGCTGATCCCTTTGCTTTGGATGATGCTCGTCGTGTTCGGCGCGGCGTGGATCATCTTGGCGCCCGCGTCCTGATGCTGGTCGTTCCCCGCGAATGCGACCGAGAGCACCTCGCCATGCGCGCGCTCGCCGACCAGATAGACGCTCGGGTACTTCATCGTGACCTTCGACCCGAGGTTGGCGTCGATCCAGGTCATGCGGCCGCCCTCCTGGACGACCGCGCGCTTGGTCACGAGGTTGTAGACGTTGTGGCTCCAGTTCTGGATCGTGGTGTAGCGGACATCGGCGTCCTTCTTGACGACGATCTCGACCACCGCGCTGTGAAGCGTGTTGCTCGTGAACACCGGCGCCGTGCAGCCCTCGACGTAGTGCACGCTCGAGCCTTCCTCAGCGATGATGAGCGTGCGCTCGAACTGGCCCATGTTCTCGCTATTGATGCGGAAGTAAGCCTGCAGCGGGATCTCTACCTTCACGCCCTTGGGCACATAGACGAAGGACCCGCCGGACCACACCGCGGTGTTCAACGCGGCCATCTTGTTGTCGTTCGCCGGGATGACCGTCCCGAAGTACTGCTTGACGATGTCCTCGTGTTCCTTCATGGCGGTGTCGGTGTCCATGAAGATCACGCCGAGCTTCTCGAGATCCTTGCGGATGTTGTGGTACACGACCTCGCTGTCGTACTGCGCGCCGACGCCAGCAAGGTACTTCTGCTCGGCCTGCGGGATGCCAAGCTTGTCAAAGGTGTCCTTGACGTAGCTGGGGACGTCTTCCCAGCTCTGCGCCCGCTTGTCGGATGCGAGGACGTAGTAGTAGATGTCCTGGAAGTCGAGCGGGGAGAGATCCGCCCCCCAGGTCGGCATGGACCGGGCTTCGAAGTGTCGAAGTGCCTTGAGGCGGCGCTGCAGCATCCAATCGGGCTCGTGCTTGAACGTCTGGCTGATCTCGCGCACGACCTCCGGCGAGAGCCCCTTGTGCTTCACGTTGATCGGCGCTTCCTTGTCGTACCAGCCGTACTTGTAGCTGTCCGGAACCTGACTCTTGATCTCGACGGTCATCTCTTCACCTCTTCGCCGGGCCACGCCGTCAGTCCCCACGCTGCGCCCTTCAGCGCTTTCAAGCCGAGCAGCGCGCACTTGATGCGCGCCGGGCTGATCGGAATGCCGAGATTCGCGAGAACGTGATCGCGGTCGATGGCCTTCACCTCTTCGAGCGTCTTCCCCTTCACCTCTTCGGTGAGGATGGACGCCGAGGCCTGGCTGATCGCGCAGCCCTTCCCGGTGAAGTGCACATCGTCGACGTGGCCGTCACCTATCTTGAGCTGCATCGTCATCTCGTCGCCGCAGAGAGGGTTCGAGTCGTGATACGTGTGGGTCGCGCCCTCGAGCTCGCCGAAGTTCCGCGGGTTCTTGTAGTGGTCGAGGATGTAGTCGCGGTACATGTCGTCCATTACTAGACCCCGAACACTTTCTTCGCCGCGTGGATGGCACTCACGAGAGCATCCATCTCGCCCGTCGTGTTGTACAGGTACATGCTCGCGCGCGTCGTCGCCGGCACGCCAAGCCGCGTCATGAGCGGCTGGTTACAGTGGTGCCCGGCGCGCACGCACACACCTTCGCGATCGAAGATGGTCGCCACGTCGTGCGGATGGATGCCTTCGATGTTGAACGAGACCACGCCAACGCGTGACTCGAGGTTCTTTGGACCATACACGGTCACGCCCGGTATCTCCTGAAGCCGAGGCAGCACGTACGCCACAAGCGAGAGCTCGTGAGCATGGATCTTCGCGACACCGACCTCGTTCAGGTAGTCGATCGCGGCTCCGAGCGCGATCGCGTCGACGTACGAGCTAGTGCCGGCCTCGAACTTCCACGGGAGCTCGTTCCACTCGGTCAACTTGACGGTCACGCGGCTGATCATGTCGCCTCCGTACAGGAACGGCCGCATCTTTTCGAGAATCGCCTCGCGGCCCCAGAGTCCGCCCGACCCAGGAGGCGCGAGCATCTTGTGGCCGCTGAAGGCCACGAAGTCCGCGCCCAGATCCTGCACGTCGACCGGCGTGTGCGGCACCGCCTGAGCGACGTCCACGAGGACCGTCGCGCCCGCGGCGCGCGCCTCGGCGGCGATGTCCTTGACCGGGTTCACAGTTCCGAGGCCGTTCGAGGTGTGCGTGATCGCGAGCAGCTTGGCGCCCTTGCGCAGCTCGGCGGACATCTGATCCCGCCGCAGCCGGCCATCGTCGTCGATGTCGACCACCGCGATCTCTGCCCCGACTTCCTTCGCGAGCTGCTGCCACGGGACGAAGTCGGAGTGGTGCTCCAGAACCGTAGTCACGATGCGGTCGCCACGCTTGATGTTGTCCCGGCCCCACGCATACGCGACCAGGTTCAGCCCCTCGGTCGCGTTGCGCACGAAGATGACCTCGCGCTCGCTCGGCGCGTTGATAAGGCGCGCGACCTTGACGCGGGCCTCCTCGAACGCAGCGGTCGTCCGCTCGCTGAACTCATACACACCGCGGTGGATGTTCGCGTTGTGCTCCTCTAAGACGCGCGACATCGCGTCGATCACCTGACGCGGCTTCTGGCTGGTTGCCGCGTTATCCAGGTAAACAAGCGGCTTTCCACGTACGGTCTGCGCGAGGATCGGGAAATCCTCGCGGATGCGCGCCACGTTGAGCGGCCCAGCACTCGTGGCTGGGGTCTTGACGACTACGGCCATCAGGCGCGCCCCGCGTACAGCGCTTCGCGCACGAAGTCGTAGCCCTTCGACTCGAGCTCGGCCGCTAGCTCCCGCCCGCCCGTACGCACGATGCGGCCGTCGACGAGCACGTGGACGAAGTCAGGATGCACGTACCGCAAGATCCGCTCGTAGTGCGTGATGAGGAGCATCCCGACGTCCGGTGAGCGCATGGCCTCGATGCCCTCTGCGACCACCTTGAGCGCGTCGATGTCTAGGCCTGAATCGGTCTCGTCCAGGATCGCGAAGCGAGGCTGGAACATGTGCATCTGCAGGATTTCGAGACGTTTCTTTTCACCGCCAGAGAATCCGTCGTTCACCGACCGCGTGATGAAGGAGTCGTCGATCCCGAGGAGCTTCATCTTCTCCGCGAGAAGCTTCCGAAACTGCGGGATTGGCATGTCATTCTTCTTGACCTCACCCGCGCCGTCGGCGCTCGGCGCGGCGCGCCGCGCGTTGATCGCGGTGCGCAGGAAGTTCGCGACCGAGACGCCCGGGATGGCCGAGGGGTATTGGAACGCGAGGAAGATGCCGGCCCGGGCCCGCGCGTCGACGGGCAGCTTCAAGAGGTTCACACCGTCGAAGAGGACCTGGCCGCGCACGATCTTGTACTTGGGGTGGCCCATGATCGCGAGCGAGAGCGTGCTCTTGCCGGAGCCGTTCGGCCCCATGATCGCGTGGACCGAGCCGCTCTCGATCACCAGATCGATGCCGTTCAAGATCGTCTTTCCTTCGACGCTGACGACGAGGTCGCGGATCTTTAGGCTAGACATGGGCTCGCTCTCGTGTCGTGGTCGTGGCAAGCTCCGCCAAAGTCATGCCGTCGAGCGCGCCGGCGATGGTCGCCTGGAGCTTCAGCCACACGGCGCGCGTGCCGCAGTCGGGCTCGCGCACACAGTTGATGACCGGGTCGCCCTCCGCGGTACAGATCTGCGGCTCGATCGGTCCCTCAAGCGCGCGTACCACGTCGCCGGCGGTGATCTCGCGCGGCTCGCGCGCGAGCGTGTAGCCGCCCCCTGCCCCGCGCTTGCCGTTCACCAGACCTGCCTTACGGAGCGCCGCGACGAGCTGCTCGAGGTAGGCCTCAGGCAGGTCCTCGCGCTGCGCGACCGCGTGAAGCGACACCGTTCCCTGACCCCAGTGGCGCGCGAGATCGACCATGAGCCGCATCCCGTATTCGCCACGGGTCGAGACGTGGAATGCGGTGGGCGGGGAGGGATTTCCGAGCACTTCACTCGGAATTGTACGCGTTAGATACCTCGCCGAGAAGCCTCGCCGGTGGAGACTCTCGACGTGCCCCGCCTCGCAATTTTGCTGGCTTTTGTCGCATCAGGCGCCTGCGTTCCGACGTACTTCGGGCATTCGCCAGGCGAGGATTGGGTCGTCAGCGTCCACGAGGGTGACCCGTTCTTTCCCACCTGGGTCGACGTGGGCGTCGGCGCGACGGTGAAGTGGACGAACTACGGCAGTGGTCCAGAGGTCGTCCGTAGCGGCACGCCGACCCACCCCACTCCTGTCTTCAGCGCATGGATCGCACCGAACGCCTCGTTCAGATACACGTTCACTCGCACGGGCACGTTTGAGTTCTTCTTGAAAGATCACCCGGACATACAGGGACGAGTGACCATCCGCTAGCTCCGAGAATGACAACGTGCCCCTCCCCTTTCGCACCGCAGCCGTCGGATCGACGAACCCGGCCAAGGTCGAGGCGGTCCGCCGGTCGCTCGCTCGGCTTTCGCGGGATTGCGAGCTCGAAGCCGTCGACGTCTCGAGCGGCGTCGGCGTCATGCCGCTGGGACAGGCCGAGACCCGAAAGGGTGCGTTCGTCCGGGCGCGCTCTGCGCTCGAGCGAACGGCCGCCGAAGTGGCGTTCGGTCTCGAAGGCGGCGCGATCCTCGACGGCGATCGCGCATGGCTGACCGCGCACGTGGTCGCGGTCACCCGCGATGGTCGGATCGGCGAAGCCGCGTGGGGACGGATGCTCCTGCCACGCGTCGCGGCGGAGCGCCTGCGGGCGGGCGAGGAGCTCGGCGACATCATCGACGACCTCTTCGATGCGAAAGAGTCGAAGCGTCAGACAGGCGCGATCGGCCTGCTCACCGAGGGCGCGGTCTCGCG
>VBIL01000041.1 GCA_005879975.1 Chloroflexota bacterium
CATTGAAAGCGTGTAAGCCGAGACATTGACCCTCCTAGCCGACGGCCCCTCCGCGAGCGGCCGACTGCCCGCCTCCGCGCTCGCCGACGCCAGCCACCTTAATACGCCCCTAAACCCGCCTCAATGCGCTCGCCCGCTCGGTCGCGCGTCGATCTAGGCCGTGGCCGGTCAGCGGAAAGACGCAAGGTGTGCCTGGTAGATCTCTCCGTACGTTGTGGGCGACCCAGAGAAGTCGCTGATGAGCGCATGCGACGAGCAACCCGAACCCCAGGTGTTCCACGTCCACGCCAGGTAGCCCGATCCTCTGGCATCCAGCCAGCCCATGATCGTGTTAAGGAAGCTCCCGTCGCAGTAGCCCGTGCCGATCTCTGTGGCGAGCAGCGGTACTTGCGCGGCGATCGCGGCCGGCGCGCCGTCGTAGCAAGAGACGTTGTTACAGGGTGTGAACTCATACACGTGCCAGGCGGCGACGAGATTGTTCAGCGGGTCCGTTGGTTTGTACGTGAGCCACTGCGAAAGAGCGTTGCTGTACCGCGCACCTCCAAGAGCGATTACGTTCGTTGCACCGGCATCTCTCACGGCGCTGACCAGCGTCTGCATGCCCGCAACCTGGAAGGTCACCTCCGCGCACGTACCGCCGTCTCGCCAGCAGGTCCACGCCTCAGCGGTGTCACGATTGCCGTCCGGGAAAGGCTCGTTGAAAAGCTCGAAAATGACAGTGTCGTTGCCCTTGAAGGTCGTCGCCACCTGCGACCAAAAGGTGGCCGAGTGATCGAGGTCGGGCATCGGCTGCTGCCCGGTCGCGAGCGTCCCGCCGGGTGCGCTCCAATGCAGATCAAGAAGCGCGTAGAGGCCGTTCTGATTCAGAAGGCCGACGAAGTCCTTGATCGCCTCCTGGTACATCGTTCCCGAGTACTCGGCCGGCGCGTTGTTGATCGCGAGCCAGCAGTCCTCGTTGAGCGGCACGCGCACGGCGTTGACCCCCCAGCTTTTGATCGCCGGGATGGCCGGCCCATCAGTCGGTCCGTCGAAGATGCCCCAGCCCTGGACGCAGGCGTACTCGGTCCCGGAGTGGTTGACCCCGTGAAGATGCACCTCCTGTCCTTGAGCGTTGACCAACTGGTTCCCCCGGACATGCAACGCTGAGAAGGCGGGTGCGGGCGTTGGCGACGGGGTCGGCGTCGGAGTGGGTGACGCGCTCGGTGTCGGCGAGGGAGGGGTGCTCGGCGTGGGAGCCGGCGTCGGGCTTGGCGTGGGCACCGGAGTTGGGGTCGGCGACGGCGCGGCTACGAAGAACGTCGCAGCTGAGTCATTCCAGTTGTAGTCTCTTGCGAGGCGAAGCTTTGATCGTCCAGCCAGACCTGATAGGTCGGCAGGGTCGAGCTTGGCGCTCGGACCTCGATGTCGACGAGAGCCGTCGCGGCGGTCGCGCTCGTCACGTCAACTGTCAGGTCGATGGATCCACCGGCCATCACGCTTGTCGGGCTCACCGCGGCAACCGAGGCAAAGGTCGGCGTGGGCGTCGGCGTTGGGGTCGGCGATGGACTCGGCGTGGGCGATGGGGGAGGGCTTGGCGTGGGTACTGCGGTTGGGTCCGGCGTGGCTGTCGGCAGCGGGGACGAAGTAGGCGTCGGCGATTCGGTGGGTGAGTCCAAAAAGGGTCGCTCCGCATGCATTCCCGTGGTCGCCGCGCCGACAAACGGCATGCTGCAGATCCCTAACGCAATCGTGACTGCGGCAGCAAGGCGTTTACGCACGATGATCTTTTCCCTCTTGTTGGGACAGTCGGTCGCCGATACTGGGCAATTCTTTTTCCCGGGCATTGCCGATCTGTGCAGAAGTCATTGAGGACGGCTTTTACGGCCGTCCAGACCGACGTTGGCTCTATTGGGCTGGCTGACCTATGCCGAGCTAGGGCAGGGAAGCGAGGTGGTTCTTGTAGATCTGCCCGTAAGCGTTCGGCGTCCCGTTGAAGTCGCTGATGAGCTCGATCGCGGTGCAGCTATTGCTGGTGTTCCAGGTCCAGGCCAGGTAGCTCTGACTGCGGCTGTCGAGCCAGTTCATGAGCGCGTTCATGTAGCTGGAATCGCAGGCGTTAGCACCGATTTCCGTGGCGATCACCGGCACCTGTGCTGCGACCGCAGCAGGCGCGCCGTTCCAGCAGGAAACGTTGTTGCAGGCGTTGAAGTTATAGACGTGCCATGTAGCCGCGATCTGGTTCAGCGGGTCGTTTGGCTTGTAGGCGAGCCACTGGCTTAGGTCGTTGCTCCATGCGAGCCCCCCGATCGTGATGACGTTTGTCGCCCCAGTCGCGCGGATGGTGTTGGTCAGGGTCTGCATTCCCGCTACCTGGTAGGAAATTCCCGAGCACGTCCCGCCATCGCGCAAGCAGGTCCAACTGCCGGTCCCGTGGGGCTCGCCGAACGGCTCGAAGATGACGGCGCCGTTCGACTTGAACGCGTTCGCCACCTGCGACCAGAAGGTCGGCGAGTGATCCATATCAGGCATCGGCCACTGGTCGGTTGCGGGCGTCGTCCCAGGCGCGTTCCAGATGAGCGACACGACCGCGTAGAGCCCGTTCCGAGTGAGCACGCTGACGTAGTCCTTGATCCATTGCTGATAGATCGCGCCGCCGTACTGCGACTTCACGCCGTTGATCCCCAGCCAGCAGTCCTCGTTGAGGACGACGCGCACGGCGTTCACGCGCCAGGTCTTCATTGCGAGGACCGAGGCGGTGTCCATCGGGCCGTCTGACATACCCCAGCCTTGGATGCACGCGTACTCGGTGCCCATCCGGTTCACGCCGTGCAGCGCAACGACCTGACCGGCGGTGTTCACCAGGTGGTTTCCTTGCACGTGGACAGGTGAGGCTGCACCTGGCGGCGGCGGCGCGGGCGTCACCGTCGGCGTCGGGGTCCCCGTTGGCGTCGGCGTGCCGCTCGGTCCCGGAGTCGGCGTCGCGGTGATCGTCGGGCTGGGAAGTGGGGTCGGCGAAGGAAGGCCGACGGGCGCGGTGACCGTGACGGTCGCCGCGGAGTTGTTCCAGCTGTAGAGCGATAGCCAGCCGGGCGCGAACACGCCCAGCTTGACGGTGTACGTGTCCGGAGCCGTCCCCAAGGGGATCTGCCAGGTCGCGGTGTAGGTGCGGACCTGGCCTACCGCGAAGCTCTGATTGTCGAACCAGACCTGATATGTGGCGTTCACCGAGCCAGGCGCCCGGAACTCGATGTCGACAAGGGCAGACCTCGCGACTGCGCTGGTGACGTCGACGGACACCGTTACCGATCCACCCGCGACGACGCTCGGCGCACTCAGCGCGGCCGTTGAGACAAAGTCTGGAGCCGGGGTCGGTGCGACGGTCGGCGCGGGCGTCGGCGCCACGGTTGGAGCGGGGGTCGGGACCACAGACGGCGCGGGCGTAGCGGTCGCGGCCGTTGTTGCGGTCGGCAGAGGCGAGGCCGTTCCGGTCTGTGCCGGCGCCGGCGTCGGTGTAGCGGGCGGGGCCGTCGTCGCGGATGGCAGAGTCGTGGGCGGGGTCGATTGCTGAGCCGGTGCCGGCGTCGGAGTCGAAGCGGGGACCGCCGGCGCCACGGTCGCGGTCGACCCTGTTGGTGCAGGCTGGAAAGCCGCTGCGTTGACGACGAACGTCGCTGCGGCGGGCTTCGAGCCATAAAGGGTCTTCCACCCCTGCGAATATGCGCTGACGTTCACGCTGTAGGTGCCTAGCGTCGTAACGTCGGGCAACTGCCAGGTCATCGAATAGGAGCGGAGCTCACCAGCGGCGAAGCTCTCGTTGGGGAACCACTTCTGGTACGCGAGGGTGGTTCCCCCCGGCGCGTAGACCTCGACGCCGACGAACGCGCTGCTCAACGTAGCGCTCCGGAAAGTCGCCGCGATCTTGACGGTGTCACCGGCCGCGAGGCTCTGCGGATCGACTGTGGCTCCGAATTCGAAGGTCGTGGGCTGGACGTTCTTGAATGCCTCCCCCGGAACCGGCGTTGGGGTTGCGCCCGAGGGCGAAACGACGGTGATGAGGCTCACGATCCCGTCGTCTTCGAGCCACATGAGGCCGTCGACGACCGGCCGGAGGCGAAGGGCGTATGTGCCGGGCACCACGGGCGCGCGAACCCGGAACGTGAATGTCGCGATCCCCCCTGGTCCGACACTCGGCTCGGCCTGGACCGCGACACGGTCCGCTGAGGGCCATCCGAACCCAAGTGCGCTGAGAGCCTTGTCGTCGCCGGCGATCCCCAGATTCGCCTGCTGGCCGGCAAGCCCGCGCGTCCACGGCTTGGCGCCGCTATTCCGGATTCGGACGGTGAGCGGAGCGCTCAGCTCGCCCGGCTTGAGGATCACGTGCGCGGATTGATCGATGAGCCTGCTGTGGAAGCCGAGATCGCTCGTGATCTCGACCATGGCCGGTTCGTGGTCGAGCCATGCGAGGCCGTCGACGACGAGCCGCACCGGCACGCGGTACGTGCCCGGGCTCATCGGGGCGCGGAGCTTGAAGGTGAATGTCCCGACCGTGCCAGGCAGGACGAAGTCTTCCGAAGTCGTTCCGATCCGTGCACGCCCAAGCCAGTCGACGGCTATGCCCGCGTCGGCGTAGGTGGTGGCGTCGCCGGTGACGCCAAGCGTGACCTGCTTCTCCGTCCCGCGCTGCCAGGCGATGAGACCGGTGTTGCGGAAGTGCATTGAGTAGGTGGTCGTCGTGCCGGGAGCGACCGCGGGCGACGGGCCCTGGTCGACGAGAGAGGCGTGGAACCCGAACTCGGTCACGGGCGTGTGCATCGGAGACCACACCACGAACCCGAGCGTGGCGATGACGATGACGAGCGCTCCCGTGAATCCGCGGACCCAGTGGGATCCGCCCTCCCTTACCTCGTACACAACATGGATGAATAGGCCTCGGCCGCTTTATGTAGAAGGGGGAACCTCGTACAGGGGTCCGTCCTAGGACTGCCGACGACCTTTGGCCCAGGACCGTAACTGGCCCCAGCGATCGACGCGAACGCGTGAGGAGAAGTCACCGGGTGCGTCCGCCAGGGTCGCCGCCGTATCCGCCGTCTGCGCGACGCTCACCGCCTCCGCCCGTCCAATAAGACGCCGCGAGGCTGATGCGGACATCGGGGCGGGGACGTCGCGAGTCCGATCCGGCGGGCCGGCGACAGCCAGCCGCACGCTCGCGGCTCGACGACCGAGAGGCTGCCACACGCACCTTTGACGGAGCGTTTCTTGTCGCGAGCGACGCTCGGATCTGGGCGAGTTACAGACCGTATTGCGACGACAACGTTCTCGAACTTGTCGCGTTGAGAGCGTAGTGTTCCGATCCACGTTCAAGCGAGGAAGCGGCAAAGCCGAGGATCGTCAGCCGGTGTGGCAGGTGCCCCAGCACCAGCAGGCAGACACCCCCGCGCCGCCGCGGGCTGAAGAAGCGGAGGAAAGAAGGGACATGCAGCAACAGCGGGAGGCGTACATGACTGGTAGCGAGCTGAACGCGTCGCTGGGGCGCGGGTCGGAGTTCGAGGGCAAGCTCGCCTTTGAGGGCAAGGTCCGGATCGACGGCAACTTCACCGGAGAGATCTCGACGAACGACACGTTGCACATCGGCGAGGGCGCCAAGGTCTCGGCCGAGATCAGCTGCGGGACAGTGATCGTCGAGGGCGAGGTCGTCGGGAACATCAAGGCGACCGGTGCGGTCGAGCTTCACCGGCCGGCGAAGATCCGCGGCGACATCACGACCCCCTCTCTCATGGTCGAGAAGGGCGTGATCTTCGAGGGTCGCTCGAAAATGGAGAACCTCGAGGCATCGAACGTCGTGAACCTGCGGGCCGCGTCCGAAGAAGACTAAGCACAGCCCACCAGGGGAGCTAAAGCGTGCAAGGCGTTCTGGCGCTGGATCGTGTCACGGTCCGCGACGCGGACTTCAGCCGCGCCGCGTTCGAGCGGTTCGCACCCAATGGTTGCACCTTCGAGCGGTGCGACTTCCGAGGCGAGTCGTTCGACGAGCGTTTGCAAACGCTTTTCGCGAGCCGGCGCCAAAGCGTCTTCCGTGAGTGTCGTTTCGACGGTGCCGACCTGCGCGGTGTCCGTCCCGGTCAGGCGCGATTCGAACGCTGCAGCTTCGCCGGCGCGAATATCGACGGGTGGATGTCCTTCTGCGCCGAGTTCGTCGAGTGCCGCTTCACGGGCACGTTCCGGAACATCACCTTCCACGGCAAGCCGTGGGGCCACGCCGCCGAGCGAATCGACCCGGTTCGGGCGGTGAACGCCTTCACGGGCAATGACTTCACCGAGGCAGACCTCGTGGGCGTGCTCTTCGTGAACGGCATCGACGTGGTGGCGCAGCGCTGGCCGAAGGGCGACGGCTATGTCGTGATCGACCGCATTCACCAGCGCGCCACCCGCGCGCGCGCCCGGATCCTCGAGTGGCGTGACCATGAGGCGCGCAACGAGGCTCTCGCGATGCTCCAGCAGGTGGCCTTCGTGTTCATTCACCAGAACGGCATCGCGACGCCGCGCGCCGACGACCGCTGGCCGGCGACGCCCGAGAACCAGCGCAAGGTCTGGGAGACGCTCGAAGCCGCGATGTAGCCGCTGCGGCCTGCTACGCGGACCCCCTCCGCGCCTGCCCGCACTAGAATGGTTCTCCTCGCGACGACGCGGACAGCGCTCCTATCGCGGACCGTTCAGAGAGCCGGACAAGGTGTGAGCCCGGCGGTCAATAGATGGGAGAGACCGCCGCCGAGCGATGTGGGTCCGCCCCGTACAGCGGGTATGAGTGCCGCCGAGAGGCGGAATGCGGGTGGAACCGCGGGAGCCAGGGCTCTCGTCCCAGAGATAAAAGGACGAGGGCCTTTTTGTTTGGGCGAGAGGAGAACGGCGATGGCCAAGGCCGCACGGAAGCCCGACCACGGCGACGAAGCGCTCTACGCGCTCCGGCACTCAACCGCACACGTCATGGCCGGTGCCGTGATGGAGCTATTTCCCGGTGCAAAGTTCGGCTTCGGCCCGCCGGTCGCGGATGGTTTCTACTACGACTTTGATCTCCCGCGCGCGCTAACACCCGACGACCTCGGGAAGATCGAAGCGAAGATGCGGGAGGTCGTGAAAGAGGACGCGCCGTTCCAGCACCGCGATATGGCGGTGCCGGAGGCGCTCAAGCTCTTCGGCGAGCGGAAACGGCTTCGTCGACCTCTGCAAGGGACCGCACGTCGCGACGACGGGCAAGATCGGGCCGTTCAAGCTGCTCTCGATCGCCGGCGCGTACTGGCGCGGAAACGAGCGGAACCCACAGCTGCAACGCATCTACGGGACGGTGTGGCCGGATCAGAAGCAGCTCGACGACTACCTGAAGCGACTCCAGGAGATCGAGCGGCGGGACCACCGCGTGCTCGGCAAGGAGCTCGAGCTCTTCCGCATCGACGAGGAGCTCGGCTCCGGTCTCGTGCTGTGGCTGCCGAACCTGTCGATCGTGCGCGAGGAGCTCGAGGCGTGGTGGCGGAAGATCCATCGCGAGCGCGGCTACACGCTGGTCTACACGCCGCACATCGCGCACGAGAAGATCTATCAGCGCTCAGGCCATCTCGAAAAGTACGGCGAGAACATGTACGGCCCGCTGCTGCTGGATGAGGGCACGCAACGGTTCTGGATCAAGCCGATGAACTGCCCAGGCCACATCAAGGTCTACCAGTCGAAGATCCACAGCTACCGGGAGCTGCCGCTCCGCATCGGTGAGCTCGGGACGGTGTACCGATACGAGCGTGGAGGCACGCTCCACGGGATGCTGCGCGTCCGCGGCTTTACGCAGGACGACTCCCACATCTTCTGCTCGTGGGGGCAGGCGCAGGAGGAGATCGGCAAGGTCTTCGATCTCGCGCTCGAGTTCCTCAGCGTGTTCGGCTACACGGAGCCGTCCATTTATCTCTCCACGCGCCCGGAGAAGCGGCTCGGCTCCGACGAGCTGTGGGACAAGGCCGAGGAGGCGCTGCGGACGGCGCTCGGCATACGTGAGGTGCCGTACAAGATCGACGAGGGCGGCGGCGTGTTCTACGCGCCGAAGATCGACATCAAGGTCCACGACGCGATCGGGCGCGAGTGGCAGGGGGCGACCGTGCAGGTCGACCTCAATCTGCCGGAGCGCTTCGACGTCACCTTCGTCAACGAGAAGGGCGAACGCGAGCGCGCGGTGATGATCCACCGGGTGCTCTTCGGTAGCCTCGAGCGGTTCGTCGGCGGTCTGATCGAGCACTACGCCGGCAACTTCCCGCTCTGGCTGAACTGGGAGCAGGTCGCCGTCATCCCCGTCCGCGAATCTGCGCTCGACTACGCACGCGATACCGCGAAGAAGCTGCGCGCGGCTGACTTCCGGGTGCACCTCGACGAACAGGCCGGCGATCTGCGCAACCGCGTCAAGGAGGCGCAGCAGCGGAAGGTGAGCTACATGGTCGTCGTCGGGGACAAGGAGGCCGCCGCCGGCACCGTCTCGGTGCGCCGCCGCGGGTCGCGAGATGAGGAGCGTGGCGTGACGCTCGACGCGTTCATCGAACGCATCAAGAAGGAGCGCGACAGCAAGGCGCTGCCCGCCGACTTCGCGCCGCACGAGCCGACCGCCGGTGATTCGCTGGCGTGAGCGTCCCGGCTCTTCGCGGCTCGCGCGTCACCCTCCGGCCGATGACGATGGCGGACCTGCCGCACCTCGTGCGATGGGGGAGCGACCCGGACTTCCGCTGGTACCAATGGGGCATGAAGTCTGGCCGGTTCGAAGAGGACATGGCCCGCAAGTGGATCGAGTCGATGAGCGTGCCGGGCAAATCCGGGTGCTGGGTCATCGACCACGAGGGCCGCGCCATCGGCTTCGCGAACTTTCGCGACTACAAGCCGAAAGGCAGGAGCGCGGAGATTGGAATCGGGATCGGCGAGCCCGGGTTGTGGGGCAAGCACCTCGGCCGAGAGGCACTCGAGCTCGAGGTGCGCTATCTCCAGCAGGAGCTGGGGCTACACCGTATCGGACTCAGCGTCGTAAGTCATAACGACCGGGCGATCTGGATGTACAAAGCGGCGGGTTTCGTCGTCGAAGGCATCGAGCGGGACGGCATCGGCAGAGACGACGCGTTCCTCGACGACGTCAAGATGGGGCTCGTCCAGGGCAAGCCGCGGCCGGACTTCGATCCGCGGCCGGTCACGCTCGAGGGGGGGCACGTTCGGCTCGAGCCGCTACGGATGGAGCACGCTCAGGCGCTTCTCGAAGCGGCGGACGAAGACGACATCTGGCGCTGGATGGTGCCCCGCCCAAAGGGTCTCGAAGGCTACGAGCGCTACATCCGCTGGGCGCTGGACCAGCAGATCCTCGGAGCGCAGCTGCCATTCGCGGTAATTCGGAAGTCGGACGGAGTCCTCGTCGGCACGACCCGGTACGCGCACATCGATCCGCCGAATCGCACGATCGAGATCGGGTACACGCTCTATGGCAAGGGCGCTCGGCGCAGTCCGGTCAACACCGAGTGCAAGCTGCTACTCCTCCGTCACGCGTTCGAGACGCTCCAGGCCAACCGCGTGTGGCTGCAAACCGACAAACGCAACGAACGCTCACAAAAGGCGATCGCCCGACTCGGCGCTACAAGAGAAGGCGAGCTCCGGAACGAGCGCGTGCTCGCAGACGGCCATCTCCGCACGAGCGTGGTCTTTGGGATCACGAGGGACGAGTGGCCCAGCGTGCGCGAACGCCTGCTTGATTACCTCGCCCGGTGATATGCTCGTTCGACTTGAACTTCTCTCTCGGGGAGCGGCCGCACTGCTAGCGGCATTCGCACGCCAATAACCGAGGTCTCTCGATAGCCGCGCCCGAACTGCGGATCAACGAAGCGATCCGCGTTCCGACCGTCCGTCTTCTCGGCCCCAATGGCGAGCAGCTCGGCGTCATTCCGACGGCGCGCGCGCTTGCGAAGGCGCAGGAAGACGGATACGACCTCATCGAGATCGCGCCGAACGTCCAACCGCCGGTCGCGCGCATGGGCGATTTCGGGAAGTACCGCTACGACCTGCAGCAGAAAGCTAAAGACGCCAAGAAGAAGCAGAAGGCCGTCATCTGGAAGGAGATCCGAGTCTCGCCGAAGATCGACGACCACGATATCGAGACGAAGATCCGTTCCGCGGCAAAGTTCCTCGACGAGGGCGACAAACTCAAGGTCACGGTGCGCTTTCGCGGGCGGGAGCTGGCCCATCCCGACCGCGGCCGGACCTTGCTCCTTTCTATCGGCGACCGCCTGAAGGACCACGGGACCATCGAGCGCCAACCGCTACTCGAAGGCCGCTCGATGAGCATGGTCATGAACGCGTTGCGACGGGATGCCGCGCTGGCGACGCCGCCGCGGCCCACGGCTGGGCCGCCCCCTCCAGCCGCGTCGCCGGGTACGCCCAAGCCTCCGGCAGCGACTCCAGCCCGGCCGGCAGCAGCGGCTTCCTCCGCGCCTCGGCCAGGTCCGACGCCCCCACCCGCGAGCGCCCGTCCGGCCGCGTCCCGGCCGCCGGCGCCGCCTCGCGCGGAGCGACCCGCTTAGCACATACAATCGACGTTTCACACCACGCGAGGACCGGAGGTCGTTCACCGTGCCCAAGATCAAGAGCCATAGCGGCGCGAAGAAGCGCTTCGAATTCACCGGGCGCGGCAAGCTCCGGCGCTCGAAGGCGTACAAGGGCCACCTCAACCAGCACAAGAGTCCGTCCCGGAAGCGCCGGCACGCGGGAAAGGCACTCGTGGCCAAGGGCGATCTCCAGCTCGTCCGCAAGCTGCTTCCTAACCTCAAGGTAAGGAGCTGACCGATGTCCCGAGTGAAGCGTGGCGTTGCCGCACACAAGAAGCACAAGAAGCTGCTCTCGCAGGCGGAAGGGCGCCGCGCCTCGAAGCACAAGCTCGTCCGTCCGGCGCGCGAAGCCGCCATGCACGCGTTGCGTTACGCGTACCGCGATCGTCGCGCCCGAAAGGGGCAGTTCCGCGCGCTCTGGATCGCGCGGATCAACGCTGCCGCGCGCGAGGCAGGCGTTTCCTACAGCCGACTCATGAACGCCCTCCGGCTCTCGGGGATCGATCTCGACCGCAAGGTCCTCGCCGACATGGCCGTCCGCGATCCCAAGGTGTTTCGTCACTACGTCGATCTGATCAAGGAGAAGTCGAAAAAGTCGTCGAGCTAGCGCGATAAGGCGAAGACGGAGAGCAGTACCGCGTTACGCGGCGTATCAGAGAGACCGGGCCAGGTGAAAGCGGTCGCGCCGACGATGCGGGAATTCGCTCCAGAGCCGACCGGCAGAAACGCCGGCCCGCCTGAGGCCCGATAGAGCCTCGACCGAGCGTCCTCCTTCAGAAGGAGGGAACACGGGTGGTACCGCGGAGGCCCGCCTTCGTCCCGAACGAACGGCGGGCTTGTGTTTGTCTGGAAGGAGGCGCGCTATGGGCGATGAGAGCTCAGCAGAACTGAGAAGGCAACTCAATAACATCCTCGCTGAAGCGCGCGGAAGAGTGACCACTTCCCGGGACTTGGCCGCACTCGAACAGGAGCGCATCCGCTTCTTGGGTCGTAACGGCCTTCTCGCTCCGCTCTTCGATGCGATTCCTTCATTGCCGATGGCCGAGCGCCGCGAGATCGGCACGGTGGCCAACTCAACGAAGCAAGCGATCGCGCAACTGTTGGAGGCCCAGGTCCGTCTCGTCCGAGCGGACGTGCTGGGCGAGAGACTCACGACCGAGCGCGAGGACATGACGCTTCCGCCGCGGCGCATTCGTGTGGGGCGGCTGCATCCGATCTCGCAGACCACGCGCGAGGTTTCGCGTGTTTTCGCGACCATGGGGTTCGAGACCGTCGAGGGCCCTGAGATCGAGTGGGATTACTACAACTTCGAAGCGCTCAACATCCCGCCGGGCCATCCCGCCCGCGAGAAGTGGGACACGCTTTGGATCTCCAATCCGCTCGGCGACGATCCGTCGCGTCCCCTCCTCGGCCGAACGCACACCTCGCCGATGCAAGTGCGGGTGATGGAGAAGCGCAAGCCGCCGATTCGCGTGGTCATCCCGGGCCGCTGCTACCGCTACGAGGCGACCGACGCGATCCGCGAGTCGATCTTCTTCCAGTACGAGGGCCTGGCGATCGACGAGAAGCTGACCATGGCCGATCTCAAGGGCGTTCTCTACTCGTTCGCGCGGTAGATATTCGGCAGCGACCGAAAGATCCGCTTCCGCGTCGACTATTTCCCGTTCACGG
>VBIL01000042.1 GCA_005879975.1 Chloroflexota bacterium
GCTGCCGGCCAGGCCGCGGCCGTCGCACACGTCGCGGCGCACGAGCTCGGTGCGGCCGCCTATGCGATCAAGGCCGCACGTGCTGCTGCCCCGGAAGGAAAGCGCGAGATCGCAGGGCGACTCGAGTGCCGGTGGCAGCACGACCAGCTCCCGGACGCGATTCGCGAGCTCGTACTCGACGACCAGCGGTTGCGGAACGACATCTGCTGGTCGGTATTCGACTGCTGAGATTTGAGTCGCAGCGGGGGCTAGTTAGGTCGTCGCCGATGCTTCGAGGGCTGGCGCCGGCACACGCGAGACCGCGGACGTGCTGATCCGGAGAGCCAGCGAGACGGCGATGAATCCCAGGATCCCCGCCGAGACGAACATGAGGTGATAGTCCCCGAGCAGATCGCGGAAGAAACCGCCGGCGAACGCGGCGATCGCCGCGCCCACCATGTGCGCGAAGAAGATCCATCCATAGATCGTGCCGAGCGACGCGCGGCCGTAGATCGTCGCCACCAGGTTGGCGGTCGGCGGCACCGTCGCGATCCAGTCGAGTCCGTAGACGAACGCGAACAGCAGTAGCCACTTCACGTCGTAGATGAGCGGCAGGGCGAAAAGGCTGAGCGCCCGGAATCCGTAGTACCCGGCCAGGAGCTTCCGGTTGTCGAAACGATCCGTCAGCACGCCAGACGCGAGTGTCCCCACGATGTTCATCGAGCCGAGCAGAGCGACCGCGCCCGCCGCCATGACCTCGGTGAAGCCGTGCTCGATCGCATGCGGGATGAGGTGCGTGCCGATGAGGCCATTCGATGTGTATCCGCAGACGAAGAAGCTGCCGGCGAGCAGCCAGAAGTCCCGGGTGCGCATCGCATCGCGCAGCGATGTGCTCCGCCTGTCCTCGGCGCGTTCAGCCGCGGTCACGACCGCGGCCTCGCCGAACGGTACCGTGCCGACCTGGTCCGGACGATCGCGCATGAAGAGGGCGACCGGGACGAGCATCACGGCGCACGCGATTAGCACGACGCCGATCGCCCATCGCCACCCCTCGGTGACGGTCAGCTGCGCCATGGCCGGGACGAATATCAGCTGGCCGGCGCTGGTGGCTGCGCCGAAGGCGCCGATGATCACACCGCGGTGCGTCCGAAACCAACGGTGGGCGACCGCGGCCCCGAGCACTCCGCCGACCGCGCCGGTGCCGATGCCGATCGGGAGGCCCCAGAGCAGGTCCAGCTGCCAAAGGTCGCGGACGAAGATGAGGCCGCCGAGGCCGGCGACGATCAGGAGGTCGCCGGCGAGCATCACCAGGCGCGGTCCGAAGCGATCGATGAGTGTGCCCCCGAGCGGACCGCCCAGCCCGAAGGTGAGGATGCTGAGTGAGATCGCGAGCGAGATGGCGGTTCGCGACCAGCCGAACTCGGACTCGAGCGACGTGATGATCACGCCCGGCGCGGCGCGCACAGCCTGTGCGGCGAGCAGCGCAAGAAACGTCACGACCACAACGAACCATGCGTAGTGGAAGCGCTTCACGGGTGTTCGAAAGTTTAGACTTCGCTCTGGAGAGGTGTCCGAGTGGTTGAAGGTGCCGCTCTCGAAAAGCGGTAGGCGAAAGCCTCGTGGGTTCGAATCCCACCCTCTCCGCCGGATAATCCTTCTATATGGAGAGGTCGCCTAGTCCGGCTTAGGGCGCAGACCTGGAAAGTCTGTGAGCGAAAGCTCCGTGGGTTCGAATCCCACCCTCTCCGCTGACCGTTCGTGAAACGAGTCCTGGTCTTTGACGTCAACGAGACGCTGCTCGATCTGAGCGCGCTCGATCCGCATTTCCAACGCGTCTTCGGCGACGCCAAGGTCCGCGTCGAGTGGTTCCAGACCATGCTTCAGTCCGCGTTCCTGACGACGATCACCGGTCCGTACCTGCCGTTCGGCGAGCACTTCAAAGCGGCGCTCGCGATCACCGGCGAGCGCCATGGTGTGAACGTCGGTAAGGACGACGAGCGGGCGATCCTTCAGCAGGTGCGCGCCTTGCCGCCGCATCCGGAGGTGCGCCCGGCGCTCGAGCGGCTGCGCGACGCGGGCTTCCGCCTCGCCGCGCTCACCAACTCCACCGCTCAAGTTGAAGAGGCGCAGCTTCGTCACGCCGGGTTGGCCGACCTATTCGAAAAAGCGCTTTCGGCCGACTCAGCGAAGCGTCTCAAGCCGGCGGCGGAAGCCTATCAAACGGCCGCGCGGGAGCTCGGTGTGACGACCGCGGAAATGCGGATGGTCGCGGCGCACGT
Source organism: Chloroflexota bacterium (assembly GCA_005879975.1). GTDB lineage: Bacteria > Chloroflexota > Limnocylindria > P2-11E > P2-11E > 3-1-20CM-2-70-9. Next base: position 2,259 of record VBIL01000042.1, read on the forward strand.
CTGGGATGTACAGGGCGCGCTTCGGGCAGGTTGCGCCGCGGCCTTCGTCGAGCGCCCGGGCGCCGTGTGGAACCCGTTGCTCGAGAAACCGGATGTAGTGGCGAGGGATCTTGCCGAGGTCGCCGACCGCGTGATCGAGCTCGATCGCTAGCAGCGGAGGCTGCTAGATGACGTTGAGCTCCTCTTCGCGCCGCCTGCGGCCACGCCGGCGGGCCGATGGGCCCTGAGCGAAGGTCGACGGCCCGAGCGTCGTGGTCACGACGTGCGTATACCCGTGCGCCTCCAGCTCGTGCGCGTTGCGACGGGACGCCGCCTCACGGAGCGCGTCCATCGAGTCGGATGGTGTGACGTTGAACACGACCTCACAGTCGTGGTTTGCGCGGCAAGGAAGTCCAGAAGTTCTCACACCCATAGAACGCATGGGCGGACCCATTTGTTCCCCTGCGAGAGACCGCCCGCTCGGCCGCTCTGTTATTCGCTTTTGGTGCCGTCCAGGCTTCGATGATCAGGGGTGGCCCGGACGCTACCATCGAACACGGCCGTGCTAGGCGGGGAGCCAGCGGTGCCCTGTACCCGCAATCCGCTCTAGCGGGGCTGAATCCCCTCCCGAGGTCCGGCATCGCGGATCCTGCGCGCGCGTCGCGGCGTTGACGATCGGGTCCTGTGCAGAAACGACTCGTGAACCCCGTCAGATCCGGAAGGAAGCAGCGGTAAGCGTCAGTCGCTTCGTGCCGCAGGCAAGCCTGGTCCGAGCCAAGACGCGTGCGCGTGTCCGAGAGGTCGCCATCGACGGAGGGTGCACGGCCATATCCCTTTAACATCCTTACGTGCCGGAGCGCGCCGCCCTCTATCGCCGCTACCGTCCTCAAACGTTCGGCGCGATCGTCGGACAGGAGCACGTCACGAGGACGCTGCGGAACGCGATCGCAGGCGGGCAGGTCGGACACGCATATCTGCTGGCAGGCGTTCGCGGCACGGGAAAGACGTCCATCGCGCGCCTTATCGCAAAAGCTGTGAACTGCCCGAACGCGAAGGACGGCGAGCCGTGTGATCGTTGCGAGAACTGCGTCGCCATCCGCGAGGGCCGTTTTCTCGACCTGATCGAGATCGACGCGGCCTCGAACCGCGGCATTGACGAGATGCGGGAGCTCCGGGACAAGGTCCGCTTCACGCCGTCGCAGGGCCAGTACAAGGTCTACGTGATCGACGAGGCTCATCAGCTCACGACCGAGGCGTTCAACGCTCTTCTAAAGACGCTCGAAGAGCCCCCGCCGCACGCGATCTTCGTCCTCGCGACGACCGAATCTCAGCGCATCCCGGCCACGATCGTCTCGCGGACACAGCACTTCGACCTCCGGCGCATCCCCCACAAAGGCGTGGTCGCGCAGCTCGCCAAGATCGTCGAGCAGGAGAACCTGCGGGCCGAAGCGCCGGCGCTCGAGGTGATCGCGCGGCACGCGCAGGGCTCGCTGCGCGACGCCGAGAGCATGCTCGACATGGTCGTCGCGTTCGCCGATGGCCCGATCACGCTGAAGGAGGTTGACGAGCTTCTCGGCTCGTCCGACTGGGAGGAGACCGCGGCGCTCTTCGACGCGCTCGCGGCATCCGATGGCGCTGGAGCTATCACCCTCGTCGGCCGGCTCGTCGACGACGGTCGCGATCTGCGGCTCTTCGTCCGTCGGGCCATCGACCACACCCGCGCGCTGGTTCTGACGCGTGCGACCGGCGCCGTACCGGACTCCGCGAGCGAGCAGGTGGCGGTGAAGCTCCGCGCGCAGGCGCAGACGTTGTCGCTCGATCAGCTCGCGCGGATCGCGAAGCGGCTGGTCGAGACGGAGCAGCACCTCCGCACGAGCGAGGGCACACCTCTACCGCTCGAGCTCGCGATCCTCGACCTGGTCACGCCGAACGAGAAAGCCTCCGCGCCGCCGCCCGACGCGACGCGCCAGTCGCTCGGATCCGTCTCGCGAGCGGGCACACCGCAGACCCGTCCGGAAACCGCGCGCCGCGACGTACCGCGCGCATCGGTCGTCGCGATCGCCGAACGGCGCGTCGCAACGGAGAGCGCAGTCGGCGTGGGCGCGACAGCACCGGCAGTGAAGCTCGAGTCGGTGCGTAAGGCATGGGGCGAGCTCGTCGACCGCGCGAAGGAGCGAAGTATCGGAAAGGCTGCGCAGCTCGCGAAAGCGGAGCCACTGGCGATCGACGGCACGACGATCGTCATCGGATTCGGCGAAGAGTTCGCGCGATCGTTGTGGCAGGACAAGCGGCGCGGCGAGCTCGAACAGGATCTCTCCGAGATCCTCAAGGCGACGATCCGCGTGAAGTGCGTGCGCCAACCCGGCGCGCCGGAAACGCCGACCGACGACCCGATGCTGCGTGCCGCGATCGAGACCCTCGGCCGACCGGACCGCATCATGGAGATCGAATGAAGAACTTCGGCGACCTGCAGAAGATGGCGCAACGGATGCAGGCGGACATGGCGAAGGCGCAGGAGGACCTCGCGGCGCTGACCGTCGAAGGGACCGCCGGCGGTGGCGCGGTCGTCGTGGTCATGAGCGGCACGCAGGAGTGCAAGCAGGTCCGCATCAAGAAGGACGCGGTCGACCCTGAGGACGTCGAGACCCTCGAGGATCTGGTTCGCGCCGCGACGACCGATGCGCTTGCGAAGTCGAAGCAGCTTGCCGCCGACAGGCTCGGCGGTCTCACGGGCGGCTTGAAGCTTCCGGGCATGTGATGCCCGCAGCCCTCGCGCGCCCGCTCGCGCGCCTGATCGACGAGCTCTCGAAGCTGCCCGGGGTCGGCCCGAAGACGGCGCAGCGGCTCGCGTATCACATCCTTCGTGCCTCGGCCGGGGACGCGGAGGCCCTCGCTGCCGCGGTGCGATCGGTGAAGACCGACCTCCGCTACTGCTCGGTCTGCTTCAACATCGCGGAGACCGACCCCTGCGCGATCTGCGGATCGGACGAACGCGACAAGCGTGTCGTCTGCGTGGTGGAGGAGCCGCTGGACGTTCTGGCGATCGAACGCACCGGTCAGTACCGGGGTCTCTATCACGTGCTGCACGGCGCGATCTCGCCCGTGAACGGCGTGCGGCCCGATGACCTCAAGATCGCGCCGCTCGTCCAACGCCTGCGGGGCGGCGGGATCGAGGAGCTAATTC
>VBIL01000043.1 GCA_005879975.1 Chloroflexota bacterium
GCTTCGCCACCTCGATCAGGCGAGGGGCGTTGAGGTAGCTCTCGCGCGGCGCCGCCGGTCCGATCGGATACGCCGCGTCCGCGGCGCGGACGTGCAGCGCGTCGCGGTCGACGTCGCTGTAGACCGCGACGGCGCGGATGCCGAGATCGTGGCAGGTGCGGATGATGCGAAGCGCGATCTCGCCGCGATTCGCGACGAGGACGGATCTCAGCGTCGCCGTGCTAGCGCGCTTCGGACTCAGCCCATGCGGGAGGTCGCGAGTACGGGCTGTCCCACGGCTGGAAGGATCCGTCGATCCACTCGGGCTCGCCGTCCATGCACGCCGCCATCTTCCGGTAGAACCGATCCTGCTCGGGTGAGTTCGCGTTCTTCACGTACGCCTCTTTCGAGGTGAAGTGGACGACCATACACGCGCGGCCGTCCTCCTTGTCCTCCCAGAGGATCTCGGAATTGATGTATCCGGCCGCGCGGACGCGCTCGTTCTCGTCCCATTCCTTGCCCAGCGCCATGAAGTCGCGCAGGCACTCCTTCTTCAGCTTGAAGCGAGCGATCGTTCCGTACATATGCCCCCCCTCAGAGCGGGATGTTGCCGTGCTTGCGTCGCGGGTTGGTGTCCCGCTTGCCAGAGAGAGAGCGTAGCGCGGCGATCAGCTTCCGCCGCGTCTCGCGCGGCTCGATCACGTCGTCCAGATACCCGCGGGCCGCGGCGACGTAGGGGTTCGCGAACCGCTGGACGTATTCGTCCACGAGCTGCTTCCGTCGCGCGTCCGGATCCTTCGCGTTCGCGATCTCGTCGCGGTGGATCACATTGACGGCGCCTTCCGGTCCCATGACCGCGATCTCGGCGGTCGGCCAGGCAACGTTGTAGTCGCCGCGGATGTGCTTGCTGGACATGACGTCGTACGCGCCGCCGTAGGCCTTGCGGGTGATGACCGTGAGCTTGGGGACGGTCGCCTCCGCGTATGCGTACAGAAGCTTGGCGCCGTTACGGATGATCCCGCCGTGCTCCTGCGCGGTCCCCGGAAGGAAGCCCGGGACGTCGACCAGCGTGAGGATGGGCCGATCGAACGGCCGTCGAGACGCGCGAAGGCGCAGATGATGTTCTGCGCCCAGCCCTCGTGGACCTCGAGGAAGTCGCCGTCATCGACGATCCGGCGGATGGCCTCTTTCATGTCGTACGGCTTCGTGGCCGCGGCGGGAACGATGCCGTCGAGTGCCGGGTCCTCGCGATCGGGCGGATCCTCGGTATGGGTGATCGGCGCCGGATCGAGATTGTTCGATGGCAGGAAGGCGACCAGCCGCCGGATCAGCGAGGCGCAGCTCACCTCGTCGTCGGCTTCGAAGTGGGCGACGCCGGACTTGTGGGCATGAACGTCCGCGCCGCCGAGCTCGTCGAGGGTGACGTCCTCGTGCGTCACGGTCTTCACCACGTTCGGGCCGGTCACGAACATGTAGCTCGTATCGCGCACCATGACCACGAAGTCGGTGATCGCCGGCGAATACACGGCCCCGCCGGCGCATGGTCCCATGATCGCGGAGATCTGCGGCACGACCCCGGACGCGAGCACGTTCCGCAGGAAGATGTCGGCGTAGCCACCGAGGGACACGACGCCCTCCTGTATGCGCGCGCCACCGGAGTCGTTCAGGCCAATGATCGGCGCGCCGTTGCGGACCGCCAGGTCCATCACTTTGCAGATCTTTTGCGCGTGCGCCTCCGCGAGGGACCCTCCGAAGACCGTGAAGTCCTGCGAGAAGACGTACACGTTCCGGCCATCGATCGTGCCGAACCCCGTCACGACGCCGTCGCCCATGACGCGCTCGTCGTCCGGAATGAGCTCCGTCGGGCGGGCGAGGACGAACGCGTCGAGCTCGGTGAAGGATCCCTCGTCGAGCAGCAGATCGATCCGCTCGCGCGCCGTGAGCTTGCCCTTGGCGTGCTGCTGCTCGATGCGCTGCTTGCCGCCTCCGAGCGCGGCATTCGCGCGAAGCTCCGTAAGGCGGTCGGTCGTCTTCACCGCAGGCTGAGAGTAGATGACGGCTGCCTGGTCGCCGGAACTTCCTGCCGTCCGGGGCGTCACGGCAGAGAGATCAACTCGAGGGAGATCGCCATGCTCACCTTCTTTCAGAAAAGCCTGCTCGGCACGATCGCGCTCGCCGCCCTTCTCCTCGCGCTCGTCGTCGCGGCCAAAGCGCCCGCGCAGGCGACCACCGTTTCGCCCGCCGTGGGGGTCCCGGGCTCAAGTGTCGTTCCGCCTGGCGTCATCACGACCGGCGACGCCACCATCCGCATCAGGCCCGACGCTGCCATCGTGACCGTCGGTGCCGTGGTCCAAGGTGCCACCGCCGACGAGGCGCAGTCGCTCCTGTCCGATCGGATCGGCAAGGTCCTCGAGCGCGCGAAGGCCCTCGCCATCCCCGATACCGACACGAAGACGGTCTCTTATCGCATCGACCCCCAGTACGCCTACGAGCAGGGCAAAGCTCCGCGGCTGACCGGGTTTTTGGGCAATCAGCAGATCGCGTTGACCCTCCACGGTACCGATGGCGTCGGGAAAGCGCTCGACACCCTCGTGCAGAACGATGGCGCGACAACGGCGACCGTCGCCTTCACGCTCCTCGACTCCAAGGCAGCGCAGGCCTCCGCACGCGAGCAGGCGATACAGGACGCTCGCGCAAAAGCTCAGGCCATGGCGAAGACCGCGGGCGTCCAACTGGGCAAGATCATCAGTGTGAGCGAGGTCGGCGCATCGCCTCAGATCGACGCGTTCAAGTTCGCCGTGCCGGCCCCCGGGCCTCAAGGACCGAGCTTCGCCGCGCAGCTACCGACCGGTCAGCTCGATGTCGTTGTTCGCGTCCAGGTGCAGTTCGAGATCGGATAGTCGGGCTGGCACGCCACTGGCTGTGCTTGGCGAGCATGCAAGAGATGCAGGCGAGCAAGGTCGCACAGGCGTTCCTCGACGGTCTCGAGTACCCGATCTCGAAGGCCGGCCTGATTGACGCTTCGCGCGTAGCGAAGCTCGGCTCGACGATCGAAGACGCCCTCGGGAAGCTTCCCGATCGGGACTACGAAGACGGTGAGGACGTCACCCAGGCGCTGAACGCGGCGAACTGAATCTGTCAGGACTGTGCGCTGAAGATCACGAGCGCGCGCAGCGCCAGCACGCCGAGCAGCGCGAGCAACGGCGCAGCGACTGGCGGCCAGCGCCGCGCGACATCCCAGCGCGCCATCGCGAAAGGCGCGAGCAGACCGAGGGCCACGACCAGCCAGAGCACGACCCAGACGCCGAGCACTTTGCCGATCGTGCCTGCGATCGCGACGGTCACGAGGAAGAGCGCGATGAGAATTGCCTCGAGGATCACGAAGTAGCGGTCGGCCGCCTCAAGGCGGTTCGCGGTGTCCGCGTCGACGTCTCGCCGGGAGCGCGCGAGGAGGAGCAAGAGTGCGGCCGACCCGGACAGCGCGGACGCCAGGAACATGCCGCCGAGCGCCCACCCCGCGTCGCTCCAGACAGGCTGGTTCGAGACCGCGAGGAGCACACCGGTATACGCGCAGATGAAGAGCCCGAATAGCGTTCCGATCACATTCCACACAAGTCCCGCTCCGCCACGCAGCGCGCGTGCGATCGGGCTCGCCGCCCGGAACCATCCCTCTTCGGCGACCGCGCCAAGGAACGAAACGAACGAGAACAGACCAAACAACAGGAGGACCCACGAACCGAGGCTCATCGGTGACCACGGCTTGAACGCGAGACCGCCTTCGCTCGTATCGATGAGCATGTGCCAGAAACGGAACGGCTGACCGAGATCGAGTGTCAGGAAGACCGGACACGGTATGAGGGCGATAAAGCTTGCGATGAAGGCGATCCGAGCGGCCCGCTCGTCACGCGGGTCGCCCGCGAACCGGAGGAGCGTTCCAAGCGCATAACTCCCGCCGGCGATCCCACCGAAGAAGAAGTATCCGAGGATCCACCATTGCCACTCGGGCGACGACGCAAAATGCTCGGCTGGCGGCATCAGGCGGAGGGCTGCCCCCCCGACCCCCCGTTCGCTCCGTTGCCGTTCATGCGGCCGTTACGGAACGCGAGCAGGCCCGCGAGCAGACCGATGACGGCGGTGGCCACTCCGCCTACGTAGCCGGGAAGATTGTTCCGGCTCGGGAGCTTCGCGTTCGCCTCATTCGGGAGCTTGTAGACCTCGGGCTTGTCCATCAGGAGGAAGAACGCGTTGAGCCCGCCGTAGACCGTGTCGTCGCGTCCGTAGAGCTGCGCCTTCTGATAGCCGGCGGCCTTGAGCGTCGCGAGGCGCTGGTCGGCGACCGTGTGCAGATCCTCGACATACCCGAACTTGATGGACTCGGTCGGGCAGGCCTTCGCGCAGGCGGGCTGTAAACCGCCCTGCAGCCGGTCGTAGCAGAGCGTGCACTTCTGCGCGATGCCCTTGGTCTCGTTGAAGCCGATGACGCCGTACGGGCATGCCGAGATGCAGTTGCGGCAGCCATTGCAGACGTCGTTCTGGATGTAGACCGTGTCGAACTCGGTGCGGATGAGCGCGTTCGTCGGGCAGACCTCGAGGCAGCTCGCGTTCTTACAGTGCTTGCAGACGTCGCTCATCATCAGCCAGGCCTGGCCGCCTGCGATCGGCGTCGGCGTCACGATCATTCCGGTGTTGTCGGGGACCTGCTCGATGAACTGCACGTGCCGCCAGTTCTGCGCGTCGAGCTGCCCGGTGTTGTCGAACGAGTCCGCCGTGAACGTCGGCGGGTCGCCCGGAAGCTCGTTCCACTCCTTGCACGCGACCTCACACGCTTTGCAGCCGATGCAGATCGACGTGTCGGTGAAGAAGCCGAGCGGCTTTTCCTGCCAGGCCACTTAGAACCCCATCAGGTTGCGCACGATCTTCGTGTAGCCGCGCTCGGCGGCGACCAGATCGAGCGGCACTGCGGCGAGCTCGTCCACGATCGGGACGGCGTGCGGGTCTTTGCGCTCATCGATCGTGATGAGGTAGCGGCGGCAGATCTCACACGCATCGATACGCATGTGCGGGAAGCGGGCTTCGTCGGCAAGGATCGGCAGCTTCGCCCCGGCGTTCTCGCCGCATGCGGCACAGGTCACCCGGCCGAGCGACCACTCGCCGGCGCAGCGCGAGCAGACCAGCGTGCGCCGCGCGGTGAGAAGAGCTTCTCCGGTGTCGGGAAAGATCGCCACCTGGGGGAGGCCACCGCACGTCGGACAGTGGTGGTCGTCACCGTTGCCGCGAAGCAGCGTTCGGGCCACTTCCGGTAGCGCTTCGAGAACCGGCGACGCACTCGCGCGCGCGAGGAACGCGTCGGTGCCGTGCTGTTCCTCGCCGCCGAGCCACGCTTCCACGATCCCCTCGAGGTCGCCGTCGTGGAAGCGGAGCAACGCGGCCTCGCGAAGAGTCTCCGTCCCCGCCGCCACCGCCGCCTCCATGATGCCGGGCAGCGCGACTCGGACGACGTATTCCGTGACCTCGGCCGCGCTTGGACGGTCGCTCTGGGCTCGCTCGAAGGCGCGCTCCTGCGCGTCCAGGAGCGCGAGATAGAGGCGGAGCGGCTCCTGCGCGAAGTCGTATCGCGCCCCGAGCTCTCGGGCGCGCTCGCGGCGCCGCTCGTAGGTCGTGGTCGCTCTCTCAACGAGCGTCATCAGAGCTTCTCGATGTTGACGAGGAACGCTTTGAACTCCGGCGTCCTCGCTCCGACATCGCCGACGAAGGGCGTGAGGGCATTCGTGAGCCAGTACTTGGATTGCTCCTTGTAGAGGTCTGCCGAGACGCCCACGAAGCCCCAGTGGATCGGCAGGCCTACGTGGTACACCTTCTTGTTGCCTGCGAGCGTGAGCGGTCCCAGGCGCTTGGTGACGAGTGCCGCGAGCTCGACCTTCCCGCGCTCGCTGAAGACCCGCACGCGATCGCCGTTCTTGATCCCTTTCTCGTCGGCGAGCTCCTGCGGCAACTCGACGAACGCCTGCGGCTGCAGCCCCACCAGCAGAGGGACGTGCTGCGTGACGTAGTGCTCGTGCTCGGTCAGCCGGTAGCTCGTCGCGACATACGGGTATTTGTCGACCTTGCCGAATCGGTTCGGCCGGCCGGCCGCCTGGTCGTACAGGAACGCGACCGGATCCTCCGACTGGTTCGGATGGAGCGGGTTCGGGATCGGCGCCTCCATGGGCTCGTAGTGCTCGGGGAACGGTCCATCGAGCATCGAGTTCGAGAAGAGGCGCCCGACGCCTTCGCCGTTCATGATGAACGGCAGCCAGGCGGCCGGGTCCTTCGGATTCATCGTCGCCGGGTAGTCCGGGACGTCACCGACCCAGGTCGTCCCGTTCCACTGGATGCCCGGACGCTTCGGGTCCCACGGCTTCCCGTCGAGGTCCGCCGACGCGCGGTTGTAGAGGACCCGTCGGTTCACTGGCCAGCTCCACGCCCACTGCGGGAAGAAACCCATGCCGGTCGGATCGTTCTGTTGGACGTTCTGGATCCCGTTCCGTCGCTTCATGCTGTTGCCGGCGTCGGGATAGCTGCCGGTGTAGATCCAATCGCCGGCGGTCGTGGTCCCGTCCGCCTTCAGGTTCGCGAAGGTGG
>VBIL01000044.1 GCA_005879975.1 Chloroflexota bacterium
CGACGCTCGCCGCGGAGCCGAGCCTGCAGCCCGACGGTCTCGCGGGTGCGTGGCGGTTCTATGACGCCCAGGTCCCGCTCGTCGAGCGCTTGGTCGTCGAGAACGTCGTCGATGCCGCAGATCACGGGGCGCTCGTGCTGAATCACGCCCGCGCGATCGCGTTTCTGCGCGAGGGGGACCGCATCGGCGGAGCGCGCGTGCACGATGCGATCGGCGCGCGGGATCTCGAGATCCGCGCGCGCTTCACGGTGAACGCCACCGGTCCGTGGCTCGACGAGACGATCGCGCCGCTGCGCCGCACAAAGCAGCGGCTGCTTCGGCTGACGAAAGGCATCCACCTCGTTACGCGACGCGCGACCGAGCACGCGCATGTGCTCTTCGCGAAGAGCGATGGGCGGCTGTTCTTCGTCCTGCCGTGGCTCGACGCGACGATCGTCGGTACTACGGATACGGACTATGTCGGCGATCCCGCGGACGCGGCCGCGGACGAGGATGACGTCCGCTACCTGCAGGCCGAGGCGCGCCACGCGTTCCCGAAGGCGCCGTTCGAGGAGATCCACTTCACCTGGGCAGGCGTGCGCGCCCTCGTGCGGGAGGAGGGTGTCGCGGAAGGTGAGGTCTCGCGCAAGCACGCGCTATTCGATCACGAGCGACGCGAGGGGATCGCCGGAGTCATCTCCGTTGTCGGGGGCAAGATCACCGCATACCGCGCCATCGCCGAGGAGGTGGTGGACGCCGTATCCGGGAAGCTCGAGCGGCGCGGCCGATCTACCACCGCGGAGCAGCCGCTGCCGGGCGCGCGCGCGGGAGACTTCGCCGCACGCGAGCGGGAGCTGTCGCTCGAGCCGGCCTCGCTGGCGCACCTCAAGCGCGTGTATGGCGGAAGGGCGCGCGAGCTGCTCGACCTGGCCGCCGCGGACCGATCGCTCGCGCAACCCTTGTGTCCTCACCATCACGGTGTCGCCGCGGAGGTGGTTCACGCGGTGAAGACCGAATGGGCGATGACCCTCGGCGACGTCCTGCTGCGTCGCAATGCCCTCGGCCTTTCGGCGTGCCAGGGATTGGACTGCGTCGACCGCGTCGCCGACCAGATGGGCCCACTACTCGCCTGGGATGCGGACCGGCGGCGAAAGGAGATCGAGGCTTACCGTCACGAGGTCGAGCCGATGCGACGCTTCAGCACCGAGTGAAGGCGGTCCTCGCGCTCGATCAGGGGACGACCGGTTCGAGCGCGATCGTGTGCGACATTGACGGGTCCGTTCGCGGAGCCGCCGACCGCGAGATCCGGCAGTTCTATCCGGCTTCGGGGCACGTCGAACACGACCCCGAAGAGATCTTCGCCACCACGGTCGCGGTCGGACGCGAAGCGCTTCGCGCCGCCGGGGTCGACGCCCGAGACCTCGCGGCGATCGGCATCACCAACCAGCGCGAAACGACGATCGTCTGGGAACGCGCGACCGGCCGCCCGATCCATCCGGCGGTCGTTTGGCAGAGCCGCGCGAGCGCCGGTATCTGCGAGCGTCTTCGCGCGCAGGGGCGCGAACAGCTTTTCCGCGACCGCACCGGTCTCGTGATCGACGCGTACTTCTCAGGCACGAAGATTCGCTGGATCCTCGACCAGGTCCCACACGCGCAGGATCGTGCCGAGGCCGGCGAGCTTCTCTGCGGGACCGTGGACTCCTGGCTCGTCTGGAAGCTGACGGCCGGACGCGTTCACGCGACCGACCTATCGAACGCGTCGCGAACGCTCGTCTTCGACATTCATCGCCGAGTGTGGGATGACGAGCTGCTCGGGATCCTCGGAATCCCACGGGCGATGCTCCCGTCAGCGGTTCGGTCGAGCGGCGTGGTCGCTGTGACCGACGCGGCGCACTTCGGCTCCCCGGTAACGGTGGCGGGGATAGCGGGCGATCAGCAGGCCGCGCTCTTCGGACAGGGATGCTTTGAGCCGGGCGAGGCGAAGAACACGTACGGCACGGGCTGCTTCCTTCTCGTCAACACCGGGACACGCGCCGCGTCGCCCGTCGGCGGTCTCTTGGCGACGCTAGCGTGGGACATCGGCAACGGCCCGCGCTACGCGCTCGAGGGAAGCGCCTTCATCACCGGGGCCGCAGTCCAGTGGCTGCGTGACGGTCTCGGCATCATCGCGTCGGCCGATGAGACCGAGGCCCTCGCGACGAGCCTCACCGACAATGCCGGCGTCTATCTCGTGCCCGCGTTCACCGGTCTCGGCGCGCCGCATTGGGACCCGTACGCGCGTGGCCTCCTCATCGGTATCGAGCGCGGCACCTCCCGCGCGCACCTCGCTCGCGCAACGCTCGAGAGCATCGCGTATCAGACCCGCGATCTGGTCGAGGCGATGCGCGGCGCGGGTCAGCCCATCGCCGTGCTCCGAGTCGACGGTGGCGGGACGGTCAACCGTTTCCTCATGCAATTCCAGGCCGACGTGCTCGGCATCCCGGTCGAGGTCGCCCGGGTCCGCGAGACGACCGCACTCGGGGCGGCGTTCCTCGCGGGTCTGGGCGTCGGACTCTGGAAGTCCCCGGACGAGCTTCGCCAACGCCGCGCGGTCGCGGCCCGTTACGAGCCCGCCATGTCAGTCGACCAGCGCGACGCCAAGTACTCCGGCTGGCTGCGCGCGGTGGAGCGCGCGCGCGGGTGGGCCTCGAGCGCTCCCTAGTCCTTCGGCACTCGCTCGGGGTAGTCGGACATGATCCCGTCGACCCCCCACTCTGCGAACGTGGCGATCTCGCTCGGCTCGTTCACCGTCCACGCATTCACGACGAAGCCCGCCCCGTGAACGTCGCGCACGAACGCCGGCGTGACGTACGCGCGGTTCGGGTGCAGCGCCCATAGCCCGGCGGCTCGTGCCGTCTCCAGGAACGTGCGGCGCTCCGGCGAGTCCGCGAATAGGAACGCACGTCGGACCGATGGTCCGGCACTTCGCGATCCTTCGAGCGCATCCCACCAGAAGCTCGAGACGTACACATCCGGATCTGCGCGGCGCGCGAGGATCGCGGCGACGCGAGCGCCGGTCTGGCGGGCCCGTTCCTCGCTCGCGACACACTTCAGCTCGACGTTCACCTCAAGCTTCCCTCGGCAGAAGTCGAGGACCTCGTCCAGCGTCAGCGACGCGTCGCGCCCTGGTGGGTCGTGTGAGATGACGAGCCGGCCGTGGTCGGCGAGCCACACGTCGGTCTCGACGCCATCGCAGCCGAGGTCGATCGCCTTCTGAAATGCAGCGATCGTGTTCTCGGGTGCGTGACCCTTCGCGCCGCGATGTCCGATGCGCCGCACGGCGCGATTCTGATACTGCCGCGACAATGTGACCGGAGGAAACATGCCGGAGAAGTTCGTCACCCGCGGATTCGTCGGACGCCGCGAGCCCGCGGGCACGCAGACCAAGCGCATCCCGCCCGGCCAGCATCTGGTGAAGGACTTCCCGGTCCTCTCCGCCGGACCGACTCCGCGGACGGATCTCGCCAAGTGGACCTTTCGCATTGAGGGCCTCGTAAAGGAACCGGTCTCATGGGGATGGAACGAGTTCCAGAAGCTTCCGGCGCAGGACTTCGTGAAGGACATCAGCTGCGTCACGAAGTGGACCAAGCTCGACACGCGCTGGCGCGGCGTGTCGGTGGACATCCTGCTCGAACAGGTCGAGCTCGATCGGCGCGCGGCGTTCGTGACCGCGTTCTCGGACGGCGGCTACACGACGAACATTCCCCTCCCGGAGCTCGTCAACGGCCAGGCCTTCGTCGCCTACGGCTACGACGGCAAGCCACTCGCGCCCGAGCACGGCGGGCCGGCCCGGCTCGTCGTTCCGCACCTCTACTTCTGGAAAAGCGCGAAGTGGGTCCGCGGCCTGCGCCTGATGGATCGGGACGTGGCGGGGTTCTGGGAATCGCTCGGCTACAACAATCACGGCGATCCCTGGAAAGAAGAGCGGTATACCGGCGACTGATGAAACGCACTCTCGAATGGCAGATCGCAACGGTGTCCAGGATCAAACCCGAGACCGCCGAGGTGAGGACTCTCACCCTCGCGCTACCGGATTGGACCGCGCACCGACCCGGGCAGCACTACGACGTCCGCCTCACCGCCGACGACGGCTACGCGGCGCAGCGGAGCTACTCGGTCGCGTCGGAGCCCGAACGCACCGGAGAGATCGACATCACCGTGGAGCGGGTCCCGAATGGTGAGGTGTCGCCCTTCCTCCTGGACACGGTCGTCGTCGGTGATCGTTTCGAGGTCCGCGGGCCGATCGGCGGGTACTTCGTCTGGGATGAGTCGGTCGGTGGTCCGATCCTGCTCGTGGCTGGCGGATCCGGCGTCGTGCCGCTCATGGCGATGCTGCGCCATCGCGCGGCCACACGCGTGAAGACCCCGGCTCGGCTCCTCTACAGCGCACGCACGTACGAGCAGATCATCTACGGGCCGGAGCTCGACATGCTCGCGAGCCAGGATGGCTTCAAGGTCTCGTACACGCTCACGCGGCAGCAGCCGCCCGGATGGAAGGGCTATGGGCGGCGGATCGACGATGCGATGCTCGCCGAGGTGCGCAAGCCGCTCGGTCTCGAGGTGGTCGCCTACGTCTGCGGACCGACGGCCCTGGTCGAGGTCGCGGCCGACGGTCTCGAGCGGATCGGCCTCTCCGCCGATCGGATCCGCACCGAGCGCTTCGGACCGAGCGGAACATGAGCGAGCTCATGGACGAGCTCGTGCTCGACGGCAACGCGGCGGCCGGAGCGCTCGCCGAGATCTATGGCGATGACATGACGACCGTCCTCGCCGAATGCGCAAGCTGCGGGCAGGTGGACCCGATCGGAGGCCTGGTCGCGTTCGTCCACGCGCCCGGCATCGTGCTGCGTTGCACCGCCTGCGCGACGGTCGTGATCCGCATTGTCCAGACGCCGAAGCGCACGCTGGTGGACGTGCAGGGCAAGCGCATTCCGGCGCCACCGACAACGACCTAGGCGCCTAGGATTCCCGCCGGAGGAGCGGGAATTGGAACGGCGGTCCGAACGTCGCCTGGTGTCATGCGTCTTCATCGACATCGTCGGGTCGACGGACATGGGGCAACGTCTGGGTCCCGAGCGGATGCAGCGACTACTGGCCGACAGCTTCCGTGAGATCAGCGCGATCGCGACCGCTGCGGGTGGAACGATCGAGAAGTACATCGGCGATGAGGTCTTCGTCCTGTTCGGTGCGCCCGCGGCGCACTCCGACGACGTGATGCGAGCCCTGCGCGTTGCAGAGTCGAGCGTGCGCTGGGCGTCGACGTCGCCGAGCCCCGTCAGCGTCCGCGTTGGCATCGAGACAGGCGAAGCGCTCGTCGACCTCGAGGCCGTCGGGGAGCACCAGCGGATGGCGGTCGGCGCATGCGTGAACATCGCCGCGCGCCTTAAG
>VBIL01000045.1:0-5688 GCA_005879975.1 Chloroflexota bacterium
GTACCAGAAACCGATAAGCGCATATGCCGCCAAGCTCAACGTGAATTGAATCCCGAAGAGCACAACTGGTTCCATGAATGCATCCTCCCGTTCGCCATAATCTGCTGTTCCTCCAGGTCCGTTGATCGGACACCGAGGCCGTAGGGGTGCCGCTGGCATGTCGGATCGTTTCGAGTACGCGGTCGAAGGCGTTGGCGACTTTCCGTTGGACATGCTCCGACACGACTGCGCATACCCGGCGGACGAGGAGAGCGTGGCCGCGATCATGGCGGGCCTCCGCTGGGCGGCCTCGCGAAAGCGATCGCGCGAATTGCTACAGGTGCGGCTCCTATCGCATCGCGCGCCCACGTCGGAACGCTGGCGCTCCTTCGGCTGGACCGTAAGGGCGTCGCGGCCGGAGCCTGAATAGGCGGCAACCCGTGACGCGCTCGTGCCCAGACCCTATGTTTATTCCCTCGGAGGGGTGGCAGAGCGGTCGAATGCGGCGGTCTTGAAAACCGCTGAGGCTTTCGGGTCTCCCTGGGTTCGAATCCCAGCCCCTCCGCCGTAGTAAAGAGAGTGGCCGGGGCTTTTGCAGACCCCGGCCACACCTGTCCGTAGGCGAGTCGGCTAGTTGCCCTGTGGCCCGAAGACCCGATCCTGTGAGCCAGTCAGGTTCCAAGCATTGCCAGAGAGATCCGTGATCCCCGACGAGTCTGTCACGATGACCGGGAACTGGGCCCCAACGACGCTCCCCGGCGAAACGATGCTTGGGCTGGCGAACATTGTCACGACGAGCCGCGCGTTGGTCTGACCGTTGAGGTTAGACGTCGTGCATGTCGCGTTCGCTCCGCAGAGCATGTCGGCGACGGTGTTGGTGTTCCCGCCCGAGCAAACGGCCGGTCCGAAATTCGACGGCGGGCCGCAGTCGCTGTCGGTCACGCGGATCGTTGCATTCGGCGCGAAAGACATGCCGCACGAGGCGGCGCAGCCGGTGTCCACGAAGTCGAATTCGACCGCGTCCCCTGAATCGAGGGTGTTCGCGAATCCGCTTGACGCGATCTGAACGGCAGTTACCGATGTCGGCGCGGTCGTGTCACCCGCGCCGCCCGTGACAACCACGAAGACATAGTTCGAGTAGCTGTTCGCGGATGTATTCGAATTGGGAACCTGAACCCGGAAGCAGTAGCCGCCGAAGGCGAGGTCATAGTTCGTAAAGGTCACCGTCTCGCTGTTACCCGGGGTCGTTGCCGTCCCCACGGTCATGAAGTTGGCGTTCGGAGGGTTCCCGGCAGTGCCGTCACTCGGCGGCGTCGTAGGGCTGCCGTTCGGATTGGGCGACACGCCCGGAGTGCACTGGGCCGGAGAGGAGATCGGATTGTTCGCGGCATCCATCGTGGCCCGCTGGACGTTGAACGAGAGGATCGAGTTGAGGGCCGGCGAGGTGAACGCGAGCCGAACGTCGTCTGCGCTCGCGCCACCATCAAAGTTGCCAACGGCCGCGGACAAATCGGTGGGAGCATCCGCGCCCCTGTTGATGCAGATGATGAACGCCGAAGAACCGGCGGGGTCGTACGTGATATCGAGCACGTCGGCGTGCGTGGAGTTGCTGTTGGAGGCCGTGAGCTCCGACTTGAAGACCGCGAGCGTTACGGTGCCACCCAGGATCTTGAAGGTGTCGTTCGAGTCGTAGTTGTAGCGGAGGCTCGTATTGATGGTGTTACCAGCGGAGAACGCCTGGTTCGCCGCCGTCGGTCGCCGTGTCGTATGGCGTGTAGAAGTCACAGTTGACGTCGCCCGGTGTCGTCAGGTCGATCTGTTGGTTGTTGGCCTTGTCCTGCCAGGCGATCAGCCGGACGCGTGTGTTGCGCTGGTTAGAGTCGATTGTCACGGTGATCGTCCCGCTCGAGGGGATCGGCTGGTTGATGAGAACGTTCGTAGGGAGAATGGCCACACTGTTCACTGCGGTGATGTAGGCCGTCGATGCTCCGATGCCGTCGGCCTTCTTGTCCTGGTTGAAGTCACAAAAGCCAAACGTCCCATCCGGGTTGCGAATCGCGTTCGCGGAGGTCAGGGTCGCGAACGTAAGCGTTCCGGTGAGGCTCGTCTGGAACGTGTACGTGTGCTGACCGTTCCCAGGTACGGCTGGTGAGGCTTCGTTGTCCTCGTTTGCGGGGTAGTCGGGTGTAACCGTAAGAGAAGGCGGAGGCGGTGGAGTGATAACGACGCCAGCGACGTTCGCGCAGATCGCGTATGACTGAAGGCCGGCGTTGCCCCCGCTGGTCTGTTGGACGATCCACCCGACGGCGTGGCCGTCAGCATCGAGCGTCGGGGCGCTTGTTGTGATCGCGGAGCCGACATTGGTTGTCAGCCCGCCTCCGCCCAGAGCGAGCTTGCCGCTCGGGCATGACGCCGTCGGACCAGCCGACTGGATCGTTACGACGTCCGTGATACCTGCCGGACCGGTCGGTCCGGTGGCGCCCAGTCGCTCCGGTCGGTCCCGTTGGTCCGGTCGGCCCTGTCGGCCCGGTCTGATTCCAACGGAGCGCGGTCTCCTTCTTCGTGCAGTCGGTCGGGCCGTTCACCACGCGCAGGTTCCCGCTCGCGTCATAGCAGCCCCAGATCGAACCATCGGCGCTTGGGATGGCATTCGGTAACGCGACCGCCAGGCTAGTGGTCGCGATCGACGCGGCGGCGATCGCGACGAGGACATAGCGCAGGACGCGCGAACTCGGTCGAACGAACGAAAACCGTTCCACTTCCCCCCCGCTTGCTCGACCTGTCACGGGCCGAGCGACCGGCGGAGATTGCGCGTGTTCACGACGACAGTCAAGGGATGCTCGACGGTCGCTCCGCGCTGCCTTGACAGACCCTCACCGAGTCCCCAGTTCGCGTCCTCTGTAACAAGTCCAGCGGCGTCGCAACTGATCGCTGGTCTTCGAGACGAGACCAAACGCGAAGGCCCCCGACCTACACCCGTAAACGGCCACATCCGCGAAGATGGCGGACCCTCCGCTGTATGCTCCGCGGCGGCCCGGGGGAGGACGCGCGCTTCCATTCTCAAGACGCCCGGACCTTCGCACGTCGGTGTGAGTGTGGCGGAGGAGGGAACGCATGGCGGCACGGACCGTGAGTCGGCGGCAGGAAACGCCAGAGATCCTCGAGCGGCTCTTCAAGCTTCGCGCGAACGCGACCACCGTGAGCAGGCTTCCCGCAGACAGTCGCAATGACGGCGCTCTGCGCGGGGGTCCTCACGATCGCCATGGGTCTCTATGCGAACCGTCCTTTCGCGATGGCCGCGGGCCTTGGACTTAACGCGGTCGTCGCATATCAGCTCGTGCTGGGCAAGCCGCCGATGCCGTGGCAGGCGGCGATGGGCATCATCCTCATGGAAGGGATCGTCATCACGGCGCTCGTCCTCACGGGCCTCCGCGAGGCGATCCTCAATGCCATTCCGCTCCCGCTGAAGCAGGCCATAGGTGTGGGTATCGGCCTCTTCATCCTGCTCATCGGTCTCGTCAACGCGGGCGTCGTGACGCGGGGGGCTGGCACGGTCGTCACCCTCTCCGCCCTGAATACCGGCCCGATCCTCACGTTCGTTGTCGGCCTGGTGATCACGCTGGCGCTCTTTGCTCGCGGCGTTAGAGCCGCGCTACTCCTTGGCATCATTGGTACGACGATCGTCGCCGGGCTTCTGCACGCGGTCGTGTCCAGCTACGTTCCGTCGACCGCACCAGGCACGGCCGTCCTCCCATCGGCATGGTTCCAAACGCCCGACTTCTCGAATGCCTTTAGCGGGCTCAACTTCAGCGCGTTCGCCACGATCGGCATCCTTGCGACGATCCTCGCGGTCTTTACGATCATGCTGTCCGACTTCTTCGACACCATGGGCACCGTCGTCGGCATTGGTGGCCAGGCCGGGTGGCTCGATTCAAAGGGCCGTCTGCCTGGGATCCGCAACATCCTGCTGGTCGACTCCATCGGCGCCGCGTTCGGTGGGCTCATGGGCGCCTCGAGCAACACCACCTACATCGAGTCGGCGGCCGGCGTGTCTTCGGGCGCGCGCACCGGCCTCGCGAGTGTCGTCACCGGGATCCTGTTCCTGCTCGCCATGTTCCTCGCGCCAGTCGTCGCGGTGATCCCGCCTGAGGCGACCGCCCCGGCGCTTGTCATCGTCGGCTTCCTCATGGCCGGCATCGCGTCGAAGATCGACTTCACCGACATCGAGTTGGGTCTCCCCGCCCTGCTCACGATCGTCGTGATGCCGTTCACGTACTCGATCACGAACGGGGTCGGCGCCGGCTTCGTGACCTTCGGATTCTTGAAGCTCGTCCGCGGCAAGGCGAGCGAGGTCCACCCGCTCATGTGGGTGGTGATCGCCGCCTTCCTTCTCTACTTCGCGCAAAACGTCTATGCCGGCGCGTTCGGCGTCGGTGGCTATCGCGAGTAGCGTCCGGTCCGGCACCTTCACGAGGGGGCCCTGCCCAAAAAGCAGGGTCTCTTTCTATCCTCAGTCACATGGAGCCAAGAGCCGCCGTCCGCGAAGCGCTCGAGCGCGGTGAGCGAGCGGCGTTGGTCACCGTTACCGGGCTCGAAGGCGACCTGCCCGCCCGCGAAGGCATGGCACTTGGCGTTCTCGAGAGCGGCGCGAGTTTCGGGACACTCGGCTGTGACGGATTCGATCGATCCGGCGCCACCGACGCGGCGCGCGCGCTTCGCGAGCACATCCGGCTCGAGCGGACGTACGACTGGGACGACTCGTCGCGCATCCGCGTCGAGGTGCGGCCTTTCGCCCCGGGCGAAGCCGTCCCTGGCGCTGTCGGCCGACCCGAGCTGCTCGTCGTCGGCGGCGGGCCGGTCGGCCGAGCTCTCCTCGCGCTCGGGAAGGTGCTCGGCTTTCATTTGCGCTTCGTCACGCACGGCGCCTCAAGCGATGGATCAATAGCCGACGAGCGTGTCGTCGTGCACGACGCCGCGGAGATCGCGAAGCTCGCTATCGGTTCGGATGGGGAGTCGCCGCCACACCGGAGGCCTCCTTGAGGAGCTACGAGGCGTCGGCCACTCGGACGAATCGCTCGCGCGCGTGCACACGCCCGTGGGACTCGATCTCGGTGCGCAAACGCCTGAGGAGATCGCGCTCTCGGCACTCGCTCACGTGATCGCTGTGCGAAGGGGGAGACGCGGCTCGCCTCTCGCGTAGAAGATCGCCCGACGGTAGACTCGTTGATGCCGTTAGTGACCCTGGGGAGGTCGCATAGCTGGCCTAGTGCGCGGGTTTGCTAAACCCGTAAGGATGCCGTAAGGCGCCTTCGAGGGTTCGAATCCCTCCCTCCCCGCTCGTGTGATGTCGCAAGACATCGGAGACCGATGTAGCGAGGCACCACAGACAGCTCGACAGGATCCGTAGTACAGCTGCTTCGACTAGTGGGCACCGCGAGCTTGCGCAGCAAACAGCGTGTCGGCGACATTGATTCGCCCCTTGCGGCTGATTGAGCAATATGCCGGCTGGCGCTTGTTTGTTAGAGCCGAAAGCTCGCGAGTCTGCGCCAAAAAGGTCACAAAAGACTCAATCAAGCCAAGCATTGACCCTCAATGGAGCGTTGCTAGCTTCGCGCCGGATCCGAAGGTCCACACGGGAACCTCAGGTAGAGGACTGGGGCGAATACCTCGAGGTTACGCAGTCGCGGTACAGGAGAAGGTGATGCATTC
>VBIL01000045.1:5733-11557 GCA_005879975.1 Chloroflexota bacterium
GTGCTACGACAACGTGAGCGGTGCCCTGCGTCTCGTCGCGGGTGCGGCCAATTGCACAGCCAACGAGACCCATCTCACGTGGAATCAGGTCGGGCCCCCTGGTCTGGCCGGACCCGCAGGTCTGCCCGGAGTGACCGGTCCGACAGGTGCAGCCGGGCCTCAGGGCATGGCCGGGCCGAAGGGCGACCATGGGGACAAGGGCGATCATGGGGACAAGGGCGACAAGGGCGACAAGGGCGACAAGGGCGACAAGGGCGACACCGGCGCCCCAGGTCCCTCCGGGCGCAGCTTCGGCGACACCGTTAACACCGCCGACCACATGCCGCTGGTCGTCTGCGCTGACAACACCGTCGCAACGATTCCCGTTGTCGTCACGACTTTATCCCGCATCCGCGCCACCGCCTTAGGCGACTATTTCGTCCAGGAGGTCAATCCCGCACTGATCGGTCCCAGCAGCCAGGTCGTCCTCAAGAGCGGGGTGCTCGTCGTGGCGGCGACCAACGTGTTCACGCAGCGTGAGATCAGCGCCGACATAGCGTTCCTAACTGGCGCGGACGGAGTTCTCCGCGACGCTCCTGGATCAGTGCTTCAAGCCACGCCATTCACCGCGGCGCCAGGTACTTACGGACTCGAGTGGCACATCATGGCAAACGGGTCATGCAGCGTCACATCTCCGCCGGAGCTTCTCGACGGCAGTCTTACCTATGTGCTTCTCGGAACCACCCCCTAGCAACTGAGGCGGTTGAGGACACTCGACCCGATGAAGCGCAGCGCGGGATGCTAGTCCAGTGCCCTCACGATCAGACCCGCAGGGACCTTTGGATGGAAGTACGTGGTCTTCTGCGGAAGCCGCTCTCCCGAATCGGCCACTCGCTGGAGCGTCTGCGGATCCACGGCGCGCAGCAGGACCGCCGTCGCGCCACTCTCCGCGGCGGTGATCGCGGCATTCGTGTCGTGCTCGTACGTGATCTCGGCGCCGACGTCGCGGGCACCGCGAAGCAGCAGCTCCTCCGCCTGCGCCACCGGCAGGTCGCGCCAGGCTGACGGCAACGCGGAGAGGTCGGCCTCCGCGCGAAGCCGCAGCTGCGTGTAGTGGCCGTCGCGCACGATGACGATCCCCGGCTGCATGTCGCCGAGGGTGCCGGCATCGATCTCCGCGCGCTCGAAGGAGCGATCGATCGCGCGATCGAGGGCATCACCGCCGTCCCGGACGATGCGGTGCGTCGCGAGAATCCGGAGCCCCGCGTCGTCGAGCGCGCAGAGGTACGCGAGGGTGAAGCGCTGCGGCGCATCCGCGCTGCCGTCGCGCTCGCCGAGATAGGTGAGCGCGGTCTCGTAGCGATGGTGGCCGTCCGCGATATAGAGGCGGCGCTTTGCGAACGCCTCGCGAAGCTCGCCCATGGCGAGTCGGTCGCCGATCGCCCACACGCGGTGCACCTCGTACCCCACTGTCGCCTCGGCGAGTGGCCGCATTCCCTCGACGCGGCGGCTGATCGCGCCCGTGATCTCCCCTCGCGTGTCCGCGTACATCGCGAATACCGCGCTGGTGTTGGTCCGCGTCGCGCGCAGCAGCGCGAGTCGGTCGGCCTTCGCCTTCGGAAAGGTCAGCTCGTGCGGCATGATCACGCCCTCCTCGGGGGCGTGAAGGCGGAGCGCGCAATGGATGCCGCGTCGTCGCACTCGCGTGTTTCCCGCAAGGAACTCGTGATCGTGCACATACAGCGCGGGCGAGGCGTCTTGCTTCATCACGCTACGCAGCCGCCAGGTGGAAAGCTCCGCCGCCGCGGCGGTATAAGGATCACCGTCGGGCTTCGGATATTCGACGCGCACGAAGTTGTGCGGGCTCAGGCCATAGAGACGATCGCGCTCGGCATCGCTGATCACGTCGTAGGGCGGGCAGAGAAGATCGCCGAGCGGACCAGCTTGATCGGCGAAGCGCAGCGCGCGAAGCGGAGCGATCTCGGCCACCTCCCGATTCTGCGGCACGCGTGCGGTGCGACTAGAGTCAGCGGCGCGAGCCGGGCAGGCGGGAGGTATGAAGATGCGAGGTGCACGGGCATTCGCGCTCGCGGCGGCCGCGGCGATCCTCGTTACGGCGTGTTCAACCACTGGTCCGTCGGCAGGCGGCGGGGGAACCGATCAGGGCAAGCCATTCGTTTTCGCGTCGACGCAGTTCACGCCCGTGCTCGAGCAAGAGAACGTACGCAAGAAGATCCTCGCGACCTATCAAGGCGCGAGTGTCGACTTCATCACCGACCAGGAGCCGGTCATTCTCAACCGAATCGCAGCCGAGGCGAAGGCGGGGGGCCAGGGCCAGACGGGACTCGCCGGACTCGAGAACGGACAGTTCAGCGGCCTCGCCGCGGAGGGTTACTTCGAAGACCTGGCCAAGCTCGCCGATAAGCATAAGGACAAGAAGATCCCCCAGGACATGCTCACTCTCGGCAAGCTGGGTGG
This sequence comes from Chloroflexota bacterium, assembly GCA_005879975.1. Taxonomy (GTDB): domain Bacteria; phylum Chloroflexota; class Limnocylindria; order P2-11E; family P2-11E; genus 3-1-20CM-2-70-9. Next base: position 8,191 of record VBIL01000045.1, read on the forward strand.
CAGCGCGCAGGTCTACATCCCGTGGATGCAGGCGACGTACTTCATGGTCGCGAACAAGAAAGCGCTTCAGTACTTACCGAGCGGTGCCGACGTAAACGCCCTCTCCTACAAGCAGCTCATCGAGTGGGCGAAGAACATCACCGAGAAGACCGGGCAGCGCCGGTACGGCTTTCCGCTCGGCGCCGGGACGACCCCGGGACTCATCCACCGGCTCATCCAGGGCTACTTCTATCCGTCGTATACCGGCGGGCTGGTGACGACCTTCAAGAACGCCGACGCCGTCGCGATGTGGAACGACCTCAAGGAGCTTTGGAAGTACAGCAATCCCCAATCGACCACATACGCCAACCTCCAGGAGCCGATGCAGGCAGAGGAGGTCTGGCTCGGCCTCGACCACGCCGCTCGCTTGATCGAGGTGCTCAAGGCGAAACCCGACGACTTCATTGCCTTTCCCGCGCCTGCCGGACCGAAAGGCCGCTACTACATGAGTGTCGTCATCGGCCTCGCCATCCCGAAAACGACGCCAAACCGCGCGGGCTCGGAGGCGCTCATCGATCACCTTCTGAAGCCGGAAACGCAGCTCATCACCCTCCGCGAGAACAGCTTCTTCCCGGTTGTCGACGTGAAGCTCCCCGACGACCTGGGTAAGGGCCTCAAGCTCGAGGCCGACGCGGTCGCCAAGCAGGCGAACTCCAAGGACGCCAGGGTCGTCCCGCTGCCCGTCGGACTCGGCGCGAAGGGCAACGAGTTCAACAACGCCCTCGTAAACACGTTTGTTCGGATCGTCCTGAAGAACGAGCCGATCCAGACCGTGCTGGACGAGCAGGCGCCGCTGGTCCAGAAGGCGATCACCGACGCCAACGCGAAATGCTGGGGTCCTGATGGGACGTCGAGTGGTCCCTGCCAGGTGAAGTGATCTAAGGGGGGAGGAGGATGCGAACGCGCGGCGAACAGTTTCTGCCGTTCGGGCTCCTTCTCCCCTCAGTCGGCTTCCTCGCGCTCCTGATCGTCATTCCCATGTTTCAAGCGCTGCTCCTCGCATTCGTCGCGGAGAAAGGCGGCTTCACGCTCGAGCATTTCCAGCAGATGTTCGGCGACGTCAACTTCAGCGACGCGTGGCGCAACACCGTGCTGTTGCTGATCCTCATCGTGCCGCTGCAGCTGGTGCTCGCGCTTGCGATGGCGCTGCTGATCAATTCACGATTTCGGGGCCACGGCTTCTTCCTCTACATCTACGCGATCCCGCTCGCGATCTCCGATCTAGCGGCGGGCATCCTCTGGCTGGCGGTGTTCACCGAGCGCGGTTATTTGAACAGCACGCTGCAGAACGCCGGCGTCATCCAGCAGCCGATCATCTATCTATCGTTCGAGAATTTCGGCGGGATCCTGAGCGCCATCGTCATCGCCGAGTCCTGGCGGGCCACAGCCATCGTCCTGCTCATACTCATCGCCGGTCTCCAGCTCATCCCACGCGACTTCTTCGAGGCCGCCGATCTCTTTGGGGCCGACCGCATCCGGCGCACGATCCACGTGGTGCTTCCGCTGCTCCGACCGAGCCTGCAGTCCGCGCTCATCATCCGCACGATCTTCGCGTTCCAGACCTTCGCGGTCGTGTTCGCGCTGGCTGGTCGGAACATGCCGGTCCTCGCCGGCGAGGCGTACGTGTGGTACGCGGGGAACCGCAACGAGCATCTGGCTGCGGCGTACGCCGTGCTACTCCTCGGGTTGACCGTCTTCGCCACGGTGGTCTACCTGCGCGTGCTCGGGCTGCGCGAGGCGGAGGTCCAGCGATGAACGCGCGAGTCCTCGACAGAACCCTCATCTACGGGAGCGCGATCCTGCTCGCGGTCTGGGTGCTGATCCCGTTCTACATCATCGCGGTCTCCGCCTTCACTCCGCAGGCAAGGATCTTCGACTTTCCCAAGCCGCTGCTGCCGACGGCGTTCTCGACCGACACGATGCAATTCTTTGTGGAGGCTCGCGGCGTCGTCCCCTCAGTCATCAACAGCCTGCTGGTCGCGCTGGCCACGATCGCCTTCGGCCTCACGCTCGGCACCCCCGCGGGCTACGCGCTGGCGAGATTTCACTTCCGCGGACGCGAAGCCTTCCAGGTGATCGTCCTCGCGACGAAGATGTTTCCAATCGCCATCCTGTCGATTCCGCTGGCGGTGACCTTCCTTCAGCTCGGGCTCTACGACAACCTCCTGGCAGTCGCGCTGGTCCACACCGCGATGGCTCTGCCCTTCATCATCCTGGTGACCGGGGGCGTATTTGTCGCCGTCTCCCATGAGCTTGAGGAGGCGGCTCAGACGCTTGGCTGCACACGGTGGGGCGCATTCCTCCGGGTTGCTCTACCGCTGGCGCTCCCAGGGCTGGCCGCCGCCGCGATCTTCACCTTCGTGATCTCCTGGAACGAAGTCTTCGCCGCCACGATCCTGACCCTCCGTACGCGCACCCTCCCAGCCTTGGTCCTTGCCGGGCTCGGAACGTCGCCTCTCGGATTCAAGTTCGCGGGCGGCCTCTTCATGGCGATGCCCGCGATCGTTTTCATCTTCCTCATCCGCCGCTATCTCATGAATCTGTGGGGGTCGCGCTGATGGCCGCTATCGGCATCGACAAGGCGACCAAGATCTTCGGCAGGACGGCCGCGCTTAAGGGCGTGTCACTCGATATCCGGGACGGCGAATTCATGGTCCTGCTCGGTCCCTCTGGCTGCGGTAAGACCACGCTGCTTCGCTGCGTTGCCGGTCTCGAGCAGGTTGACGCTGGCCGTGTCCGGATCGGTGACCGCGACGTAACCAACCTCGCGCCGCGGGATCGGAACATCGCGATGGTGTTCCAGAGCTACGCGGTGTTCCCGCACATGACGGTAGCCGGCAACATTGGTTTCGGTCTGCGCATGCGGCGCGTTCCGAGGCCCGACATCCAACAGCGCGTACGGCAGGGCGCCGAGTTGCTCGGGCTCGTGTCGTTCCTCGACCGTTACCCCGCGCAGCTCTCGGGTGGCCAGCGGCAGCGCGTCGCCGTAGCTCGCGCGCTCGTGATGGACGCGCCGGTGTTGCTGATGGACGAGCCGCTCTCGAACCTCGATGCGCTGCTGCGGCTTCAAGCGCGTGCCGACCTCAAGCGCCTGCACAAAGAGGTGAAGCGCACGACGATCTACGTAACCCACGATCAGGTCGAGGCGATGAGCATGGGCGACCGCATCGCGGTTATGCGCGACGGTGCGATCGAGCAGATCGGGGCACCGATGGAGATCTACGACAACCCGGCGTCTCAGTTCGTCGGTGGATTCATCGGATCGCCGCCGATGAACTTCCTCCGCGGCGCGGTTCGCGACGGTGGCTTCGCCGGCGATGGCTTCAGC
>VBIL01000046.1 GCA_005879975.1 Chloroflexota bacterium
ATGACGTTAGCGCTTCGCAGGGCCTTCCGCGATGGCCACGATGGCCGCCGCGAGCGCTGCACCGACCATCGCGAGTAGCAGTTGGGCGTCGCCCAGCACCCCGAGGGTCGTACCGGCCAGCTCGCCGAGCGCCTGAGCGGACGCCGCGGCCGCAGCCGCGAGCAGCCAGGCGCTGCCCAGGGAGCGCGGCTTCCCGAAAGCCGCGTACGCGCCCGCGGGTACGCCCACCGCGATCAGACCGAGCACCACGACAGCGGGTGGCACTCAGCTCATACCGGTCGGGACGGCGCCGCGAAGATGGTGAGGGCGCCGAGGCGTTTCGCGCGGTCACCGGCGAGCTCGCCAAGGGGCATGCGCGCGACGGCGGCGAAGGCGAACAGCGGCAGCAGGAAGAAGTAGGAAAAGAGGCTCCGCCACGCGAAGTAGAGCGGGACGATGGCGAGCACCGCCCCTAGCTCCGGACTGGTCCGCCGCGACCGCCAGGCGACGACGAGACACCCGATGGCTGCGACCACCTCGGCGACGGCATAGACGATTGAAGGAGGAAGTGGAAGGTCGCCGTTGGTGAAGAGGAAGATCAGACCCGAACCGCGGGGGAACATCGGCTCCACGAGCGGAGTGAGGATCCCGAGGATCCACGCCTGCGCGTCGTGAACGATGAACGGCAGGTTCGTGATCGCGAAGACGCCCGTCGCGATGCCGAGGTCACGGCCAGCGGCCCGCCAGCCGCGCTCGGTCGCGACCGCGATGAGCCAGAACGGAATGAAGAACCAAGCGATCTGCTTCGTGGCGATCGCGAGCCCGAACGGTAGCGCGGCCCACTTGCGATCGCGATACATCCAGGCGATCGCGAGTGGCAGCGCGTAGAGAAGATCCGAGCTTCCACCGACGGTGAACGCGGTGAGGCTCGCGGCGCCGAGCAGTCCAGTCAGGAAGAACGGTCGCAGGCTGCCCGGAGACCGCGCGATCACCAGCGCCATCGCGACAAGGAGGCACGCAACGTAGAGATAGTTGGGGTCCCACCCAAGCGCGACAACCGGGAGGAGGAATAGGAACGAGAGCGCCGGGTACGAGGGGCGCCAGACGAACTCCTCGTTGGTCCCGACGCCGCGCGAGCGCAGCTCCCACGCCGCGTCCAGCTCCTCATCCGTCGGGTAGATCACGTCACTGGCGAAGAGTCCGCGACGCAGAGGCGTCGTGCGATCGGGGCCGATGGCCAAGCGGCCGTAACAACTGAAGAGGTCGAGATCGGTGTACGGGTCTTGTCCCTGAAGGACCAGGCGCGCGGCGCACTCGTTGAGGGCGATGGCGTCGTTGTGGTACGGCGTCCAATCGAATGAGTGCTGACGCGGCATGCTGGCGAGCCAACCCAGGCTGACCAGGCTCATCAGGCACACAAATGCCCACGTTCCCCGAACCGGCCATCGGCCACTGCCCGCCGTCGCCGCGTCGCCGCGCCCGGTCCCCGTAAGGGCGAAGACGATGAGGACGATCGCGGCGCCGACCGCCACGACCACGACGCCCACGCCGCCCCGGTCGGGGTGCTCGAGGATGATGCTGTTGACGATGCCGGCGAAATAGAGCGCCGCGCCGGCCACCGCGACCGCGGCGAGGCGCCAGAGGGCGCGCACCTGCTAGACGGCCGGTCGAGCGACGACCCCGCCGCCGACGACTTCGTCGCCGGCATAAAACACCGCGGCTTGACCTGGCGCGACGAGCGCCGGCGAGCCCAGGTCGACGTTAGCGTCGTTGCCTCGCATGGTCACCGTAGCGGCAAGTGGGATGCCGCGATAGCGGAGGACCACGCTCGTCGCGAACTCAGGTGACGGCGGCTCGCCGGCGACGAAACGCACATCCGTCAGCCGGTGGTGCGTCGTCGCGATCTCGTTTCTTGTGCCGACGACGGCCACGCCCCGCTCCGGCTCGAGGCGCAGCACGTACAGGCGTTCCCCGGTCGCCACGCCGACACCCGAGCGCTGTCCGACCGTGAGCCCGCCGATGCCGGCGTGAGTACCGACGACCGTGCCATCGGCGCGCTCGACCGGCCCCGGCACGAACGCCTCGGGCGAGCGCTCGCGGACGAGCTCGCGGTAGTCGCCCGGCACGAAGCAGATGTCCATGCTCTCGGCCTTTGCCGCGGTCGGGAGACCGAATCGGGTCGCGATCTCGCGCGTCTCGGACTTGTCGCGCAGCTCGCCGATCGGGAATTCGATCCGACCGAGCTCGCGCTGCCCCAACATGTAGAGCGCGTACGACTGGTCCTTCGCAGCGTCGCGGGCCCGAAGCAGGCGCCGCCGCCCATCCGCGCCCGTCGTTGCCCGCGCGTAGTGGCCCGTCGCGAGGCGGGCACCACCGAACTTGCGCACGACGTCGCGCAGGAGCGCGTCGAACTTCACGTGCTGATTACACGAGACGCAGGGATTCGGTGTCTCGCCGCCGGCATATGCGTTCACGAACCGATCCACGACCTGCTCGCCGAATATGTCCGCGTAATCGAGGGCGTAGAACGGTATGCCGAGCGCAGCAGCGGCACGGCGCGCGTCCTCCCCCGCCTCGTCGGTCCCGCAGCAGCGGGGCGCGTCGGCGTTGGAACCCGCCGGCACCAGACGCATCCACACCCCGACCACGTCCTCGCCACGATCGGCAAGGATCGCCGCGGCCACCGAAGAGTCGACGCCGCCGCTCATCGCGACAAAGACGCGGCCGCTCACTTGACTCGCAGCCTCTTGACCTCGACGCTCGCTTCAGCGAGCGCGGCGACATGAACGTTGATGAGCGCGATGCGGAAGGCTCCGATTACGGTGAGGACGCAGCGCTCGTTTTCCGGCTGAACCTCGCCGGTCGCGGCAATGAGGTCCCGCACACCCACCGCGAGCGCCTGGTCGATGGGGAGATCTCGCGCGAGGGGGTACAGCGCGAGGGCTGCACGGCGGGCGGTCTCGCACCCGCCAAACGTCTCGTGTCCGCTTGACCTCGCCTCCGCGCCGGTCTCGAACTCGACCGCGCGCGTGACACCGCCGACCTGTTCCATCACCCCGACGATGATGCCTTCCGGCGCGATCCTCACCACCTTACCGTCGCGGATCCCGACCTCGAGGACGATGCGATCACCGTCGATCGGATTCGCGTCCCGCCCGATCCCCTTGATCACACTGCGACCGCGGCGGCATTGCACAAGCGAGTGACCACGTGTTCGAGAGCGCCCACGAACGCATCGACATCCGCCTCGGTCGTCGATCGTCCGACCGTCACTCGGAGCGAGCCTTTCGCAAGCTCACGATCGAGCCCGAGCGCAAGGAGAACCTGCGAGGGGTCGGTCTCCCCGGACGTGCAAGCGGAGCCGCTCGACACCGCGAAGCCTTCGAGATCGCACGCGACGATGAGCGATTCGCCCTCTGTGCCGGGAATGCAGAACGAGGCGTTGTTCGGCAGGCGATCCGTCGGGTGGCCGTTCAGGACCGCGCCCGGAACTCGCGCCCGCACGCCCGAGATGATCAGATCGCGGAGCCGCGCCTGGCGCGGCGACTCAGTCGCCCGACGTTCGCGCGCGATGCGCATCGCGACGCCTAGCCCCACGATCCCCGCGACGTTCTCGGTTCCGGTGCGCCGGCCCTTCTCCTGACCGCCCCCCGTCTGCATGGTCGCAAGCCGCGTGCCCCGACGCACGAAAAGCGCGCCGACTCCCTTCGGGCCGTAGAACTTATGCGCATTGATCGAGAGCAGGTCAACCGGGATCTTCCGGACGTCGACCTCGAGAGCGCCGACGGTCTGCACCGCGTCGCTGTGGAAGGTCACCCCACGATCGCGACAGATCGCGCCGATCTCGGCGATGGGCTCGATCGTCCCAATCTCGTTGTTCGCGTGCATCACCGAGACGAGCGAAGTGCGCCCATCAATGGCCTCGCGGATGGCGGCCGGGTTGACGACTCCATGGCGATCGACGCCGACGACGGTCAAGCGGACGTGCGCGTACTGCTCGAGGTCGCGCGCCGTGTCGAGGATTGCGTGATGCTCGATGGCGGTGGTGACGAGCCCGTCGCGCCCGTCCTGGACCTTGAGGGCCCCGCGCAGCGCGAGGTTGTCAGCTTCGGTGCCACCGCTCGTGAAGACGATCTCGCTCGGTTCGGCGTTGATCGTCGCAGCAACCTCGTCGCGGGCGCGATCCACGGCCGCACGCGCCGCGCGGCCCTCGGCATAGATGCTCGAGGGATTGCCATGTGTTTCCCGCAGCACGCGCGCCATCGCCTCGGCAACTTCCGGGTCGACCGGCGTTGTCGCGGCGTGGTCCAGATACACGCGGTCCATTGATGAAAGTCTAGGCTGGCTGGCCGCCGTCTACACACCGTCATCGTCGTCTTACGACCCATGATAGCATCGCTCGCTTCGTGCTATCATTTGCGGGTATGCGCCAACTCATTACACGGATCGACGAGGACCTCCACCGCCGGCTGAAGAGACGCGCCGCTTCCCAGGGACGGTCCGTCAATGCGATGGTCAGCGACCTGCTCCGCGGTGCCGTGGATAGGCACGACGAGCGCCAGTTGGTGCGCGCCCGTCTACGTGCTCTCGGCCGTCTTGCCTATGTGCCACGGCCGCGGAGGCTCGTCTCGCACGACGCAGCGATCGCCACCACGCGCGGCCTGGGCAAGGCCGCGAGTGAGGCACTCGCTGACGATCGCCGACGGCAATGAGTCTCCTGTACGCCGATAGCAGTGCGTTGCTGCGCGCTTATTTCGCCGACGAGGACGAGCACATCGAGCTGCGCAGCTTGCTCTTGGGAGAGCGCGAGCCCGTGGTCACCAGCGAGATCACCCGCCTCGAGCTCGCGAGCGCGGTCCGCTCGGCCTATTCCGCCGGTCGGGTTGCACGATCGAGCGACCTCCTCGGGCGAATCGAGGGCGATCTCGCGGAAGACGGTGCGATCAGCCCCATCGACCTGCGGGCGGACGCGATCATTCCCACGGCCTACCGCTTCGTTCTCGAGCATCGCTTGCGTCCGCTCGACGCCATCCATCTTGCAGTGTGCGTGGAGGACTGCCCTGCTCTTGCCGGCGGCGAAGAAGTCGTCTTCATCACCCGCGACACCGATCAAGCGAGGGCCGCGCGTGCCCTGGGCTTGGAGGTTCGCTAGACCTAGGCGCGCTTCTCCGGCTTCGCGACCACGCGTAGGCCGAGCTCCTCGAGCAGCTTCGGGTCGACGGTCGCAGGCGCGTCGAGGAGCGGGTCGTACCCGGTCTGCGTCTTCGGGAACGCCTGCACCTCTCGGATGTTCTCCGTGCCCGCGAGGGTCATGATGAGTCGGTCCACTCCCGGCGCGATGCCGCCGTGCGGCGGTGCCCCGTAGTCGAGCGCGTCCAGCAGTGCCCCGAAGCGCTCCTGCGCCTCCGCTTTCGACACGCCCATCTGCGCGAAGATCCGCTCCTGCGCAGCGCGCTGGTGGTTCCGGATGCTTCCCCCGCCGAGCTCGTGGCCGTCGACGACCAGGTCGTACTGCTTGCTCTTCGCCTTCTCGGGCTCGGTGTCGAGCAGCTCGAGGTCTTGCGGCGTCAGCGGTCCGCAGAAGGGGTTGTGCGCGAACGTCCATCCGCCTTCCGGTGTTCGCTGGACGAGGGGGAACTCGTGGACCCAAAGCGCATAGTGCGCGCTGGTGTCCGCCAGTCTCAGCGTCTGACCCAACTGCTCGCGCAGGACACCGAGGGACTCGCTCGCCACGAGGTAGGTGTCCGCGACCGCGAGCACGACATCGCCATCCTTCGCGCCGGTCACCCGGCGGATCCCCGCAAGCTCTTCCGGCGAGAGGAACTTTGCGACCTGGGAGTCGATCGTGCCCCCGGTGAGCGCGAACTGCGCGAGCCCCTTCGCGCCCTTGCGCTTGGCGATCGGCCGCTCGAACGGAATGTGTCGGTGAGGTCGACGAGCTCCATGCCGAACCGCAGGTCTGGCCGGTCGATGCCGAACCGCCGCATCGCCTCCTCGAATGTCAGCCGCGGCCAGGGGACTTGCTTCAGTGGCTTGCGTGCGAACTTCTGGAAGATCGCGGTGTAGAGCTCTTCGCCAAGGGCCATGACGTCCGCTTTCTCGACGAAGGTCATTTCGATATCCAGCTGGCTGTGTTCGAGCGTGCGGTCCGCGCGGGGGTCCTCGTCGCGAAAGCAGCGCGCGATCTGGAAGTAGCGGTCGAGCCCGCCGACCATGAGGATCTGTTTCAGCTGCTGCGGCGATTGCGGGAGCGCCCAGAACTTTCCGGGGTAATACCGCGATGGAACGACGAGATCGCGAGCGCCCGTCGGGTCCGAACGGATCAGATCGGTCGTCTCGACCTCCCAGAACCCGCGCTCGACCATGAAGCCGCGGATGAAGTCGACGACCTCGTGGCGCAGCCGCATGAGGTCTCGGGAGCGCTCCCGCCGGAGATCCACGTATCGATACTTCCACCGCAGCGTCTCTTCGACCTCGGTCTCCTCATTGACATAGAAGGGAGGGGTCTTGGACTCGTTCAAGACCTCGATCTCGTTCGCCACGACCTCGACGTCGCCGGTCGGAAGCTTCGGGTTCTTCGTCCCTTCGGGGCGCGGACGAACGCGGCCGCGCACGCGGAGCACCCATTCGTTACGCGCTTTGCCCAGCGCTGCGTGAGCTGCCGGGTTCTCCTTCGCGTGCGCGACCACCTGGGTGATGCCGTAGCGGTCGCGCAGGTCGATGAACGTGAGCTCGCCGTGATCGCGCCGCCGGGCCTCCGCCGGCGGCGCCGCGGTCGTGATCGTCAGGACCGTCGTACAGCCGCGGCGCGGGACGCTTTGGGACGTGGCGGCCGACCTCGGTGACCACGGCTGCGAGCCGTGTCACGCGCTGGGTCTTCGCGACCAAGTCGCGAACGATGACGTTGCCGCCGCGTGCCTCCGGCGTACCGCGGATGACCGCGACCTTGGCGCGGTGCTTGACCGCGCTCTCGAGCTGCTTGTCCAGCGGACGGTCTGAATACTCGACGGCAACGCTAAAGCCGGCAGCACGCAGAGGCGTAGCGAGCTGCAGACGGTCCGCCCCGTCGCCCTTCTCCGCCGAGAGGATGTACACGTCCGCGTCGGTCTCGCCGCCCACCCGCACTCCTTGCTGTTTCAACGCGTAGTACAGAACATCGACGCCGCCGGCGATGCCGATACCGGGGGTGGGCGGCCCACCCATCGTCTGTACGAGGCCGTCGTACCGGCCGCCGCCCGCCACCGCGATGTCGCCAGCCTTGGTGAATTCCGGGTTCGCCAAATGAAACTCAAAGACCGTGCGCGTGTAGTAGTCGAAGCCGCGCGCGAGCGTCTCGTCGACTACAAACGCGATGTTCAGGCGGTCGAGCCCCTCGGTGATCGCCGCGAAATGCGCCTTGTCCGCGTCGCTGACCAGGTCACGCAGCTTAGGGGCGCCCGCTGCGATCTGCCGATCGCGCGCATTCTTGCAGTCGAAGATCCGCATGACGTTCGTGTCGAGGCGGGCCTTGCAGTCGTCGTCGAGCTCGTCCCGGAACCGTTCGAAATAGGCGCGAAGCGCTTCCTTGATCGTGGGCTGCGCGCTCGTCTCGCCCACGGTGTTGACCTTGAGCACGTACTCGGTGAATCCGATATCCGCAAAGAGGCCGGCGGTGAACTCCATCTGCTCAAGATCGGCTCCCGGCTCGCCGGCTCCGTAGCACTCGAGGCCCCACTGCCAGAACTGGCGGTAACGCAGAAGCTGCGGACGCTGACCGCGGAACATCGGCTCGAAATAGAAGAAACGCTGCGGCTGCGGTGCCCGGTGCAGCCCCCGTTCGAGGTACGCACGCGTGACCGCCGCGGTCCCCTCCGGCCGAAGCACCAGGCCACCGGCGCCATGCAGCGAGACGTCGAACATCTCCTTGCTCCCAACGTCGCTCGTCTCGCCAACGCTCCGCAGGAAGACCTGCCGATCTTCGACGATGGGCGTGTCGATGCGCGGATAGCCGTAGCGAAGCGCGCGCGCTTGGATGACAGCCTGCAATGCGTCGAACCCGGCGGCCTCTTCGGGAAGCAGGTCCCGCATCCCGCGCGGGGCCTGATACGTGGGCATGGGACGGTCACGATATCGTCGTTCGAGATGAACCGTCGCACGCTCCTGCGCACCGCGGCCGCGACCGTCGTCGTCGTCGCGTGCGGCCCGAGCGCGTCGACGCCGGGAGGTACGGCTACGAAGTCACCGAGTCCGAGTCCCACGCCCGCGGCCCCGGCGAACAAGGCCACTGTCGAGCTCGCGAAGGGCGGCTCGTTCACCTTCACGCTGCGGCCGGACAAGGCGCCGCAGACCGTTGCTCGCTTCGCGCAGAAGTCGCGCAGTGCCTTTTACGACAACCTCACGTTCCATCGGGTCGAGGACTGGGTCGTCCAGGGCGGTGATCCGCTCGGGACCGGCACGGGGGGCGACAAGGTGCCGTCCGAGTACAACGACCTTCCATTCAAGACCGGCGCGGTCGGCATCGCCCGCGGGCAGGATCCGGCGATCAACAACGGTGCGCAGTTCTTCGTGGTGAAGAAAGACTCTGACTTCCTGAACTCGCAGTACACCAACTTTGGGCAGCTGACATCAGGAATTGAGGTCGTCATGGCGATCAAGATCGGCGACCGAATCAAGACGATCAAGATCGAGTGACGACGCGCGGCTCGATCCTGCTGGTCGTCTCGTTCATCGCGTTCGTCGCGATCGCGCTTCCTCTTGATCGATCGAGCACCCCCGCGCAGCAGACGGTGCTGTCATTCCTGGCGTGGGGCTTTCTCGGCATCGCACTCGCGCTCCAGCGGCCCGCGATCCGCCTCCAGGTCGCCGGGCTGGTGGTTCTCGCGACGATCCTCGAGTGCGTCGGCTCGCTCGTCTGGGGCGCCTACACCTATCGCCTCGAGAACCTTCCCCTGTACGTCCCGGCGGGGCACGGCCTCTTCTACCTCTCGGCGCTGCGGGCGGCATCGCTGCCGTGGCTCCAGCGGAACGCGCGCACCGTCGTGATCGCGGTGACGATCGGCGCGACAGCCTGGATGCTCTACGGGCTGGTGGCGAGACCGCTCCCGGACCTGCTCGGGTTCGTCACCTGGGCGATCTTCATGCGCTTCATCGTGCGTGGCCGTTATCCGTTGCTCTATTCGGTGAGCTTCGCGATGACCACGGCCCTCGAGCTGTACGGCACGGGCCTGGGGATCTGGCGCTGGTCGCCGGTGCTTCCGGTCTTGATGCTGCCCGCGGGCAATCCACCGACCGGGATCGGCGCGGGCTACGCGGCGATGGACGCGCTCACGCGGCGGATCGTGGGCCGGCTCCAAGCAACTTCACCCATCGCCCATATCGAGGCGACAACCGCCGGGAAGTGATCCGGGCATTGGTTGCTCTCGTCGTGGTGCTCGGGGCATGTGCACCGCCTCCGGCGGACGAACTCGCTGTCGAGCGGGTCAATACCCTCCCGCTAAACACGTTCCCGCCATTCTCGGCACGGGTGACCGAAGCCACGATCGTCCAGGGGCTCGCGAGCAAGATCCGGTCGCTGCCGCCGGCACGACTGGATGTGTGGTGCCCTTTCGATTGGGGCCTCAAGTACGACCTCGACTTCCGGCATCAGGGGACGCGGCTGCTACACGGAGTCGTCGATGCCGGCGGTTGTCGAACGCTGTCGTTGGGCGCCGGCGACGTCCGCCAGACCGACGAGTCCTTCTGGGCAACGCTCGCTGGAGCGCTCAACCTCTACACGCGCGGGAGCGATCTCTTCCCGACCCCCATACCCGGCCATTGACGCGGGCAGAGGTTCTTCGGCAGGTACAGCGGATGTGTCGGATGTCCTGCCTGGGTTAGGCGAAGTACGTAAACCTCGTGACCGATGAGTCTCCGCGTTCGCTTCGCGCGGTCGCGCCCTCTGAGGCCCCACGCCGCGATCACCATCCGCGCCCGTCCCGTGGCCCGTCTGATCGCATCATCGTTGAGCCGGCCGACGGGATCGCGCGCGCGCTGTAACTTGCGTGGGTCGGTCGCCCGCAGGGCGAAGAGGTTCACCACCTCGATGCCACCGAAGCCCCAGCTCCGCGCGAAGCCGATGCAACGACGGATCGTCGGATCGTCATGGAACGCATCGGCGGTCGATGGATTCAGCATCACGAACGCGACGACCGGACGAGAGCGATCCTCACCGGCGCCAGAGGCGATAACGGTAGCGCCCGTCGGTGCTGAACGTCGCGCCGCCGATCACCGGGCGGCCCTACCGTCGCGCCACGAGACGAGCGAGCTCGGCACCTCGAACGAACCGCAGCGCGACGACGACCAGAATGATGGTCGCCGCGATGAGCAGCGTGGAGAGCGCCGCGAGGGTTGGATTCTGGTACTGCTCGAGGTACAGGAACATCTGGATCGGCAGCGTCGTGTTCGACGGGCGCACCAGAAATATCGACGCCTCCGTTTCGTCGAACGACGTGAGCACGAGCGCGAAGGGCAGCGACAGCATCGCATGGACGAGGACGAGACTGCCCGTGGTGCCGAACAGCCGCAGCCGGATGAGGAGTATGAATACAGCGATGCCGACGGCCACACGGGGCATGACCAGAGGCGACAGAAAGAATGCGTTGAGTGCCCCGCGCCCGCGAACCTTGCCGCGGGTCAGCGCGAGAGCTGCGAGCATTCCGGCCGCTACCGCCACGAGTGTCGAGGCCGAGGCGATGATCAGCGAGTTGACCATCCCCTCGCGGAACGGCGCATAACCCAACACAAACCGGTACCACTGCAGTGAGAAGCCCTGCGGTGGGAAGCTGTTGAAGGCCGAGCCATTGAACGAGTTGATCACGACAAAGACGAGCGGCGATAGGACGAAGGCGAGCACCGCGAACAGCACGATCCGCAGGGCGCGATCGATGAAGCCTCCAGGCGAGTCGCGTCTGGGCCGTGGCGACCCGGTCGGCCGCATCGCGCGCAGCGAACGCGCAGCGAGGTCGAAGACGGCGAGCGCGGCGAGCGCCAGGACAAGGAGCACGATCGCCTCGACCGCGGCGAGCGGCCAGTTCACGTCTACCACGTTGAACCAGATCGCCCGGGACAGGACCTGCACCTTGCCGCCGCCGAGCAGCTCTGGCGTGACGAACGCGCTGATCGCGAGCGTAAACACGATCTGGCAGCCTGCGACGACGCCCGGCAGGCTCATCGGGAAGACCACCCGAAGGAACGCCTGCACGCGGTTCGCTCCGAGATCGTTCGCCGCCTCACGCAACGCGTGGTCGAACTGCAGGAGGACGCTAAGGATCGGGAAGATCATGAATGGCAGGAGGATGTGCACGAGCGCGATGACGACCCCCGCCTCGTTGTAGATCAGACGGATTGGCTCGGCGATGACGCCGATCGCGAGGAGCGCCTGGTTGATCACCCCGTTGTCGGAAAGAAGGAGCAGCCAACCATATACGCGCACAACGAGGCTCACCAGGAGCGGCGAGAAGATGACGATGTATGCCGCGACGAGGAGCTTCGAGCTCCGTACTTTCGTCAGCGCGTACGCCGTCGGATAGCCGATGGCGAGCGCGGCGGCGGTCACCCCGAGCGCGAGCTGCAGGGTCTTGGCAACGACACCGAAATAGAACGGATCGGTGAAGAACTTCTGCCACGCGAGGAAGCTGACTTCCTCGGTGAGCTGCCCGCCCCGGAACGTGTACGCGCTGTACGAGAAGAGCAGGAGCATCGCCGACGCGAACATTCCCGCCGTGAGGGCGAAGGCTGGGAGGAGCTGCAGCGATGCGCGGCGACGCGCGACGAACGCGAACGCGGCGGCCATCCCGCTCAGTCCTTGAGCACGACGGGCGCGTTCGGCGCCCAGCTGAGCGAGACACGATCGTCCCTGCGAAAATGCTCCTCTGACTCCGTCTGCGTCTGCACGACGAGGCGCACGCCCTCCCCGACGGAGACCTCGTACCGCGTAAGTGGACCGAGGAAGGTCACGTCGGTCACCGTCCCGGCGTGACCGTCAGGGCGCGCGGCATGCGCCGCGGCTATGCGGATCTTTTCAGGGCGGAGCGACACGTGGCGCGTCTCGCCAGGGCGCGCGTCCGCGTCGGTCACCGCGAAGCGCAGCCCGTTCGCCTCGAGAACTGCGCTGCCGTCCACTCCACGCTCGCGCACCGTCACTGGGATGATGTTCGTGTCGCCGATGAAGTGGGCGACGAAGCGCGTCGCGGGCCGTGAGTAGATGTGCTCGGGCGCGCCGAGCTGCGCGATCTTGCCGAGCTGCATCACGGCGACCCGATCTGCCATCGCCAGCGCCTCGCCCTGGTCGTGGGTGACGTAGACGAAGGTCGTGCCCGAGCGGCGCTGCATCGCCTTGAGCTCGCGCTGCATCTGAAGGCGGAGCTTCAGATCGAGGGCCCCGAGCGGCTCGTCCAGCAACAACACCGCCGGTTCGTTGACGAGCGCGCGGGCTATGGCGACGCGCTGCTGCTGCCCGCCGGACAGCTCGTGCATACGCCGACGTTCGTAGCCCGCGAGATCGACGAGCTGGAGCACGCTCCGGACCCTGTCCGCGGTCTCCGCCGCCGGCCGCCGCTTCACGCGCAGTCCGAACGCGACGTTGTCGTACACGTCCATGTGCGGGAAGAGCGCGAGCTGCTGGAAGATAAGGTTCGTTTCGCGCCGGTACGGTGGGACGTCGTTCACGCGCCGGCCGCGGAGGTACACGTCGCCGCTCGAGGGCCGCTCGAACCCGGCCATGATGCGAAGCGTCGTCGTCTTCCCGCAGCCCGAGGGACCCAGCAGAGCGAAGAATTCGCCCTGCCGGATGCCTAATGAGACATGGTCGACGGCGACGACCTCGCCGAACGAACGGGTGACGTCGCGCAGCTCGATGACATCGCTCGCGCGCGCGCCGTCAGCGCTCACTTGACGAAGGCGACGACCTCCTTGTTGAAGCGCTCGTTCCACTCGGCGTTCTTCGCGGCGATGGTGGGCCAGTCGAGCTGGATCGCGCCCTC
>VBIL01000028.1 GCA_005879975.1 Chloroflexota bacterium
TCGCTCGAGGATCGCGTCCTCGCGATCGCCGATGCGACCGCGCGGGAGATTCGTGGGTTAAGTGAGGCAGGCGCGCGGATGGTCGACATCGAGGATCCGGCAGTGGTGGCATCTCCGCGCCACATCGAGCTCGCGCGCGAGGCCTACCGCCGGCTCGCCGATACAGCCCACGCGCTCGCTCTCGTGACGTACTTCTTCCCGCCGGACGCGGTCCTCGAGTCTCTGGCCTCGTTTCCGGTCGCGGCGATCGCGATCGACGTGCGTAGCCGCGACACGACGACCTTCGAACGGCTCGACGCGTTCCGCAACAAGTACGTGCTCCTTGGCGTCGTCGACGCTCGCAACACTCGACTCGAAACGGCTGCGGAGGTCGCGGGCTACGCCGAACGTGCCCTGAAGCTCGTGCCCCTGGACCATCTGAGGCTGACCCCCACGACATCGCTCGAATATCTGCCTCGCGACGTCGCCCGCGCGAAGCTCAGGGCGCTCGTCGAAGGCGCGCGGCTCGTCACCGGAGAGAAGGTGCCCGCATGACGGAGAACATCCTGCCCACCACGACCGTCGGGTCCTTCGGAAAGCCCGACTATCTGACCAAGGCGCGCGGCCAGCACGCGCGCGGCAAGCTGGGCGCGACCGAATTGCAGGACCTCGAGCGCAAGGCGACGGCGGAGTGGATCCGCCGTCAGGAGGACATCGGTCTCGACGTGCTGGTCGACGGCGAGATGTATCGCGGGGACATGGTCGCGTACTTCGCCGAGCGTCTCGAGGGCTTCAAGCTTGGCGGCCTCGTGCGGTCGTACGGCAATCGCTATTACCACAAGCCGGTGATCGCCGGCAAAGTGCAGCGGCTGCAGCCGATGACGGTGAGCTGGTTCGAATACGCGCAGTCGCTGACCACGAGACCGGTGAAAGGCATGCTCACCGGTCCCTACACGCTGCTCGACTGGTCGTACAACGAGGCGTATCCGACCCGGCGCGACGCCGCGCTCGCGCTCGCCGAGGTCGTTCGCGACGAAGCGCGTGATCTTGAGCGCGCGGGCGCGAAATACATCCAGATCGACGAGCCGGCGATCCACGCGCGACCGGAGGAGATCGAGATCGCTATCGAGGCCATGGGTATCGTCACCGCCGGACTCTCCGCGAAGACGATCTCGCACATCTGCTACGGCGACTTTGCAGCGATCTATCCGCAGGTGCTCGACCTGCCCGTCGATCAGCTCGACCTCGCGATGGCCAACTACGGCTACCGCTGGCTCGAGCTGTTCGATCGTGATCCCTTCACCAAGGAGCTCGCGATCGGCATCGTCGACGCGCATACGCACGAGACCGAGACGGTCGATGTCGCAGCCGAGGGGATCCGCAAGGGCCTGCGCTACGTCACGCCGGAGAAGCTCTGGCCGCACCCCGACTGCGGGCTCAAGACGCGGACCATCGAGGAGTGCGTCGAGAAATGCACGGCGGTCGTCGAGGCCACCAAACTGGTTCGAAAGGAGCTCGCGAAGACGAAAGTTCCGGCCTAGCGACCGAGCGCCCGCCCCACTAACGAAATCGGCCCGACGGTGGCATTACATGGTGGTGATCACCGCGGAGCGCTGGGCCGAGCTGTACCGACTGGAATTCCCACGTCTTTATCGAGCGCTCCTCGCGGTCTTGCGCGACCGGGACCGCGCGCTCGACGCGCTGCACGACGCCTTCGTCGCGGGTCTGCGTCGCCCTCCGGCCCATGACGCCGACCTCGCCGGCTGGCTCTTCATCGTTGCGGTCCGGAGCGCTCGGCGAGGATTCCGTCTTCCGTCACTGCCGCTCGACCTGCTCAGCGTCAAGAGCGGCAACGACGAGATCGAAGCGCTCCTTGACCGGATGGAAGTCGGCCGGCTCCTCGCCGGGCTGAGCGAGCGTCAGCGGGCCATGGTCGTCGCGCAGTTCTACCTCGGCCTCGATCACCGGGAGATCGCCCGGCACTTCGGCGTGAAGACGGGGACGGTAAGCGCGACCCTCGCGCAAGCTAAAGCGCGAATGCGTGCGGAGGTGCGGAATGCTTCCTGAGCTCAGCATCGAACGGATCTTCCGACGGGAGATCGATTCACTCCCGTTGCCGCCCGAAGGATCCTGGATCCCGGACCGGCACACCGCGCGGCGCTCGATCCAGTTGACCGCGCTCGTTCTCGCCGCCACGGTCGTGCTCGTCCTCGGCGCGGTCGTGACCGCCCGCGACGTTGGAGACGCCGCGGCATCGGGCCGACGCGTCACCACCCCTCTCGTGATCATCCCACGCCCCACGTGCTTGCGCGGCGGCTGCAGCGTCTATCGCAGCGACGCCTTTGGCTACGGCATCGTGATCCCCGGGAATTGGCGAGTACAGGATTCGTCGCGCCTCGGTCGGTCGGATCCCAGCCTGCTCGACCGGGTCGAGTTCACGGCGCGGACATCTGAGGAATGGCAACTGCTGGTCGGTGTCCGGCGACTCTGAGTCAATCGCCGGCGTACGTGGCGTCCTGGGCGGTGACCCCCTCGTTGGAAATGCACGCCTATTACGTCGAGCGTGGCGAGCGGATGCTGGTCCTCCGGTACGTCATCGGTCCCGGTAGCGAAGGGCCGCACGGAGAGACCGAGCAAACGCTGGAGCAGATCGTTGGTTCGATCGCCCTCGACTAGGGCTTACTTCCGCCGGCCCTTCGTGCTCTTCTTCTTGTTCTTCTTGCTCTTCTTCTTTTCCGCTCGGGCGCGGCGCGACCTTGCATCCGGCGCGGGCTTTGGCGCGGAGGCCGCGATCGGCGGGGCGCTGACCGGCGGGGCGCTGACCGGCGGGGCGCTGACCGGCTGGGCAGCCCGGCTCTCCAAGGCGACGGTCGTTCGCTGGACGAAGTAGACGGTCCCTGTCGCTGCGAGCCCGTTGAGGTAGCGCACCTCGAGCTCCGCGTCGGCCAGGCTCGAGACGACCTTCTTTACGGTCACGTTCTCTGGACGGGGAGTGAAACCGCGGAACGAATCGAGACGGACGACGGCGTAAGACTCGCGCTGCTCCGCCTGCCCACTCGCCACGCCGTGAGCCTAGTGGCGGTCGTACAGCTCCAGGATCTCTCGCCGGAAGGGAACGCCGGCCTTGGCACGAAGTTGATCGAATTGATCGAAGTCCCACTCCCCCACAAAGGTGACCGCCACCCCCGTCTTCCCCGCTCGCCCGGTCCGGCCGACCCGATGCGTGAAGACGTCGGCGTCCTCGGGGAGGTCGTAGTTCACGACGTGGCTGATGTCCTCGATGTGCAGGCCGCGGGCGGCGACGTTCGTTGCGATCAGGACATGCAGGTCGCCTTCGCGGAAGCGCTGGAGGGTCCGCTCCCGCTCGCGCTGCGTCAGATCCCCGTGGATCGCGGCCACGTCGTGCTTCCGTCTGCGCAGCTTGTCCTCGAGGTCGTCGACGCCGCGCTTGGTGTGGCGGAAGACGAGCACCTGATCGGTCTCGTACCGGCGCAGAAGCTCTTCAAGCGCACGCACCTTGTCCTGCTCGAGAACTTCGACGTAGACCTGCTCGACGCTGTCGACGTTCTGCTGTTCCGGCTCGATCGCGACCTGCACGGCATCGTGCGTGAAGCGTTGCGCGAGCTCGCGCACGTCCGCCACGAGCGTCGCGCTGAAGAGGGCGGTCTGGCGCTTCGCCGGACACCGACGGAGAAGACGACGGACCTCCGGCGCAAAGCCCATGTCGAGCAGCCGGTCGGCCTCGTCGAGGATCACGACGGTCACCCCTCCGAGGTCGAGCTTGCCGCGCTCGATGTGATCGAGCAGCCGCCCCGGCGTTCCGACCACGATCGCCGCGCCGCGGGCGAGGGCACGCTCCTGCGGGCCGTAAGGAACGCCGCCGTAGATCGCGACCTCGTGCGCGTGCCGGTACTTTCCGATCGCCCCGAACTCGCGCGTTACCTGCAGCGCGAGCTCCCGCGTTGGCACGACGATCAGCGCCTGCGGGCGTTTGAGCCCCGGATCGACCTTCTCGAGGATCGGGATCGCGAACGCGGCGGTCTTCCCGGTCCCGGTCTGCGCCTGTGCGAAGAGGTCACGGCCTTGCTGCAGAACGGGGATGGCGCGGACCTGCACAGGCGTCGGCGCCATGAAACCAAGCTCATCAATGGCTCTCGAGATGTCGGGGTGGATCGCGAGCTCGCCGAAGCGAGCGGGGGAAGGTGCGAGGGTCAATCAGTCTCCGGTTTTCGTTTCATTGTACGACCCGTGCTCACGCCTTGAAACGCTCGTAGCCGACGATCTCATCCAGTGGAAGGCGATTGACACGCGCGAGCACCTTCTCGGGATCCGCTTTCGCTCGCGGACGCGGCTGGCCGGGCGCGGGATAGCCGAGCGTGATCACCGTCGCGATGGCGGCCTCGCTTGGAATGCCGAGATCCGCGCGCATCGCGTCGTGCTGGTCCGGCCGCACCGAGTTCGGGCAGCTCCCGACGCCGAGCGCCCACGCGCTGATCATCATGTTCTGCGCGACCCGCCCGGCATCGAAGCGAAGCCGCTCGTTCGACAGCACGATGGCGACCGCGGTCGCGCAGCTCTCCAGGTTTCGAGGCGCCATGATCGAGCCGGCGAGCTTTCTTCGATGCTCGCGGTCCCGCAGGACGACGAAGCGCCAGGGTTGGGTGTTCTTGCTGCTCCCGCTGGCCCGTCCCGACTGCAGGATCTTCCTCAAGAGTTCGTCGGGGATCGGACGTTCCGTGTACTCACGGACCTCACGCTTGGAGACAACCGCTAGGTAGGCGTCCACTCCGAGCAAGTATCGGTGACTTGATCCAAGTCAGTTCGCGTTGCGTATCTTGCACGGCCACGACTCAGGGAGGTAACAGCGATGCCCAACATCAAGCTTGGCCTACTCGCTTTCGCGATCGCAGCTCTCACATTCACACTCATTGCCGGTGTCGTCGCCGGCAACGACAAGAGCCGCTTCAAGACGACGCTCATCGGTTACGAGGAGACCCCGGCGGTCTCCAGTGCCGGAAGCGGCGACTTCACGGCCACGATCGACGATGAAAATCAGACGATCCACTACTCGCTCACCTTCGCGAACCTCAACAGCAACGTACTCTTCGCTCACGTCCACTTTGGACAGCGTGGCGTCGCAGGCGGAGTCGCCGCATTCCTCTGCGGTGGCGGAACGAAGCCTGCGCCGTGTGTTCCGGGCACCGTGATCACGGGCACGATCACACCGGCCGACGTACAGGGCCCCACGGGCCAGGGCATCGCTCCCGGCGAGTGGGCGGAGCTGGTTGCCGCGATTCGTGCGGGCGTCGCGTACGCGAACGTTCACTCGTCGACTCAACCTGCCGGCGAGATTCGCGGCCAGATCAACGACAAGAACGAGCGCGACTAAGTCAGCATGGGGGGCGGCGCCAGCCGCCCCCTAGACCTCTCCGCGTCTCTTGCGGAGCTCCATGAGGATCTCGCCGGTCGACGACGTGCCGAGCCGCGTTGCGCCCGCGCCGATCATCGCCAGCGCATCGTCGAGCGTGCGAATCCCGCCGGACGCCTTCACGCCCATGTCCGGCCCCACCACCTGGCGGAGGAGCCGCACGTCCTCGACGGTCGCGCCCTCGGGACCGAAGCCCGTCGACGTCTTCACATAGTCCGCGCCCGCGGCGGCTGCGATCTGCGCGGCGATCGCCTTCTGGGCGTCGTCGAGGTAGCCCGTCTCGAGAATGACCTTGACCTGCGCCTCGCTGGCGTGCGCGAGTCCCACGACGAGCGCGACCTCGCGTTCGATCGTCGCGTAGTCCTTGTCGATGAGCGCACCGATGTTGATGACCATGTCCAGCTCCGTCGCGCCGTCGTGAAGGGCGGTCGTTGCCGTCGCGACCTTCACCTCGGGTGACTGCCCACCGTGCGGGAAGCCGATCACCGTGGACGTCAACACGCCGGAGTCCTTCAACAGCCGAGCCGTGACCGGAACGTAGAACGGCTTTACGCAGACCGACGCGATGTGCCAGCGCAGCGCGAGGGTGCACGCGTCGACGACGTCCCGCTCGGTTTGCGTTGGCTTGAGGACCGCATGGTCGATCATGCCCGCCAGTTCTGGAACGGTCGGCAGTTCCACGGGTCGACCAGTATGCTCGGAAGATGCCCGGCTCGATACGCGTCGCTCGCCTCTTCGGGATCGACATTCGCATTCACGTTTCGTGGATCCTGATCTTCTTCCTCGTCGTCTTCTCGCTCTCGGAGTCCGTCTATCCGGATCAGTTCCCGCAGTGGTCACGAGAAAAGGTCTTGATCGTCTCGGCTGTCACTGCCGTGCTCTTCTTTGCGTCGGTCCTCGCACACGAGCTCGCGCATTCGCTCGTGGCGCGACGCTTCCGCATGTCGGTCTCGTCGATCACACTCTTCCTCCTCGGCGGGGTCGCGAATCTCACACGAGAGCCGCCCTCGGCAAAGGCCGAGTTCTTCATGGCCGCGGCGGGTCCGCTAACCAGTTTGGTCATCGGGGGAGTCGGATTCGCGATCGCGATCGCCGCTGGTGCGTCGCTTGCAACCGCCCCGTGGCTTGAGGTGATCGGCGGGGTGGCCGGCTATCTCGGCTTGATCAACATCGCGGTCGCCTTGTTCAACATGATCCCCGGCTTTCCGCTCGACGGCGGACGCGTGCTGCGATCGGCCATCTGGGGGATCTCTGGTGAGCGCTTGCGGGCGACGCGGATCGCCGCACGGGGCGGTCAGATCGTCGCGGGTATCTTTCTTCTCCTTGCGGCCAACTTCCTATTCGGGTGGAACTTCGAGGTCTTCGGGATCCGCCTCGAGTCGAACCAGTTTCAGGGCTTCTGGTACGGGCTGATCGCATATTTCTTGTTCAACGCGGCGACATCGACGCTCCAGCAGGAGCGACTCTCGTCGATGGTCGGCACCGTACGCGTCGGACAGCTGATGACGACCGACGTCCGCACCGCCCCAGCCGGCAGCACGGTCGGTTCGCTCATTCGCGACCTCGTCCTGCCCCTGAACCTCCGTGCGATCCCGGTCGTGTCGGGCGACCGGGTGATCGGCCTGGTCACGATCGGCGACCTACGCAAGGTGGAGCAGGAGCGCTGGGCGGTCACACCGGTCGACGAAGTGATGACGCGCATCGAGGATCTCCCAACGGTGAGCCCGGACGATCCGTTGACGACGGCGCTCGAGCGTTTCGGCGCCACTGACCTTCCGCTGGTTCCCGTGATGAAGGGCAGGTCGCTCGCGGGGCTTCTCTTCAAGGAGTCGGTGATCGGCTACGTGCGCATGCGCGAGATGCTCGGTCTCGAAGGGCGCCGCTGACCTACGCCGAGCCCCGCTCGGCCGCGATGAGATCAAGGACGAGCGTCGTCCACCCGAAATCACGCGCGCCTTCTCCGTCGCCCGTCCGCGGGTCGTAGAACTCGCGGATGCCGTTTCGGTCGATCATCTCGATCGTCCGCTCGACGATGCGACTCGCGACATCACCCCGCCCGTGCGCGCGAAGTCCCCAGTACAGGTACCAGTTCACGTTGACCCAGGAAGGCCCGCGCCAGGTGGTCTTTGCGCGCCAGCCCGGATCGAATGCCCGCTCGCTGGCGGCGACGCTCGGGATCGGGTAGGGGAGCCAGAACTCCTTTTCGTTGAGGAGATGCTCGTCCACAAGTCGTTTCGCCTTTCGCGGGTCGAGGTCCTCGAGGATGAGTGGAAAGAGGCAAGAGAACGTGAGCGACCGCGCGGGCTTCTCTGCCCGGCCCGCAAGGTCCCAGAAGACCCCCGTGTCCTCGTCCCAGCATTTGGTCTCGAGCGCGCGGCGCACGCGTTCCGCACGCGCGGAGAACTCGTCCGCCTCGCCCGGTAGGTCGCCGGCGATCGCTGTGAGCTTCGCGAGGCATCGGAGACCATCCGCGTAGATCGCATTCACCATGACGTCCTCCCACGTGAAGACGTCGAGCGCGGGAAGGCGTGCGGGCTCGCCCCGATAGGGCGCGTAGGCGTCGTAGAGCCGCTGCATCGACCGCTGGAGCTCCGGGAGAGTCTCTTCAGTCGACTCCGGCGTGATGCCCATGAGCGCGTCGTACTTGGGACTGGCATCGAGCCCCGACTCGTCGGGCTGGATCAACGCGACGAGCCCGTCATCGTCGGGGTCGCGCACCGCCTTGAGCCAGCGGAAGAAGCGGCGGATCGGCGGGAGCACCTCGCGGACGAAGCCGGCGTCGCCGGTCGCCTCATGGATGCGCAGGACCGCCCGTGCGACGACCGGTGGCTGGATCGTCGCGGTGAAGAAGGGGTCGGCCAGCCAGATCGGTTGGACCTCGCGCAGCGCCTCCTCGTGCGTGCCCTTCTCCCACAGGATCATGTGCGGGATGAAGCCATCGGGCTGCGCGCCCTGCATCAAGCAGCGGATCTCCTGCTTGGCGAGCTCGGGATCGACGTGCAGCAGCGCGATCGCGTGGAACGCGCTATCCCAAAACCATTGGAACGGGTAGGTCGTCGGTGACGGACAGATGAAGTCATAGCGACGACCTCCCCATTGCGAGATCCCGCGCTGCCGATTGCCAGATAGAACGCGGCGAGCCTCCGCGATGACGCGCGTCTGGTCTACGGGCATGGTCGACCCACTCCTATACTCCGGGCGCTCAAAAGGGGGAACACCGATGTCCAAGTATTCTCGTCGAACATTCCTGAGGGCTGCTGCGGCCACGGGCATCGCCGTGGCCTGCGCACCGGCGGCGCAGCCCTCCGCCGCGCCGCCGACGGGCGCGGCGCCCAGTCAGGCCAAAGGCCTGACGGGCACGATCACCGTGTCCTATCCCGACGAGCTCGGAGTCAAACCGAAGTACGTCGACCAGGCCGCGCAGGCGGTCCAGACCGCGAACTCCGGCGCGACGGTGAAGGTCGATCTGCAGAAGGTTTCGGACGACCTCTATTACCCCAAGCTGCTGCTCGCTCTCCAGAGCGGGGGCGACGTGCCCGACGTGTTCCACTTCGGCGGCGACAGCATCGGCGAGCTCGCCGATGCGGGATACATCGAGCCGCTCGACACATATGTGAACGCGTGGGCGGACTGGAAGTTCTACCCCGACTCCATCAAGAAGGGCGCGACGTACAAGGGCAAGGTCTGGGCGATCCCGTACGGGATGGACACACGTTGGCTCTATTTCCGAAGGGACGACCTGCAGAAGGCCGGGCTGGCGGCGGACTGGTCTCCGTCGAAGCTCGACGACGTCCTCGCCGCGGCCTCGGCGGTGAAGTCAAAGGTCTCGAGCGTCGTTCCGTACGCGCTCTACGCCGGCGCCGCGGCTTCGGACGGCGCTCGCGACCACGCCTTCGTGCCGCTCGTATGGGCGTACGGGGGCGATGTGATCACAAGCGATGGCAAGTGGGTCGGCAACAGCCCGGCGATCCGCAAGGCCCTCGCCTATTACCAGAAGGTGTACGGCCAGGGCCTCTCGCCGAAGGAGATCCTCACGTCGACCAAACCCTGGACCGCCATGCGCGCGAAGCTCGGCGACGGAAGCCTCGCGCTCCTCTTCGAGGGCGGCTGGGTCTACGGCGGCTGGGCATCAAAGGACAAGGCCGGCACGGAGAAAAATGTCGGCTACCTGCTGCATCCGACGGAGACCGGCGGGCCTTCATTCACCATCGGCGGCCTCGGCACGTGCTGGTACATCACCGCGAGGTCCAAGAACAAGGAGCTCGCCTGGGAGTTCATCAAGACCTGGAACAACAAGGACACCGTCGCGAAGATCAACATCGAGGACCCGCACCCGGTCGCACGCAGCGACTCCGCGGAGGTCCCGGAGTTCAAAGCGCAGCAGTACCTGGTGGACTCGACGAAGTCACTCGAGAAGGCGAAGTTCGTGCCTCCTGATCCCAACCTCAGCAAGATCACGACGGCGATCCAGAAAGCGACCGGCCGCGTCGCGAACGGTGACTCGAGCCCGGATGACGCCGCGAAGCAGTACTCCGCGGACTTGAAGCAAGCCATCGGCGCGGACAAGGTCGTCGAGCAGTAAGCGAATAGGCGCGGAGCGGGGGCTTCCGCCTCCGCTCCGGCGCCCGTCCCGGCCTATTCTCTAAAACGTGGTGGCGAGGAACTCCACGTACCTCGTCGGGGTCACCCCGGCCGCGCTGCTCCTCGCGCTCTTCTTCGTCGGGCCCGCGCTCTGGGCCCTGTATTCCAGCCTCACGAACCTCGCGCTGGTCGGCATCGACGCCGCGAATCCGCGCTTTGTCGGGCTCGACAACTACGCGCGGCTCTTCGCCGATCCGGATTTCTGGACCGTGATCAGAAACTCGGTCGTGTTCGTGGTCGGCTCCGCGGTGATCGGGCAGTTCGTCCTCGGCCTCGCCCTGGCGCTCCTGATCGACCATGCGGAGCACCGGGGCTGGTGGCTGGGCGCCCTCGCGTACGGCGCGGTCCTGCTCGCGTGGGTCAACCCGGCGCTCATCGCCGGCTTCCTCTGGGTCGCGATGTACGACTTCTTCTTCGGCTCGCTGAACCACGTCTTTCTGAGCTCGCTGGGGTTCGGGCCGGTCGACTGGATCGGCTCGTTCCCGATGCCCGCGGTGATCCTCGCGAACATCTGGCGTGGGACGGCCTTCACCATGATCATCTTCCTCGGCGCTCTGAAGACGATCCCGCCCGACATCTATGAGGCGGCGCGCATCGACGGCGCCAACGCCTGGCGCCGGTTCTGGGACCACACCCTGCCGAGCCTCAGGCCGATCGCGGCGCTCGCGCTCTTGTCCATCACGATGTCGACGTTCGGCACGTTCATCGTCATCCAGGCGCTCACGAACGGGGGACCGGGCATCGCGACGGAGGTCATCGCGCTGTACGCGTTCCACACCGCGTTCAAGTCGTTCTCGATCGGGTACGGGTCCGCCATCGCAGTCGTCATGCTGGCCCTGAACTTCGCTTTCGCCGTGGTCTACCTCAACTGGTCGAGGGCGCGCGCGTGACCACGCGAGCCGCGTCGCGCGTCACACGCACGGCCGCGGCGCCGCGCGGCGCCTCGTGGATCGAGGCCCTGGCGGTCCACGTCGTGTTCGTGCTGGTCGCCGTCTTCTTCCTGGTGCCGTTCCTCTGGCTGTTCACCGCCGCTTTCGACGCCAACGCCGAGGCGTACATCCGATTTCCCGCGCAGCCGACCCTCAACAACTTCGTGCGCATCTTCACGGAGCACGACTTCGGACGCGCGCTCGCGAACTCGGTCTTCGTCGCGGGCGCCACCATGCTCCTCGACGTCGTCGCCGTCGCGCTCGCCGGCTACTCCTTGTCGCGCCTGGAGTGGCGGTTCAAATCCTGGATCACGTACGCGGTCCTGTTGCTCCAGACGATGCCGCTCTCGGCGACGATGGTCCCGATCTACGGCCTGGCGCGGGCACTTGGCCTGCGCAACTCGTATCTCGGCCTCATCCTCATTCACGCCGCGATCGAGCTGCCGTTCCTCATTTGGCTCATGAAGGGCTTTTTCGACAACGTGCCGCGCTACTTGGAGGAGGCCGCCTGGCTCGACGGACGCTCCAAGCTGCGCGCGCTCGCCGAGGTGGTGTTGCCGGTGGCGCGCAACGGCATCGGCGTCGTCGCCGGTCTCTCGTTCCTCGCGGCATGGGCGGAGGTCCTGATGATGATCATCCTCATCGATACGCAGGATCTGAAGACCGTGCCGCTCGCGTTCTACGAGGCCCTGCGGACGCGGGGCGGCTACACCGAGGTGCAGTACGGCATCGTGGCCGCCATGGGCGTGCTCTATGCCGTTCCCGTCATGGCCATCTTCCTCGCCACTCGGCGAATGATGGTGCGTGGTCTCATCGCGACATCGCGGGGTCTCTAAGGAAGTGTCGCGTGTCGAATACGCCGACGTGTCGAAGCGCTTTCCGACGCAGGATCGGGCCGCCGTCGATCGTCTCACGCTGGACGTCGCCGACGGCGAGTTCCTCGTCCTGCTCGGGCCATCAGGGTGCGGCAAGACGACCGCGCTCCGCATGCTCGCCGGCCTCGAGCACCCCGATCGCGGCGACATCCTGATCGACGGCGCGAGCGTCATCCGCCTTGAGCCCAAGGATCGCGACGTCGCGCTCGTGTTTCAGAGCTACGCGCTGTACCCGCACATGTCGGTGCGCGACAACATCCAGTACCCGCTGCGCGTGCGGCAGCTCAGCGCGGCCGAGCGAGGGCGCAAGGTCGAACGCGTCGCGGAGCTCCTAGGCATCGTGAACCTGCTGCCCCGACGGCCGGCCCAGCTCTCCGGCGGCGAGCAGCAGCGCGTCGCCCTCGCGCGCGCCATCGTCCGCGAACCGCGCGTGTTCCTGATGGACGAGCCGCTGTCGAACCTCGACGCGAAGCTTCGGACCCACACCCGCACGGAGCTCAAGGCGCTCCAGCAGCAGCTCGGCGTCACCACCATCTTCGTGACTCACGACCAGGCCGAAGCGATGACCATGTCGGACCGTATCGCCGTGCTCGAACGCGCATCGCGATGGCGAGTCGCTCGTGCTCACCGGCGGCTGGCGCCTCGACGCGCCGCGAGGGGTCGCAGGCGCCGACGGCCTCAAGGTCGGGCTGCGGCCTGAGGCGATCGAGCTCGAGCGCACATCCGTGTCCGGGGCGCATCCCGCCGAGGTGCTCGTGTCGGAGCCGCTCGGGAGCGAGGTCATCGTCAACGTCAAGCTCGGCGACGCCCTGCTCAAGGTGCGCACCCTGCCCGACGTGCGTCCCGATCCGGGCACGCGTGTCTTCCTGCGCGCTCGCCCGGACGCCCTGCGCGTCTTCGATGCGTCGAGCGGCGCCGCCCTGAATTGAGGGCCGACGAGCTCCCGAAGGCGGACCTCGTCCTCGAGGGTCACTTCGACAAAGATCACGAGCGGCGCTACGCCCACGTGCCGTTCGAGGTCCCGAGCGGCCGGCGCCAGCTGCACATCCGCTATGCCTACAGCGATCAGATCGATTCCGACCCGCTCATCACCGGCGGCAACACGCTCGACATCGGCCTCTTCGACGAGCGCGGGATCGCGGCATCGAGCGCGGGGTTCCGCGGCTGGAGCGGAAGCAACAAGATGGAGCTCACGATCGATGAGACGTGGGCCACGCCGCCCTATCGCAAGGGAAGGATCGGCGCCGGCACGTGGCACGTGCTCCTCGGCCCGTACAAAGTCGGACCGCGCGGGTGCGACTGGAAGGTCGAGGTCTGGTTCGATCCCGGACTCCGCTCGCCGTGGCGGATGAGCGGCGCCGTGCGCCGGGTCGATCCCGATCCGCTGCCCGCAGCGCGGGAGGGCTGGCTGCGCGGCGATCTCCACTGCCACACGCTCTATTCCGACGGCGACTCGTGGCCACAGGAGATGCTGATCGCGGGATCAGAGGCGGGCCTCGATTTCCTCGGCGTGACCGACCACAACAACGTCGGCCATCAGCTCGCCTACGGACCGGGCGGCGACGGCCTGCCGATCGTCCTTCCCGGCGTCGAGGTCACGACCTACGGTGGCCACTGGAACGCCTGGGGGACGGATCGCTGGTGGGAATTCCGCGAGCCGGAGGCACAAGCGGTGGAGCGGACGATGCGGGCCGCGGCCGAGAGCGGCGCCGTAGTGAGCATCTGCCACCCGAAACCGTTCGGGCCTCCGTGGGAATACGCCGTCGACGGTGGCTTCCACGCCGTCGAGGTGTGGAACGGACCCTGGGCGCAGCTGAATGCCGCCTCTCTCGCGTACTGGGAGGAGCTGTTACGTCGCGGTGTGCGCCGCGCGGCCGTCGGCGGCAGCGACACGCACTACCTGCATCGAAGCGGTGTCCCAGCAGGTCATCTCGACGCGCTCGGTACGCCGACGACGTGGGTCGATGCGGGAGATCGGCCAACGGTCGCCACGATCCTCGCCGCGCTGCGCGACGGCCGGTCATTCGTCTCCGCGTCGCCGCGCGGCCCGCAGCTGTACCTCGAGCCGGACCGCGGCCGCGCCGGGCGCGTGGCCCTGGAGGTGCGCAACGGCGCGGGCGCGAGGCTCGAGCTCATCACCGCTGCCCGCTCCCCGCAGCGGCTCGTGGTCGACAGCTCCGCCTGGGACGCCACGTTCGACGTCCCCGCGGGCGCAGGATTCGCGCGCGCGCAGCTCGTCTCAGAGAGGGGTGATGTGGTCGCCCTCTCGAACCCGGTGTGGGCGGACCGTCTCTGACGTGAGCGGCGCCCCGAACCCCGACTCGTTCCTCCAGACCGACGGCCGTGTCGTCGAGCTGAAGGTCCACCGCTGCCTGTGGAGCGGGACCTATTCCGAGAACTCGCCGCTCGCGATCGAGGAGTGCGCGCGCGAGAACGTCCTCCGCGTTGAGATCGACCTCCAGCTCCTGCGGGACGGCGAATTCGTCATCTTTCACGACGATCGTTTCGATCGCGTGACCGACAGGCGCGGTCTGGTGCGCGACGCCACGGCGGCCGAAGCGACGCGCGCGCGACTCAAGGACGGGTCGCACCCCCTTCTTTTTTCCGAGGCCGTCGCGCTCATCGCCGCGCACGAGTACCCGAGGCGCATCGAGCTCGACCTCAAGGACCTCGCCCCTTATGCCTGGCCGCAGGCGGCGGCGCTCGCGCGCGCGGTGCAACCGGTCAAGGACCGCGCGCACTTCAGCTGCTCCGCGGACTGGAATCTCCGTCGTCTCCAGAGCGTGGATCCCACACTTGGGGTGAGCCTCAACCCGCACGCGTACATCGACAGCGAAGCGGAGAAGGAGATCGGTCTCCCGAAGGGCGCGTATGGCTATTTCGACGCACATCCGCTCGCGAAGCGCCGTGACTCGACCACGGCCGATTACTTGCGCGACCGCTTCGGCGGGATCATGCGCCTCGTGCCCGGTGTGACGGAGACGCATCTCCGCCTTTCGATGTTCGAGCGCATGCTCGACGACGGCGTCGCGGATGTGGCGGAGATCTTTCACGCGCTTGGTCTGAAAGTCGATGTCTGGACGCTGGATGCGGAGACCCCGCGTTGGCGCGAGCGACTCGCTCGTGTCGTCGCCGCGGGGGTCGACATCGTCACCACGAACACGGCCCGCGCGTTCGCCGCTGCGGGCCGCGCAGAGACCTAGCTCCGATCGCCCTCGTCACTCGTGAAAGCGCGGGCTCGCGTGAACCGCAGGTACACCGGCTCCTTCCCGAGGGCGAACGCCTTCGGTACGCGCGCCTCGAGCTGGCCGAACGCGGGATGCCGCCCGAGAAGTCGCTTGTAGGCGCCGAAGTTCACAAGCCGCGGATCCTCCAGCCGGAACGCGTCCGGGGCCGGTGCGCGCAGGACCTCCATGTCCTCCGGGCGCGCCGACACGGTGACCGCCGCTCCATCCGGTAGTCCATCCGCCTCGACCGGCACGCGCGCTTCGCCGACCTGCGCGACGGCACTCGTGCCCCCGAGGCGCAGCGTCCCGCTCAGAAGATTGCTCGAGCCGATGAAGTCCGCGACGAACGCGGTCGCCGGTCGGTCGTAGATGTCGAGAGCATCACCGACCTGCTGGAGGATGCCTTTGTTCATCACCGCGATACGGTCGGCCATCGTGAGTGCCTCCTCCTGGTCGTGCGTCACATAGACCGTCGTGATCTGCAGCTCCTGCTGGATCCGCCGGATCTCGTCGCGCATCCGCACGCGAAGCTTCGCGTCGAGATTCGAGAGCGGCTCGTCCAATAGAAGGATCTTCGGGCCGAGGACGAGGGCTCGTGCCAATGCGACGCGCTGCTGCTGGCCGCCGGAGAGCTGCGACGGGTAACGCCTCATGACACCGGGGAGACCCACGACCTCGAGCATCCTTGCGGTCCGGTCGTCCACTTCGGACTTCGGGAGCCTGCGGAGACGCAGACCGAAGGCGATGTTGTCGGCGACGGTCATGTGCGGCCAGAGCGCGTAGCTCTGGAAGACCATTGCCGTCGGGCGGCGCTCAGGCGGCACGTCCGTAACGTCTCTCCCGTCGATGAGGATCTGTCCGCTGTCCGGACGGATGAACCCGGCGAGCATGCGCAGCGTCGTCGTCTTCCCGCAGCCCGATGGCCCGAGAAGAGCAACGAACTCGCGGTCCTTGATGTGGAGCGAGAGGTCGTCGACCGCGGTCGTGTCCTTGTATCCCTTCGAAACGCCCCGAAGATCGACCTCGGCCATCGCTAAACGCGTCCGAGTCCCGCGGCAACGTACTCGCTGTGGAGATAGCGCTGCGCGACGATCAGTAGGAGCAATGAGGGGAGCGCGAGCAGCACGCTGAATACGGCGGCGACGGGCCGCTGGAAGCTCGAGATGAGCGTGTACAGAAGCACCGGCATGGTGATGTAGTGGGGCGTGCCGACGATCAAGGTGCCCTGCGCCTCGTCGACCGATGCGAGGAAGCTGAAGAGCGAAGCGACGATGATTCCAGGCATCGCCAGTGGCAGCACGACCGAGAAGAAAGCGCGGAGCGGCGAGGCGCCCGCGTCGCGCGCGGCCTCCTCGAGATGCGGGTCGATCGAGCGGAAGGTCGCGGTCGTGATCCACGTCATGTAGACCATCGTGCCGATCATGTGCAGGAAGACGATGCCCCAGTACGTGTCGATGAGGCCGATCTGGTAGTAGAGAACGGCGAGCGAAACGTAGAGGCCGATCCTTGGGAAGGCGTTCGGGATGAGGAACAGCAGAAGCAGCGTGCGTCGAAACGGGACGTCCAGCCGTGCGAATGCGTAGCCCGCCGGGATCGCGACGAGGGCGGTGAGCAGCGTGACGACCGGCGCGATCGTGAACGACAGGAACATCGCGTTCGTGACCCGCGGGTTCTCGAGAACCTCTTGCCACCACCGCAGCGACCACTGGCTGGGGATGAGGTTCGGCCAGAACCATTCACCTGCGAACGACCAGAGCACGAGCGTAAGCAGCGGGATCCCGATGAAGACCGCGAGCGCGGCGGCGAACAGGCGCAGCAGCATCCGCCGGATCCGCGGGTCGTCGATCCACCACGTGAGCCGGATCGCCGGCAGCGCTGGGACCTGGGCGGCCACTAGCGGATCTCCCGCTTGAACTGCTGCCGGACGTAATAGACCGCGGCGACGAGCGACAAGAGGAAGATCGCGACCGCCTGCGTGCTCGCGATGTACGGTTCGAAGTAGTTCGTCATGTAGTAGACCATCGACACACCAAGCATCTGCGGCGCGTTCGGTCCAAGCAGGTACGGAACGGTGAACCCGCCGATCACTCCCAGGAATATGAACGTGACGCCGATGAGCGCTCCCGGCGCCGAGAGCGGCAGCACAATGTGCCGGAAGATCTGCCACGAAGACGCGCCGACGTCGCGCGCGCTCTCGATCAGCGAATCGGAGATCTCGAGTAGGACAGAAGAGAGCAGCACGGTCATGAACGGCAGCGAGAGCCACACCTGCGTGATGACGATCCCCTTCCAGTCGAAGACGATCTTCGGGAAGGCCCCATCGGGAAGTCCGACCGCCTGGAGGATGCCGTCGACGAAACCATGGTTCGCGAGGAATGTGATCATCGCGTAGCTCGCGATGACCGACGGGATGAAGAGCGGGACGATGTAGATCCGCCCAAGGAAGCGCGCGCTCGGGCCTCGGCCGAAGCGCAGAGCGAGAGCGATGACGTAGGCGATAATCGAGCCCGACCCGATAGGTGTAGTTCCCCGCATCGTCCCGGTCGCGGACGGTGAACGACGTGGCGAACGCCTTGATGACCGGGATGAAAACGAAGACCGTGAGGTAGAGGAGTGAAGGCAGGACCAGAAGAACGCCTGCCACCCGGGAGCGGTCGAGCCGCCGCGGGCGACCGACGGCGCGAGCGGATGTGACGACCGCCACGCCGTCGGCTCCCGGGCCTACTTTCGCCCTACTGCGCCACCTTCTCGTGCCATAGGCGCTGCATGTCCTGGCCATACGTCCCGCCCGGCCAGAGGCGGTACTCCTTGTCCGCGCCGGAGAAACGAGTCCGCGCGTCGGAGGGCATGTACTGCCAATCGATGCCGGGGTACCCGGACATCGCTCCGGTCACGATGAGCGACTGCTGCGCGGGCTCGAGCAGGAAGTTGAGGTACTTCATCGCGGCCTGCTTGTGCGTGGCGTTCTTGGTTATCCCGATGTACGCGGCGCCACCGTTGAAGGCCGGGTTGATCTGCGTGATCTTGACCGATTTCGGGAGCTGGCCCGCCGCGAGCGCCTGCGTCGACTGATCGGACCAGACCGAGCCCATCCAGATCTCACCGCGATTAAGCAGGTCGAGCGTGCCGGCGTTCCCCTTCGGGTAGACGCCCTTGCTGTACAGCGACGGGGCGAGGGCCTTGAGCGCGGTGAAGGCCGCGTCCCAGTCCTTCTCGTTCGCCGCGCTGAACGGCTGGGTCACGTACTTCTGGTAGTCGCTGTACTTGTAGATCATCGAGATGACGAACGCGTCGCCGGACCCGCCGGTGGAGGGCTCGTTGTACGCGAACTTGCCCGGGTTCGCCTTGATCCATGCGAGCAGGTCGTCGTACGTCTGCGGCGGGTTCGTCACCTTGTCGGAGTTGTACGCGAGGACGACGCTCGAGCCGCGATAGGGGATCGCCTTGTTCTGGACGAAGTCGAGCGTCGGCTTCGGGACCTTCGCTACGTTCGGGATATCGCTCGCGCCGACCTGCAGGAAGAGATCATCGGGCCGCGTGTAGTAGCCGGTGTCCGACTCCCACAGATCGATGTCCCACTGCGTCTTTCCCGCGTCCTTCTGGGCCTTGATGCGGTCGTAGATGCCCTGGGCGCCGGTGCCGTGCTCGAGGAACGTGAAGGTGACCTTGATCCCGGTCGCCTTCTCGTACGCCGGGATGATCTGCTTGACGTGCAGGTCCTGGACGTTGGTGTCGCCTCCGCTGTAGAAGACGAGCTCCTTGTCCTCCGGCGCGGCGCTCGTTGCCGCGCTCCCGGCCGCACTCGGCGCCGCGCTCCCGCCCGCGTTCGGCGTCGAACCGCCGCATGCCGTGACGATGAAGAGCGCCGCGATGATCGGTGTGATGGGTCGAAGCCATCGCTTCATGCTGTTCGCCTCCCCCTGATGCGAGTCGCGGCGCTTACCCTAGGAGCGGCCAATTGGGCCGTCAAGGAATCGAGCATTGATCCGCGCGGCGCTCTTCGACGTCGGCGACACGATCTTTCGCGTCCAGGGGGACGCCGCCGCACAGCGGCGGGCTGTGCTCGCTCGCCTTGTCGCACGATTTGGACTTCGCGACTGGTACGAGGAGCTCCTCGAAGCCGATCTTCTCACCGAGCTCCTCCGCGACGATCCCGACGAGCCGATGCGGCAGCGCACGCTCGTCGTCCTCGAGCACTGGCTCGGGGCAAAAGATCCGCGGATCGCCGGCGCGCACGTCGATGAGCTACGCGGGATCGTCGCGGTGCCGCGCGCGATCGGTACCGAGGTCGCGCCCGGGGCACGGGAGACGCTTGAGCGGCTGCGCGCCGATGGCCTGCGCATCGTCCTCGTGAGCAATACGCTCTGGACGGGCGATGACGAGCTTCGCGCCGATATCGGCGAGCTCGGGCTCGGGGCTCTCATCGACGGCGTGGTGACCTCACACAGCACCGGATACCGCAAGCCGCACCCGGCGATCTTCGAGCGCGCGCTCGCCCTCGCCGGCGCGACCGGGCGCGAGGCTTTGATGGTCGGCGACGAGCCTTACCAGGACGTCTTCGGCGCGCAGCGCGCGGGCATGCGCGGCGTCTGGCTGCGGCATCCGCCGCCGCGTCCGCATCCCGTCGGCGCTCCGCGTGCCTTCGACGTTCGCGCGGATGCGGAGATACGCTCTCTCGCCGAACTCCCGGAGGTCTATGAACGATGGCGGCGAACGGATCGGGGATGAAGCTCGGCACGGCGCCGATCACCTGGGGCGTATGCGAGCTCGCCGATTGGGGCGTGATGCTTCCGAGCGACCGCGTGCTCGATGAGATGGCCGAGATCGGCTACGCGGGCACCGAGCTCGGACCATCGGGTTACCTACCGAAGGACGCCGCCCGCCTTGAACGCCAATTGCGCAAGCGCCGACTCGCGCTCGCTGGAGCGTTCTGTCCGGTCACGCTTCACGACCCCGGCCGGTACGACGAGCAGTTCGCCTACGCGATGGAGACCTCGCGGCTCCTCGCCGATCTCGGTGCGCCCGTCCTCGTGCTCGCGGAGGCGGGCGGCGCCGAGCGCGAGCGTATCGCTGGGCGGGTGAGCGCGACTGATCCGCGCTTCTCCGAAGACGACTGGAAGCGCTTCGCCAATGGCGCGAACGAGATCGCACGGCGAGCGAAGGAGATGGGGCTCATCTGCGCGTTCCATCCCCACGCCGGGACATACGTCGAGACGCCGCGCGAGGTAGACGAGCTGCTTGGACGCACGGACCCGTCGCTCGTCGGTCTCTGCCTCGACACCGGGCACGTCTATTACGGCGGCGGCGATCCCGTCGCGCTCGCGCGCCGTGATCCCAAACGTGTCCGGCACGTGCACCTCAAGGACATCTACCGCGACCGGTACCGGCGCGCGCTGGACCGCAAGCTCGATTTCACCGCGGCTGTTGGCGAGGATGTCTTCGCGCCGGTCGGCGCGGGCTCGATCGACATGGCGGGAGTGCTCGGCACGCTGCGCGACGCGGGCTTTGATGGCTGGCTCATAGTCGAGCAGGACATTCGCATCGCGCCGGGCTCGACGCGCCAGCCGAAGCTCGACGCGGCGAAGAGCTACGCCTTCGTCACCGCCGAGCTCGGGTGACGACCGAGCGCGTCGGGGTCGGCGTCGCGGGCGTCGGCCTCATGGGACGCCGGCATGCTGAGAACGCGGCATGGCACATACCTGGCGCACGCCTTGTCGCGGTCTTCGACGCCGACCGTACCGTCGCGTCACGCGTCGGACAGGAGCTCGGCGCTCCCGCGTGCGCCTCGCTCGACGAGCTGCTCGAGAACGACGGCGTACGCGTCGTCGTCGTCGCATCGCCGTCGCGCTTCCATGCCGATCAGGCGGTGGCGGCGCTCACACGGGGGAAGGACGTGTTGCTCGAGAAGCCGATGGCGCACTCGCTCGCCGACTGCGACCGCGTCATACACGCCGCGGAGCGCGGATCGGCTCGGCTGCAGATCGGCTTCATGCGGCGCTACGACGCGGCGTACGCCGAAGCGAAGCGGCTCATCGTGTCGGGCGCTCTCGGCGAGCCGCTGTTCTTCCGCGCCACCCATCGCGATCGGGAGGCTACGCACCTGCCGGCCGCGCGTGGCGTCGTCGACATGATGTTCGAGTCGGCCATTCACGATTTCGACCTCTCGCGCTTCTTCCTGGCCGACGAGATCGCGACGGTCGCGACGTCGGCGGCCGTGCTCGGCCACACCCCCGATGCCCACGAGCGCGCGCCCAACGCCGCGCTCAATGCGGTGCGCTTCGTGCGTGGCGCGCTCGCGGACATCGAGACCTATTGGGGAGCGCTGTACGGGTACGACGTGCGGAGCGAGATCGTCTGCGCGACCGGGACCGCGATGGTCGGTCAGCAGCAGGGCACGCGGCTCGAGGTCTACACGCCCGGCGGCGCGATACACGATCTCTTCCCGGGATTCCTTGAGCGCTTCGGCGATGCCTATCGGGAGGAGCTCGCGGACTTCGTCGGCGGCACGCTCGAACGCCGTCCGCCTCCCGTGACCGGGCTCGACGGTCGGGCCGCGGTCGCAGCGGCGCTCGCCGGGATCGCGTCGTACGCGAGCGGACGGGCAGAGGGCGTGGCGCGCTGAGCTAGGGGGTCGCTCGGCCGGCGAGCCAGGCGTGCAGACGCTCCCGGCAGAACCGCTCTCGCTCCGGGAGCTCGTTCTGGCGGTACCAGACGATCCCCGCCAGCAGGAGATAGACCTCGTAGATCTCCGACCGCCGGCGGGACTGGTCGTCCTCGAAGTGGGCGTACGCGTCCTTGAACGGCGCGACCATCGCGGGACAGGCGGGTAGCGTCCAGCTCTCGAGACGAACGAGGTCGAGAAGTGGGTCGCGCCCGCGCGCGCGCTCGAAGTCCAGGAACGCGACGAAGTGCCACCCGTCGTCGCGCCGCTGGAGCAGGAGGTTCGCGAGGTTGAGGTCGTCGTGCGTCAGGCGTCGCGCGACGCCCTCGAGGGCGTCGCGGCGTTCCTCGTAGTAAGCGATGACGGTGGCATGCGACTCCTGATCGAGCGCGTCGAGGAAACGACATTCGGCCGCGCGCGTGCGAAGCCGATCATCGAGCTCGGTCGACCACGGCATCGGGGTGTCGACGTATTCGACGTGGTGCATCGTCCGAAGCCCCTGGCCGAGCTCCGCGCCGACGCGGTGCTGGTCGGTGAACGAAACGGTCCCGAGCGAGCGCGCGGCGTCCTCGCCGCTGATGAAGTCCTGGATGTAGTACGGCACCTCCAACGTGCGCTTCTCGACGTCGAACCAGCGGACGGTCGGATGCGGGACCTGTTTCGACCGCAGGAGCTCAGCGAGGTGCAAGAAGCGACGCATGCGACCGGCGTGCGGCCTGCGGTGCACCTTGAAGAGGAACTTCTCCTCACCGGGCGTGGTGAGCACATAGGCGTGATGCGATCGGCCGCGCGGCCAGGGCTCGACCGTGACTCGCGCGAGCGCGCCGCCCGAGATCTCGTCGGCCGCCTGCGCGACTTCGTCCTGCGAGGGCGGGATCGTGAGTATGCGCTGCATGGCCGCGAGAAAATCTAGCGGCGGATGACTCTAGGTGCAGAGAGCAAGAGCGAGCTGCGCCGCTACGCGCGCGTTCAAACGTAACAGCGCGATGTTCGCGTCGAGCGCGCGGCCTCGTGTGGATTCGCCGAGCGCGCGGAGAAGATATGGGGTGAGCTCGGCGCCGCGGATCCCCTCACGCTCGGCCACCCCGATCGAGCGCATAACGTCGGTCTCCACCTCGTCGTGATCGAGCGCCATCTCGAGGGGCACAGGAACTGCCAGGACCATGCCTGAGCCGCGCGAGAACTGCTCGCGGGCGATGCGTGCCGCGCCGAGCGCGTCGTTGACGCGGTGCGACAGGCGAAGGCCGCTCGAGCGGACGTAAAAGGCGGGGAGATCATCGGTGCCGAATCCGATCACCGGCACCCCGAGCGTCTCGAGCCGCTCGAGAGTCAAGGCGAGATCGAGGACGAGCTTCGCGCCCGCGCTCACGACGCAGACCGGATTACGCGCGATCGCTTCGAGGTCCGCGGATTCGTCGAAGCTTCGCTCTGCGCCCCGGTGCACGCCGCCGATTCCACCGGTGGCCACTACGTGGATGCCCGCGCGGGCCGCGATCTCCACCGTCGCGGCGACCGTCGTCGCACCCAGACCGCGCGACGCGAGGACCGGAGCGATGTCGCGGAGTGAGGTCTTCGTCACGCCGTCCTCGTTCGCGAGTCGATCGAGAAGGACATCGCCGGCGCCGACCACGGCGCGGCCGTCGCTTAAAGCGATGGTCGCTGGTACCGCGCCGAGCGCGTGGATGTCGGCCTCGAGCGCGCGCGCGGTCTCGAGATTCCGCGGGCGCGGCAGCCCGTGCGCGATGACCGTGGATTCGAGCGCCACCACCGCCTCGACCGCGGCGAGCGCCTTGCTGACCTCGGGGGCGATCGCGAGCTTCATCGCCTGCCTGCGGCGTGCCCTCGCTCGCCGCTCCCGCCGGCGAGGAGCTCGACGGCGTGGGGGAGCACCGGGAGCAGCACCTCGAGCGACTCGCGCACCGCGCGCGGCGATCCCGGAAGATTCACGACGAGCGCCTGGCCCACGGCGCCCGCGACGCCGCGGGAGAGCATCCCGTGCGTCGTCTTCTCGAGCGACTTAGCACGGAGCGCCTCGGCGATGCCGGGCACCTCGCGGTCGATGACCCGCCGCGTGGCTTCAGGCGTCACGTCGTTCGGGGAGAGGCCCGTCCCGCCCGTGGTCAGGACGACGTTCGCGCCCGCGCGCAGGGCTCCGAGGATCGCGGTCGCGATGCCCTCGACATCGTCGGGCACGATCGTGCTCTGGACGACCTCGCATCCCGCGGCGACGAGCGCGTCGCGCATCGCCGGGCCGCTCTCATCGGTCCGTTCTCCGGCAGCGCCCCTCGTGCTCACGGTGATGATGCCCGCGCGCACATTCACGAGGCGCGATACGTCCCGGATTTTCCGCCCGTCTTCTCGACGAGCCGGATGTCGGTGAGGCGCGCCCCGCGCTCGACCGACTTCAGCATGTCGTAGAGCGTGAGCCCCGCTACGGAGACCGCGGTCAACGCCTCCATCTCGACGCCGGTCCGGGCCGAGGTCGAGACCGTCGCCTCGATGGTGATGCCGTCCTGCCCGATCGTCAGCTCCACCGCGGCGTGCGTGAGCGGCAGCGGGTGGGTGAGGGGGATCAGCTCGCTCGTCTTCTTCGCGGCCATGATCCCAGCGAGCCGCGCGGCGGCGAGCACGTCGCCTTTGGGCGTGGCGCCGTCGCGCACGAGCGCCCGGGTGGCGGGCGACACGCGGAGCAGTCCTCGTGCGACCGCGCGCCGTTCTGTCACGCCTTTCGCGCCGACGTCCACCATGCGGGCCGCGCCCTTCGTATCGAGGTGCGTGAGAACGGCCGTGCTTCGGCGGCTCGTCTTCGCCTTCCGGGGTCGCGTCGAGACCGCCTGATCTTTGATCCGTTCCAGGTACGCGGCCTGTCGCGCCTTTCTGCCCGAGGGCGGCGGCATCTACCGCGGCTCCGGCTGCTCGGTGAGGATCACGTCGACGCTCTCGCCGGCCTCATAGCGATCCCTGCCCGCCGGCAGGTCGATGAGGCAGTTCGCGAGCGACATCGAACGAAGGATCCCGGAGCCTTGCGGCCCAGTCAGCCGCACGGTGCCCGCTCCCGCATCGTGGATGCCGCGCGCGAAGAAGCGGAGCGACGGGATCTTCTCGATCGGCTCGAGCAGCCGGGCGGTGGTGCGCGGACGGCTCACGTGTTCGCGGCCCTGCATCCGCAGAAGCGCGGGCCGGACGAAGATCTCGAACGTCAAGAGCGCGGAGACCGTATTGCCCGGGAGGCCGAAGATCGGGACGCGCCGCTCGCCGTCTTTCAGCGCGCCGAACGCGAGCGGCCGCCCGGGACGGATCGCGATGGCCCAGAAGTCGATGGTGCCGAGCTCCGACAGCACCGGCTTCAGGTGATCGTGGTCTCCTACGGACACGCCGCCGCTCGTCACGATGGCGTCGGCGGCCATCGCTTCGCGGAGCGCCGCGTGCAGCGCGTCGGGCGAATCCGGCACGATCCCGCGCACCCATGGCTCGGCACCCATAGCGCGGATCGCCGAGGCGAGCGTGTAGCGATTGGAGTCGCGGATCTGTCCTTTGCCGAGCGGTGCGTCAAGATCGGCGATCTCATCGCCGGTCGAAAACACCGCGACGCGCGGGCGCTTGCGAACGCGCACCCTCGCGCGACCGACGGACGCGAGCAGGCCGATCTCCGCCGGCCGGAGCACCGTGCCCGTCCCGAGGATCGTCTCGCCTGCGCGAAGATCCTCCCCCGCCTGCCGCACGGAGATCCCCTTCGGGGTCGGCGCGGTGATCGTCACGACGTCGCTTGCGTTGTCGGTGTCCTCGACGCGCACCACGGTGTCGGCGCCCTCGGGCATCGGCGCGCCGGTCATGATCCGGAGCGCCTCACCTTTGCCGATCGCGCGGTCGGGGAATCCGCCTGCCGCGACCTCGCCCACCACACGCAGCCGCGTGGGAGCGGTCGCGACGTCATCGCCGCGCACCGCATAGCCGTCCATCGCGGAGTTGCGGAATGGCGGGACGTCGCGGTCGGCGGAGATCTCCTCGGCGAGCACAAGACCGAGCGCATCGAGGAGCTGGACGTCGACCGCCGGCAGCGCCGGGACGCCTGCGAGGATCCGCGCGAGCGCGTCGTCCGCGCTCATGAGGCGCTGTGCGGGACGCGCTGAGGTCGCGCTGATCGGCACGGAGCGAGTTTAGTTGCGGCGGTGGCGTGGGAGGAGATGCGGGACCGTCGCCT
Source organism: Chloroflexota bacterium (assembly GCA_005879975.1). Classification (GTDB taxonomy): domain Bacteria; phylum Chloroflexota; class Limnocylindria; order P2-11E; family P2-11E; genus 3-1-20CM-2-70-9. The sequence goes on from VBIL01000028.1 coordinate 25,942, forward strand.
TGAACGACGCGACGACATCGTCTCCTGCACGCAGTTCGAGCTCGCGCGCGGAGCGATGCGTCACATGGGCCACCAGCGGAAAGCCGCAATCGAGCACCACTCGCACGCGCCGGCCGATCGGCTCGACCCGGAGGATCCGACCGTCGAACGTGTTCCGAGCGCTCGTCGCCGGCGCGACACGAGCGATGACCACGTCGTCGGGTGGGATTCCCACAAGGGGGAACTCCTCTCCGGGCGGAGCGCTTGCGGTGACTTCGAGCAGGTGCCGACCAACTTCGAGGTGGGTGAGCTCGTCGTCGGATGAGGCCACCCGAGCCGGAAGGATGTTCTCCACGCCGACGAAGGCCGCCACATCGGGATCAGCGGGCGTTGCGAACACGACCTCGGCACGATCAGCCTGCCGCACTCGGCCATCGATGAGCACCGCCACGTGCTCGGCGAGCGACAAGGCCTCATCGCGATCGTGAGTCACGAGTACGGTGGTGAGGCCGTCGACCCGCACGGCATTGCCCAGGTCCGCTATGGCGCTCTCGCGTGTGGGCGCGTCAAGACCGCCGAATGGCTCGTCGAGGAAGAGAACCTCAGGACGGACCGCGAGCGAGCGTGCGATCGAGACACGTTGAGCCTCGCCGCCCGAGAGCGCCCACGCGGGGCGCCGCCCGAGACTTCCGACCCCGATCCGCGTCAGAGCCTCGTGGGCGCGGCGCTCGCGTTCGGGGCGAGGTACGCCACGCAGCTCGAGGCCGAGCGCGACGTTATCGAGCACGGAGCGATCGAGCAAGAGAGGGCGCTGGAACGCGACGGCGATCCGACGTCGATACGCGACGTGGTCGCGAACGACCTCACCCCGGAAACGGAGCTCGCCGCTCGCCGGGAGGAGCGAGGCAAGGGCGAAGACGAGAGAGCTCTTGCCGGCCCCATTCGGACCGAGCAGCGCGAGTGTCTCACCCTCTTCGATGTCGATCCGGGGGACGCGAACGACCTCGCGTCCGCCGCGCGACACGACGAGATCCGTTGCTTCGATGATCGCCGCCATCAGAGTGGTCTCCGGCGCTGCTGCGCCCAGGTCGTCACCGCGTTCACCGCGAAGACCAAGAGCAAGAGGATGAACGCCAGCGCGAAGGCCGAGCCGAACTCGCCTTTGCTCGTGTCGAGTGCGATCGCCGTGGTCAGGATGCGGGTGTCGCCTTTGATGTTGCAGCCGACCATCAGCGACGCCCCGATCTCGCTGATCACGGCGCCGAAGCCGGCCATCGCCGCGGTCAGGATGGGCAACCGCGCCTCCCGGACGAGGATGCCGAGCGTCTGGAGCCGCGTCGCCCCGAGGGCGGACAGCTGCAAGCGCAGCATCGGATCGATCGACTGGATGGCGATCGCGGTGAGTCCGACCACCGTCGGCGCGGCGAGGAGGTATTGAGCGGCCACCATCGCTTGCCGCGTGCAATACCAGTCGAGAGCGCCGAAGGGTCCGCTGCGCCAGACGAGGACCGCGACAAAGAGACCAACGACGACCGGTGGGAGACCCATGCCGGTGTTGACGATCGAGAGAAGGAACTTCCGGCCCGGGAAGCTGCTGAGGCCGAGCCATGCACCGGCGGGAACTCCCGTGACCACCGAGAGCATCGTCGCGATCCCGCTGACGACCAGCGCCGCAGAGGTCGCCTCGCGAACGTCCGGATCGAGCGACACCAGCCGTGACGCCGCCTCGCCAAGGCCCTGAACGATCAGGTCCACCTAGTGCACCTCGGCGTCGCTCTTCCCGGCGTCGGGGAAGAAGAGCGGCTCGCCGTACTTGTCCACGCCGAACGCGGCGATGAATCGCTGGGTCTCGGCCGAGACCATGTAGTCAGCGAAGGCATTCGCTCCGGCAGCGTTCACGTTCGGAAACTTCTGCGGATCGACCGTGATCACGTGATAGACGTTGATCAGCGGAGGGTCGCGCTGCACCAGGATCTCGGCCTCGATCTGACCACGGCGGGCGAGGAACGTCCCGCGATCTGACAGGGTGTACGCGCGCTTCTCGGATGCGACGGTGAGGGTCTGCCCCATGCCGGTCGCGGCCTCCACGTACCAGGGCCCGGCCGGAGCGATCCCGGTCTGCTTCCAGAGGTTCTTCTCGAAGATGTCCGTGCCGGACTTGTCGCCGCGCGAGATGAACGTCGCGCGCGCGGCGGCGATCGCTCGCAATGCGTCGAAGATGTTCTTGCCCCGAACGTGTGCCGGGTCGCCGGGCGGACCGAGGAGGACGAAGTCGTTATGCATCACCAGCAGGCGACGCTCGCCGTTTCCCTGCTGCATGTACGCGAGCTCTTCGTTGGGCGCATGCACGAACACCACATCGGCGTCGCCCCGAGCGCCGATGGCCAGCGCCGCCCCGGTCCCGACGGCGGTCGCCCGCAGCCGGTAGGGCGTGCGTTTCTGGAAATCGGCGGCAAGAACATCAAGCAGCCCTGAATCCTGGAAGCTGGTCGTGGTCGCGAGCAGTACCTCCGGGCGATTCACGCTCGTCTGAACCAGCGGACCGCATGCGACGAGAGCGCAAGCGAGGAGCGCGCCGAACGCTCGGATCATCTGCCCGCCGGCACCTCGACCACGACGTTCGTCGCCTTGATCACGCACACGACGCTCCGGCCTGGCCCCAGGCCTAGCTCGGTCGCCGCCTCCGCCGTCATCAGGCTGACGAGCCGATGCGGCCCCGCCTGGACCTCTACGACCGCCGCAACGCGGTCTTTCTCGACGCGCGTGACGATCCCGGGAAAGCGGTTGCGCGCGGACTGCGCGACGATCGGCCGCTGCTTGGTCCGCTCGCGCCTTTCGCGCTGAAGCCGGCGCAGCTCCGTGAGGCCGACCAGGCGCTGCCCGCCGGATGACCTTCGGACGCGGATCCTTCCAGAGGCCGCCCAGCGCCGCAGCGTGTCGGTCGAGACGCCCAGCAGCTCGGCCGCCTGGCCGATGCGCATTGGTTGTCCATTCCTATGTTCCTTCGGAGTCTTTGCCATGAATACCTAGGTATCTTAACTGCCATATCGGGCCGGTCGCAAAAGCGATCGCGCGGGTCGTCAGGCCGCGTCGCGGCGTTCGCCATCGGCGGCCAGCGCCGCTTCCGCGGTGCGAAGCAGCACCGTGCTCGTCTGCATGCTGTCGCTCCACGTCGCCGCCCCGGCGCGCACACTCCAGCGTGCCGCCCCGAAGACGCGCACTGTCGATGTCATCGTCCGCACGAGCTCGTCCAGCCGCGCGCGCACCAGCGCGGCAAGCCGCTCTCCCCGTGCCACGTCTCGTCCGACCGGTGCGAGCGCCGCGACACCGCTCTCGCCGTACCGATAAGCGGAGACGTCACCGCCGAAGAGCGTCGCGGTCGCGCCCAGCGTCGCCCGGATTGCGCGATGAACCATCGCGCGGCGGTTGGCCTCAACGACCCCGTCCACGTCGAGCTGCGCTAGCACCACTGCGAAGCTCGGACCGCCATCGCGCGCCGCCGCGATCCGCTCGCGCACCGAGGCGACGAGGACGCGATCGAGATACGCCTCGGCGACCGGCTGCGCGCGCGGTGGCGCGGTCTCGGCGACCAGCGGGAACGGACGAGCCTCGGCGTCGCCGAGCAGTCGCCGGAGCGTCGGCAGCATCGCCGACCAGCGCTCGCGCTCGGCCATGCGCTCCGCCGCGCCGAGCGCGCTGAGGCAGACCATCGCCGCCGCGGCAGGCGCGATGTAACCGCCCTCGATCAGCGACTGCAGCGCCCGGCCGAACGCGCCCGAGGCGAACGGCAGCCGCTCGGCCGCGATCGCGGCGAGAAGCGCCGCCGGGCGCGCGGGCCCAGACGCCAGGCCCTCCAGGAGGTACAGACGGAAGAACGCAGTCGCCAGCCCGGTCGCGGCCGCCCGGACCATCGCTCCCCCTCCGATGGTTTTCCGTCAAGACGAACGGCTCGGCCTTGAGGTGGCCCGTCACGTGCCCTGGGCTCGCGCGATGGGTGAGCGCGCGCTTCTGATCCACAACCCCGCAGCCGGAAAACGGACCGCGGATGACGGGGACCTGGCCGAATGCGTTCGGCTGCTCCTCGCCGCCGGATTCGACATCGAGACACGCGAGACCGGCGCCGAGCATCCGACGTCTGCGGAGCTCGCGAAGGCCGCGATAGCCGAGGGTTTCCCGTCGGTGATCGTTGCGGGTGGCGACGGCACGGTCGCGCCCGCAGCCGAGGCGCTTCTCGACGGTCCGGTCAGCCTGGGCATCCTGCCGTTCGGCAGCTTCATGAATGTGGCCAACGGTCTGGGCATACCGCTCAAGCCGATCGACGCCGCGCGGGTGATCGCGGAGCGAAAGGTGAAGCGCTGCGACGTCGGCGAGGTGGGGAAGAAGGTCTTCTTCGAGACCTGCGGCATCGGACTCGACGCCGACGCGTTCGGCGCGGCCCGGCACGCCGAACGTGGACGCTGGGCCCGCGCCTGGCGGCGTGTGGTGCGTTGGGCGACGGCGAGCCCGCACCGAATCGAGATCGCCATCGACGGACAGACCGCGGGGTATGAGGTTCTTCAGGTCCTCATCGTGAATAGCCCTTACTACGCGTGGGCGCTGCCGGTGGTGCCAAGAGCGGACATGACGGACGGCGAACTCGATGTCGCGATCTTCCCGCGGATGGGACGGCGCGATCTCATCCGCTCGCTGGTGGAGATCTGGTTGCGCGGCAGACCAGGAACGCCGCCGCGGATCCAGCGCGGCAAGGTCATTGAGATCTCGTCCTCGGAACGGATGCCCGTGCACGCCGACGGTCAGATCGCCGGAGAGCTCCCGGTCACGGTGCGCTGCCGCGCAGGCGCGCTACGCGTGTACGGATGAGCTTTCGTCCCATGTCGATCCACGTCCGGACGTGGATGCCTACACCCGTGAGGGTCCCCGTGACCTTTCCCTCGCGGAGCGCGATGAGCAGCTCCTGCGGGGTCGTGAACGGCGGGACGTCGACGTAGGCGCGACCGATCTCGATGCGCCTGTGTGCGTCGCTGCCGACGCCACCGGGGAGATCGTGCGCTCGCGCGAACTCGAGGGCCCGCACATTGCTTGACGAAACGACCTCACGCGCGTTGAAGACCTCGACGATATCGATGGCGGGTATGAGCCGCTCGAGGACACTCCGCCGCAGGTGCCGCCGGCGGTTGCGGCTGAAGGGGTGCGGAACATAGGCGAGGCCGCCCTGCTCGTGGATCATCGCGACGGTCTTCTCGGCGCTGTGGCCCGGGGAAATACGGCGCTCCAGATAAAGTCCGACGACTTCGCCCTCGGCCGTGGTGATCTCTTCGCCGACGATCACCTGCAAGCCCGTGTTCATCTCGCGCAGTCGCAGCCCACCCTCGATGGTGTCGTGGTCGGTGATGCACACCGCACCGAGCTGCGCCTTTCGTGCGAGCTCGGCGAAGTCGGCAAGCAGAACCCGGCTGTCGCGGGAGTACTCCGTGTGCATGTGCATGTCGAGGCGTGTCTGCTCCACGGTCAGCGACCTCGCATGCGCCGTGCCGGGGCTCGGTCAGACTGTCGCGGTGCGCACGAGCCGCCTCGAAGCCTTCAGCGACGGGGTCTTCGCAATCGCGGCGACGCTCCTGGTCCTGGAGCTGCGCGTCCCCCCGGGGGAGGGGGACCTCGTTCGCGCGCTGATCGGCCTGTGGCCGGCATATGCGGCGTATCTGATCAGCTTCCTGACCATCGGCATCATCTGGGTGAATCACCACACACTGCTCGAGCATTGTCGACGCGTCGACCGGCCCTTCCTTTATCTGAACCTATTCCTCTTGGTCGCCGTGGGGATCGTTCCCTTCCCGACCGCACTGGTCGGCGAGTACATCCTGTCCGAGCGTGGCGCGACGGCCGCGCTCGTCGTCTACGGGTTAGGCGCGGTCCTCATCGCGCTCGCCTTCACGGGTGTCTTCCTGTACGCCACCTATGACCATCGCCTGGTGGGCGACCACGCGGCGGCGCGGCGCATTCGCGAAGAGGGTCGCTTCTTTCCGATCGGGCTCGGCGCGTACACGCTCGGCATTGCTCTCGCCTTCGTCGCGCCGGTCGCGAGCCTTGCGGTGTATGGCCTCACGGCGGTCTTCTACGCGTTCCCGCGCTTGCCTCTTCCGCCTCAGCGCTAGAGCTCTTTCGCTCTTTACGAGGCTAGAGTTCGCCCGTGGTCAGCAGATTCTTTCGCGCGGCCGGGATCGGCAGTCTCGCCGGAGCGTTGTCGGGGCTGATCGCCGGTGGGATCGGTGGTCGCATCGCGATGCGGATCGTGGCGATCGTCGCCGGGCTCGACAAGGTCGGATTCACGACCGACAACGGCAACCGCGTCGGCGACATCACTCTGGAAGGTACCGTGGGGCTGGCCCTCTTCGGCGGCGTCTTCGCCGGGATCTTTGGCGGCCTGGTCTACGAGACCGTGCGGCCGTGGTTCGCGTCGTTTGGACGCTGGCAAGGACTCGTGTTCGGACTGGCGCTCCTCGCAGCCTTGGCTTCGGTGATCATCTCTCCGGACAACGTCGACTTTCGGCGCTTTGGGTCACCAGCACTCAACGTATTGCTCTTCGCACTGGTCTTCATCGTGTATGGCGTCGTGCTCGCGCCCATCGAGGAGCGTCTGCGGAAGGCCGTGCCCGAGTTGCTGACGCGGCCTCGCGGCATCCGGGCGACGATCGCGGAGGCCGCCGTGATCCTCGCGCTTCTGCCGGCTGGATTGCTCGTTGTCTCGGGGATCGTCGAGCTGGTGAGTCTCGCTCGTGGGCCACTCGATGCATCCGCCCTCGGACCGATACTCATCCTGGTGCTTGTCGTGATGGTGCTCGCGCTTCGCTGGCTGCTCGACAGACGCGAACGCGCCCCCAACGGTCGCACCGGAGTCGGCGCATTGGGCTACGCGATACTGGCTGTGCCAATCGCGGTCGGCGCGGTCGAATCGCTTCGCGCGATCGGTACGATCCTCCGCTAAGGTCCCGGCACCCGAGCGCTGTGCCCGCGCTCAGCCGAGCTTGGGCAGACCGTCCAGCGCGTGGCCGATGTAGCCGAAGGCGATGAAGCCGAGGACCGCGAGGCAGACCAGAAACGCGAAGATCCAGAGCAGGAACGCGCTGTTCCGGACGTCGGTGCTGTCGTCCCTAACGCGTTTCGCTTATTTCTCCTCCATCGACTTCGCGATGGCGGCGAGGAACTCCTTGTTCGTCTTCGTCTTCGCGAGCCGCTGTAGCAGCAGCTCGGTCCCTTCGATCTGACCGACAGCGGAGAGCATCTTGCGCAGCAGGATGACCTGCCGCATGACCTCTGGTTCGAGGAGCATCTCCTCGCGTCGGGTGCTCGAGCCTGGGATGTTGATCGCCGGGAACGTGCGGCGCTCCTGCAGCTTACGGTCAAGGATCATCTCGGAGTTGCCGGTGCCCTTGAACTCTTCGTAGATGACGTCGTCCATCCGGGAGCCGGTGTCGACGAGACAGGTCGCGAAGATCGAAAGCGACCCGCCTCCTTCGATGTTCCGGGCGGCACCGAAGAAGCGCTTCGGCGGATAGAGCGCGACCGGGTCCATACCACCGGAGAGCGTGCGTCCGGACGGCGGCACGGCCAGGTTGTACGCGCGCGCGAGTCGAGTGATCGAGTCGAGGAGGATGACCACGTCGCGGTCAGTCTCGACGAGGCGCTTCGCGCGTTCGAGCGCAAGCTCGGCCACGCGAGTGTGATTCTCCGTCGGCTCGTCGAATGTGGAGGCGAAGACCTCCGCCTTCACCGAGCGGCGGAAGTCGGTGACCTCCTCAGGTCGCTCACCCACGAGCACGACCATGACGTGCGTGTCGGGGTGGTTGCCCAGGATGCCGTTCGCGATGTCTTTGAGGACGGTGGTCTTCCCGGCCTTGGGCGGCGAGACGATGAGCGCGCGCTGTCCCTTGCCGAGGGGGTTGACGAGGTTGAGGAGCCGCTGCGTGAGGTTCGCGCCCGGGACCTCGAGATTGAACATCTCGTCCGGGAAGACCGGGACGAGGTTCTCGAACACCGGTCGGCGTTTGGCCTGCTCGGGATCGATACCGTTGACGGCCTCGACGCGTAGCAGGCTGAAGTACTTCTCGCTGTCCTTCGGCGGACGCGTTTGTCCGGTGACGAAGTCGCCCGTGCGCAGGCCCAAGCGGCGGACCTGGCTCGAGCCGACGTACACGTCTTCGGGGGAGGGCAGCAGCGTGCGGCGTCGGAGGAAACCGAATCCGTCCTCGACTATCTCGAGGATGCCCTGGGCGAAGATGTTGCCCTGCGCTTCGGTCTGCGCCTGCAGGATGCGCGTGATGAGGTCCTGCTGGCCGAGATCGGCGGCGTCTTCGACGTTGAATTCCTTGGCGATCGGGACGAGCTCTTTGGGCTTTTTCTCGTTGAGCTCGGTGATCGTGTAGTACTTGCGCGCCGGCGCTGCTGGTGGCGGCTCGCGGCGCTGCGCGGTGACGGTGCCGCCGCTGTTGCCATTGGTGGGTCCATTGGTCGTGGTCGCGACCGGGGTGGTCGGAGATTCTTTGATGGGTTGCTCTGGGGTGGGTTCTGGGTTTTCCAAGCGGTGTGTTCGCTCCTTAGCTTGCCTGTGGCCCTAGGTGGGTCTTCGGCTTCGTGGGTTCCGGGGGGCGCACGAGGTGCGCACGCACCCGGCTGGTGAGAAAGGGGAAAGTGTTCGTAGGACAGTATACAGCGCGATGCCCGCGCTCACCAGCGCAGAGACCTCGGAGCTTGTGACGCTGTCACGCGACATCCACGCTCATCCCGAGCTCGCATATCAGGAGCGTCACGCCGCCGGGTCGATCGCCGTCCTGCTCGAAAGGCACGGCCATACCGTCGAACGCGGGATCGGCGAACTCGAGACCGCGCTTCGTGCCCGCGTCGGACCCAAGGGCGGGCCTGCGGTCGCGCTCCTCGCGGAGTACGACGCGCTGCCCGACGTCGGACATGGGTGTGGTCACAACCTGATAGCGATCAGCAACGTCGGGGCCTTCCTCGTCGCAGCCGCACAGGCGAGCCGACTCGAGGTGGGCGTGGAGCTCATCGGCACCCCCGCCGAGGAGAGCGGCGGGGGCAAGATCGACCTGTTGCGCAAGGGGGTGTTCGACAAGATCGTCGCGGTGCTCTCGTCGCATCCCGCGTCGGGCGAATGGGCCGTGAGCGGCACCGGCCTGGGGGCAGTGGGCAAGCGCGTCACGTTCACCGGCGTCGCTTCACACGCCGGGGCCGCTCCCGAGAAAGGGCGCAACGCACTGAACGCGGTCATTCGCCTGTTCGTGGGCGTCGACGGCTGGCGGCAGCAGCTCGAGGGCGACGCGCGCGTGCATGGCGTGATCACCGACGGCGGAAAGGCCATGAACGTCGTGCCCGCGCGTGCCGAAGCGATCTTCGGACTGCGCGCGAAGGAACGGGCAACGCTCGACGGCATGGTCGAGCGGTTCGGCGAGATCGCCCAGGGCGCCGCGCTGCTCACGGGCACGAGCGTGGAGGTCTCGGAATACCTGCCCTACTACGCCCCGGTCAAGGCGAACATGCCGCTCGGCGACGTCATCAGTGAGGAGCTCGGCCGCCTTGGAATGAGTCCGGTGCGCGGGGTGCTGGTCGCGGCATCGACCGATCTGGGCAACGTCTCGCAGAGGATCCCGACAGACTGGGTGCGGTTCCCGGTGAGCGAAGCGCTGATCGCCGGACACTCCGACGCGATGCGCGAGGCGAGTGTCACCGAGCTCGCGAACCGAAACGCGCTGATCGCCGCCGAGGCGCTGGGTGCAGCCGCGGTGCGCGTCGCGACGGATAAGGCTCTTCGCGAGCGGATCGCCAAGTGAGCGCCGTCGATCCCTTCCGCGACGACCTGGTGCGGCTGTCGCGGGACATCAACGCCGATCCCGAGCTTGCGTACGAGGAGCACCGCGCGGTCGCGCGCATCGCGGGACTCCTTGAAAAGCATGGCCACCGCGTGGAGCGGAACCTCGGCGGCTTGCCAACGGCGTTCCGCACACGGGTCGGACCTCCTGGCCCGGCCGTGGCGCTGCTCGCGGAGTACGACGCGCTTCCGGAGGTCGGGCACGGGTGCGGCCACAACCTCATCTCGATGACCATCGTCGGCGCCTTCCTCGTCGCGGCCGCGCAGGCGAAGGACCTTCAGGTCGGGATCGAGCTCATCGGCACGCCCGCCGAGGAGAAGGGCGGCGGGAAGATCGACCTTCTGGAGAAAGGCGTGTTCCGGGATAGCGTCGCGGCGCTCTTCTCGCATCCGGGCTCCGGCGGCGAGTGGAGCGTCAGCGAGCGGCTCCTCGGCATCAGCGTGAAGCGGGTGATCTACGAGGGGCTCGCGTCGCACGCGGCGGTGTCTCCGGAGAAGGGCCGGAACGCGTTGACCGCGCTCATCGCGCTCTTCGTCGCGGTCGACGGCTGGCGGCAGCATCTGCCCTCGACGGCGCGCGTGCACGGGATCGTCCGCGAGGGCGGCGTCGCATCGAACATCATCCCCTCGCGGGCGGTCGGCGACTTCGGGCTGCGCGCGGCGGACATGAAGCGCCTGGAGGAGATGATCGCCATGTTCACCGACATGGCCAAAGGTGCAGCGCTCCAGACGGGGACGAAGGTGAAGATCGAAGACGAGATGCGCCCATACCTGCCGGTCGAAGCGAACCTCAAGCTCGGTGAAGCGCTCGCGCAGGAGCTCGACCGTCGCGGAAAGAGCCCTTCGCGCGGCGAGCTCGTCACAGCGTCGGGCGACATCGGCAACGTCTCGCAGAAAGTCCCCACCGATTACATCGGCTTCCCGGTGAGCACCGAACGGATCCCGGGGCACTCG
>VBIL01000029.1 GCA_005879975.1 Chloroflexota bacterium
ACGAGGACAAGGCCGTCGAGGTCCCCGCGCGTCGCGGGCGCCGGCGCGGGAAGGAGGGGCACCAGCCCGCTTCGTTCGGCCCGGCGCGCAGTCTCGAGCGTGGACGCGTTCAAGTCCCCACCGGCCGTCGGGACGTAGACGCGGATCTCGCGGCCGGCTGCGCTCTCGACGAAACGTTGACCCACCGCCGTCTCGGCGGTCCAGATCGGCTCCGGAAGACGGGTCGTATCCACATCGGTGTAGCCCGCGAAGGCGAGGTCGTGGCCGCGACCGGTGATGAAGAGGGGGAGGTCTCGGTCGGCGAGGACGTCGAGCGCCGTGAGCGCGAACGTGACCGTGATGCCAGCCCGGCCCTCGGCGTTGAGCGTGGCCGCGATCTTCCGTGCCTCGGGCGGCGCGGCGCGGACGACGATCGCGAGACGACCCCGCCCGGCGGCCCCGCGTTGCGCGGTAGGCGTGACACGCAGCAGCGGGCCCTGTCCGGCGACGGCGACCGGCCCTGATGCTGCGGCGAACGTGCCCCGCGCGGAGAGATCGAGAAGCCCGACTGCGACCGCAAAGAGCGCGAGCGCTGTGAAGACGAGACGTGTCAACTAGCGCGTCGGTCTCGGGGTACGGTCGGGCGTGTGACCGGGGAACGTCGCATTTGGCCCACCGCCAGGGTTCGCCGTCGGCGCGGGTGTCGCAGGCAACCTGGTAGGAACCGGCGTGGCCGGGGCCGGCGTCGGCGTCGGGAAGAAGGGCAGCGGCGGGATCACGAGCGCCGGACGCGCGGAGCTCGTCGGCGCCGCGGTCGCGCCGGATGACGGGGCTCCGGGCGCGGGCGTGCTCGCGGCCGGCGCCACGGCCTGCTGGAGCGGTGTGACGAAATCAGGTAACTCCACGGTCCCGCCGTTCGGGACGACCGCGGTCGCCACGAGCCCCACCCACGCGACGAGCCCCGCTCCGGCGATAAGCACGAGCGCGCGCGCGATCCGCCGGCGGACCTGCGCGCCGCCCTCGAAGACGGTCCGCGCCGTCGACATGCCGCCAGCATGGCGCGCGCCGGCGTCAGGGCAGTCGCGGTTCCGTGTCTTCTCTAAGGAACGCGCTTGCGCGCTGCGAGGCGCCGGTCTTAGGCCGCGAATCCCTCCTCGAGATCGAGGAGTCGCGTCTGCTCGCGCAGCCAGCTATCGGCGAGCTCGGTCTCCTCCGAGTACAGCTCGATCCGACGAGAATCGCGATCGTTTGCCGAACCCGACAAGCCTCAAGACTGGTCTGCGACTGGGACCCTCCTCCCGATGAGGAAGGCGGGATAGCCTCCAACTAGAGCGCCCCGACTCAGCTGTCCGTGGCATGCTCCGTCGAGCGCAGTTCCCTAGGTTTCGCGTTTTTCCTGAGCAGTGGAGCTGAGGGGGATCGAACCCCTGACCTCATGAGTGCGATTCATGCGCTCTCCCAGCTGAGCTACAGCCCCGATGGCGGCTGCGCCGCCATCGGGGCTGCTGTCCAGCGAGTGAGCGGAGCGAACGAGCGTTGGACAGACACAGCCCCTCAGGGCGAAGCCGTGACACCGTCGTGTCCACATAAGACTAACCGACTCACGCGGTCGCCGGCAGGTGCTCGAGGACCATGCGCTCGAGATCCTTCACGTCAAACGGCTTTCCGATGAAGCCGACCGCGGCGATGGATTTGGCCCACGCCGCCGCGTCGCGCGCCGCGCAGAACGCGATGATCGGAGCGGGCTCACCGGTGGCGCGATACAACCGCGCGAACTCCGTTCCGTCCATGCCCGGCATGAGCCTGTCGAGGATGATCACGTCAGGACTGAACCGCGCCGCCTCAGCGAGCGCCTCGTTGCCGTCCGCCGCGGTCACGACCGCGAGACCCGCATCCCGCAGCACCTCGACGACCAGAGCCCGGATCTCGCGATCGTCATCGACGACGAGAACGCGGCCGGTCCTTCCATGGACAGACGCAGCGGGCCGCAGCACCGTCGCCGATGCGGGTAGTCGTGGGATCGTGACGGTGAACGTCGTCCCGCGCCCGGGCTCGGAGCTGACCTCGATCTGCCCGCCGTGGAGCTCGACGATCTGTTTGCTGATGTACAGGCCGAGACCGAGGCCGCCGATGCCGCGATCGTCGTGCGCGCGGTAGAAGCGTTCGAAGATGCGCATTACGCGGTCTGGAGCGATGCCGATACCCTGGTCGCTGACCTCGAGACGGAGCTCCCCATCCTCGGCTCTCAGCCGCGTAGTCACGGTCCCACCGCTCGGACTGAACTTGATGGCATTGTCGAGAAGGTTGACCACCACCTGCTCGAAGCGCACGGCATCAGCGCTCGCGCGGAGACCCGGCTCGATCTGGACCACCCATGGCCGCGCCTCGGTGGCGAGCCGTTCCGCGTCCACCGCGCCGCTTACGAGCGCAGAGATATCCGCTGGGTTCCGCTCGAGTTTCAGCCGGCCGGCCTGCATCTGGGAGGCGTCGAGGAGCTGCCCGATCAGTGTGGCCAGCCGATCGGTCTGACGCAGCGCGACCTTGAGTGTGCCGCGAAGGCGCTCGTGCTGACCGCGGTCCAGCGACTGCTGTCCGAGCTGGATGTACCCGCGAAGCGCGGCGACAGGCGTTCGGAGCTCATGCGTGGCGATGGAGAGGAACTCTTCCCTCGTCCGCGCGGACTCTTCGGCAACCAGCCGCAAGCGCTGCTCGGTCTTCTGGATGGTCTCTTGCGCGCGCTGTCGGTCGACCACCGCCGCGGCGAGGACCAGCGAGGTGACCGTCGCCACGCCCATGAATGCCTGCAGGAAGATAAGTGACTGGTTCTGATCGGAGCGCGCGAACGGGCCGAAACCGTGGAGCGTTCCCCAGTCGGCGATCAGCGCGAGCAGGATCACCGCTGTCGCGGCCTCGCGCGGGCCGAAGCGATAAGCCGCCCAGATCAACGCCGGGAAACAGAGGAATGCGAGGGGGTCGTTGCTCGGCGACAGCGGCCCGATCCCGCCGAACAGCAGGAGGCCGGTCGCGATCACGGCGCCGATCAGCGCTAGGCGCTCGAGCGGCCGCCACGAGAGCTCCCTGATCTCGAGGGTGGCCCACGTAAGAAGCACCGGAGCGAAGATGAGGGCACCGCCCGCGTCGCCCAGCCACCAGGTGGACCAGATCGGACCGAGGTCGCTCCAGGGAGCGAGCCCGGAGAGCGCGAGCGTCGCCGCGCCGATGGTCGCGCTGACTACGGCGCTCACCACCGCTCCGAGGAACGCGAACTTGAGGACGTTCTGCGGGCGCTCGAACGCTCGCGCACCGTTCGCGAAGCGCCTTACCAAGTAGGCGCCGACGAGCGCCTCGAGCGTGTTCCCAAGAGCGATCCCCGCGGAGGAGACTGGGTCTCCGGTCGTCGTGATGTTCGTCAGGAATGCCCCGAGCAGCACCCCGGGCCAGACGCGGACCCCGAGCAGGAGCAGCGCGGCGAGCGAGATGCCCGTTGGCGGCCAGACGGCCGTGGTGCTGGTGTTCACGAAGGCGAGGCTCAGTCCGAACTTCCCGGCGACGAAATACGCGGCGGCGAGCCCGATGATCGACGCGGGCAATGTCACGGCCCGGCCGCTTTGCGTCACGCGTGGGCGAGCCATCCCAGCCGCGAGCCTAGGACTAGGCGATCCGCAGCACCACGGGCGCATCGCCCCAGAGGCGTTCAAGTCGGTATAGGTGTCGCTCCTCGGGGACGAACGCGTGCACCACAACGTCCCCGAGATCGATGAGCACCCATCGACCGCCGGCGTACCCCTCCACCCCGAGGGGATGCCGCCCGGCCTCCTTCGCCTTCTCGCTCACTGCGTCAGCGATCGCTTGAACCTGCCGCTCACCGCGACCGGTGCAGATCACGAAGAGGTCGGCGATGGTCGTCAGCTCGGAGACGTTGAGGACGAGGATGTCTTCGGCCTTCTTGTCGCCCGCGGCCTCGACCACCACATCCGCGAGCGCTCTCGGAGAGAGCTCGCTCACCTGTACAGGCGGTGCTCCTCGATGTATCGCAGTGCGGCCTCGGGGACAAGGTACCGCAGCGAGCGTCCGCGCGCGGCCCGCGCGCGCAGCTCTCGCGAGCTGATATCCATGAGTGGCGTGTCCAGCACGGGTATGTTGCCCGGTGCATTCGGTGCGCCAGGACGCGCTGCGACCACGACGGTCGCGAGCGAGCGGATGCGCGCGGGATCGCTCCAGCGGTCGAACTCCGCGTAGGCGTCGCTTCCGACGATCAAGAACAGCTGGCCCTGATCGCGCAGCGCTTCGAGCGTGTCGACCGTATATGACGGTCCCTCGCGGTCGATCTCGAGCCGCGACACGCCGAAGCGGGGCTCGTCCCGGGTCGCGGCCTCGAGCATCGCGAGGCGGTCATTCGCGCTCGCGAGCGGAGCCTCCGACTTCAGCGGCGAGCGCTGCGCGGGGACGAACATGATCCGATCGAGTCCGAGCTCCTCGAGCGCCGTGTTCGCTATCGCGAGATGACCGACGTGGACCGGGTCGAACGTTCCGCCAAAGACGCCTATCCGCGTCACTCTTCCTCCGCGCGTTCCCGCCACTCCATCTCGAGCGTGCCGATGCGAACAGTGTCGCCCTCCTTCGCGCCGAGTGATCGAAGCTCCCGTTCGATGCCGCTTCGCGACAGATGGCGCTGGAAGTACGACGCCGCTTCGGCGCTCTCCCAATCGATGCCGGACGCGAGACGCTCGACGCGATCACCTTGCACGCGGAAACCTTCGCCTTCGCGGGTGACATGCCAGTCGCGCGCACCGCCGGCGAAGGCGATGCGGCGCTCGCGCGGGGCGGCCGACGGCGCCGCGACTTCCCGCGGCGGGCAGCGCTCGAAGATGAGTCGCAGCAGATCGTCCGTCCCGTCGCGCGCCGCGGCCGAGATTGCCAGCGTTTCCACTCCCCGGGCGCGAAGTGAGGCGGCGATGCCGGGCGCCGCCTCGCGCGCATCGGGGAGATCGATCTTGTTGAGCGCGACGAGACGCGGGCGCTCCTCGAGCCCGTGGCCATAGCTTCTGAGCTCGTTGTCGATCGTCTCGATGTCCGCGAGCGGGTCGGGTCGTGACGCATCGACGACGTGCACGAGGAGGCGCGTCCGCTCCACGTGGCGGAGGAACTCTTCGCCGAGGCCCGCGCCGTGGCTCGCACCCTCGATCAGACCCGGGATGTCCGCGACGACAAGCTCCCGATCGTCGAACCGCGCGACTCCGAGGTTCGGGACCAAAGTGGTGAAGGGATAGTCGGCGATCTTCGGACGCGCGCTGGTGAGTGCCGCGAGGAGCGTGGACTTTCCCGCGTTCGGCATTCCGGCGAGCCCGACGTCGGCCAGGAGCTTCAGCTCGAGGTCGATCTCGCGGCGCTCGCCCTTCCCGCCGTCTTCCGCGATCCGAGGCGCTCTGCGCGTACTCGTCGTGAAGCGCGCGTTGCCTTTGCCACCGGCCCCGCCACGCGCGACGACAAGCTCCGTTCCCGGTGCGACGAGATCCGCCACCGTCTGACCTGTCGCTCGATCGATCACCAAGGTGCCCGGGGGCACATTGAGGATGCGGTCCGCGCCTGAACGCCCGGTGCTGTTTCGGCCGGCACCGGGCCGGCCAGCCTCGGCGGTGGCCTCCCGCGTGAACCGGAAATCGGAGAGCGTGCCGAGCTGCGGATCGACGCGCAGCACGACGTCGCCGCCCTTGCCGCCATCACCTCCATCGGGGCCGCCGCGGGGTACGTGCGCCTCGCGACGGAACGAGATCACGCCGCGGCCGCCATCACCCCCTTTCACGACCAACCGCGCACGATCGAGGAACACCGCTAGACCTGGACGGCTGCACGCGGCAGAGCGCCGATGCGCACATGCGGAGCATCCGCGCGAAGGCGCTCGAGCGCAGGCTCCACTCCAACGGCGTCCTCGGTCGCGCGCACGAGGCGGAGGGCGCGCTGCGGATCGGCGGCGAGGCCGCGAAGAAGAAGGGCGCTCCCCTCGGGGAGCTCGCCAGCGAGCGCCACGATCGCGTCGAGCTCCACTTCACGGTCGGTCAGGCCAGGCAGTACGAGCAGTGCGATCGCGACCGCGATTTTGCGCGAGATCGCCTCCGCAATCGACGCGCGGACGTCGATGTAGCGATAGCCATCTGGTCGGTGCAGCGCGTCGTAGGTCTCGCTTCGCGCCGATGCCAGGCGAAAGGTCACCGAGTCGAGTCCCGCGTCGCATACGCGGCGAAGGGCCAGGGGGAGCGAGCCATTCGTCTCTAGATGCACGATGCCCCGCGCCGTTCGCTTACGGATCGCACCGATGGCTGCCTCGACAAGACGGGTGTCGAGGAGCGGCTCGCCCTCGCAGGCGCGGCCGAACGCGACAAGGCGGCCGCCACCGTCGAGGTGTGCGACCGCGACATCCGCGATCTCCGCCGCGGTCGGATGAAAAGCCGCGGGCTCGGTTGGCGAGGCGTCCCCCTCGTCGCGGAGCGCGATGACCTCCGGCGGTCGTTCATTCGCGGGCGCCGCGACCGGGAGCGCGCAGTCCTGCACGTGAAAGAACGCGTTCGTCGCGGCGCGGCAGCGATACTCCTTCGCGCAGCGCGCGAGCTGTTTGACGATCCGATTCGACGGATATTCGCGGAGCGCCGCGTTCAGTCTTGTTTGCAGGTCCGCTGTATCCGCGCGAGCCGCCGGTTCGACGACCACTCCGGAGACGACGAGATCGCCGTTCGCATCGGCTCCGACGGCGGTATAAGCGCGGGGCACCAACGCGACGGCGCCAGGATCCTCCGCATACGCCGGAACACCGATGCGGAGATAGCCGAGCGGAAGGATCGCGCCGACCGCCAGGCGGCCACCACCGAGCGGTCGCGGGCGGCCCGAACGGTCGAGGCCGATCGCGTCGCGCGCCGGGAGCGCGACGACTTCCGCACCGTCGGGGAGTGGGATCGCGCGGGTGAGAGGCCTATCGGAGACGCCGTCGGACGCGGCCGCGGCGTAATCCGCGGCAAGGACGATGCGCCCGGAACGATCGCTGTGGACTGCGCTCAACACGAGGCAACGATAGGTCGCGCGGTCTAGGCGACCTCTACAGGCTGAGGCAGTTCACGGGTTGGTTGCCGACCTTGCACTCCCAGTGGACGTGAGGACCGGTGGTGACACCGGTGACACCGATCGCCGCGAGGATCTGACCACGCGAGACCTTGTCACCAACACCCACGTAGACCGCGCTGGTGTGGTAGTAGCAGGTCTCGATGTTGTCGGCGTTCTGGACGCACACCCGCAGACCACCGACTGGCACCCAGCCCGTGGCGGAGACCACCCCGTCGTCGGAGGCGCCGATGCCGGTCCCGTATGGCGCGGCGAGGTCAACCCCGGTGTGGCCGGCCCAGAAGTATTGCGTGATGACTCCTGCCACCGGCCACGCAAGCCGCCCGGTGCGCGCAGGCGTGGCCGCGAAGCTCGGCCCGCGAAGCACGGCCGCGGTGACTCTAAGCGGCTCGGCGAGTGAAGGAAGCTCCGCGCCGCGGACGAAGATGAGTTGGCCCGGCGCGAAATGCTCAGGCTCGAAGTAGACGCGGTTGTAGGACATGATCACCGCCGGGTCGACCTTGAACTTCGCGGCGACCGCCTCGACCGTGTCCCCAGCCTTCACGGTGTAGAGCGCCCCTTCGGCCGGCGGAATGATGAGCTTCTGACCGAGCTGGAGCGAATGCGCATCGGTGATGCCATTGGCGAATGCGATGGACTCGATGGAGACGTCGTAGAAGTTCGCCATCGTCCCGAGCGTGTCGCCCTCGTGGATCGTGACCTCTGCAGGCGGGTGAACACCCTCGGCCGCGACGGTCACGGGATTGCGGCTTGCGGCGATCGCGCCACGCGCGGCGGGCTGCGCTCGTGAGGAATCCGACGCGGTAACGACCGTGGCCACGATTGGCGTCCCGACCGTCGAGCTGGCGCGCGAGGCAGCCGTGGCGGTGAATGGAAGCGACAGCACGAGCACGGCGACCGACGTGTTGAGCGCCAGACGCAATCCCCGCACACCGACGAGCCCTCCGAGATAGCTGGTCGCGCCCTCCGCAAAGGAGCACGCGAGGCGGCGCGAGCTTCCGCCGATGAGACGAAGGCGACGCTGGAGATTCCGCCTAGGGCTAGGCGTGGCTTGTGAACGACGAGCAGCTTGTCCCAACCCCGTGTGGTCCCTCCCGGTTCAAATGCGGCCACTATCTGGCCGTTATTGCGTGAGTACCGTCCCTTCGCTCGCCACATCGACCACCTTGATCGATCTCCCGCCGGCATGAATGTACGAATTGCGTACTAACCGTTCTGGGAGGTCTGCACCGTAACCCGCGCGCAACTCTTGTGTCAACCACACAACGGGGTAGCACCAAGCAAGGCATAGGTGGATATCCAGTGTCGGCCGCCGTTTGCTCGTGCGAGTACCCCTACGTACGCTTCATTCGGTGCCCGACTACAGCTTTTCGTACGTCTACGTCTTCGCGTTTCTCGTGGTCGGAGCCCTTTTTGTTACAGCCCTTCTGACGATCGCGCGGCTAGTCGCCCCGAAGAAGATCACGCCTGAAAAGCTGCGCACATACGAATCGGGTGAGGAGCCGATCGGGCAGGCCTGGGGTCGATATCCGACGCACTTCTACGTGTTTGCGTTGCTCTTCGTCGTGTTCGACGTCGAAGTGATCTTCCTCTTCCCATGGGCGGTCCTGTTCCGCCAGCTCGGCGTCGCCGGGCTTGTCGAAGTTGTGGTTTTCATCGGGATCCTCGTCGTCGGCCTCTATTACGCGTGGAAGAAGGACGCGTTGAATTGGTACTGAGCGCGCCGCGGCCCCGGCCCGAGCTCGCGGCTGTTCGCGAGCACGTCGTCACGCACCTGGGGAACAAGGCTCGCGTCTCGACCCTTCACGACATGCTCGTCATCGACGTCGATCGCGATCGCCTCGTTGAGGTCGCGACGTTCCTGCGCGACGATCCTCGGACGCGCTGCGATCTCTACTCCGTGAACGCGGGCGTCGATACCGGCGCCGAGCTGCGGTCGGTGACGTTCGTGCGCGGGACGGCGACGAAGGTCTTCGCGATGCTGCGCACGACGTGCACCGAGCTCGATCCTCACATCCCCTCGCTCACCGGTGTCTGGGAAGGCGCGAACTGGTGCGAACGAGAGACCTACGACATGTTCGGCATCGAATTCGACGGTCATCCCGATCTGCGGAGGATCTTTCTCGAGGAGAGCTTCCCGGGACATCCGCTCCGCAAGTCCTTCCTGCCCCCGCGTAGCGACGCGCGCGGAGGGTAGCGGTGCCCGTAGGGCCGTTCGGTCTCGATCCGCTCATCTGGGGACCGCTGCGCCTTGTCATCGCGGTCGCGCTCGCGCTGTTCCTCGTGCTCAATGGCGCGCTGCTCCAGATCTATCTGGAGCGAAAGATCCAGGCGATCATCCAGGACCGCTTGGGGCCGTACCACGTCGGCCCGTTCGGCCTGCTCCAGACCTTCGCGGACGCGATCAAGCTCATCGCCAAAGAGGACGTCCGAGCCCGCGCGACCGATCCCTGGTTCTTCCTCGCCGCGCCGGCTCTCGTCTTCTGCCCGATGCTCGCGTCCTGGGTCGTGCTGCCTTTCGCGCAGGACATCGTCGGCGCCGACCTCAACATCGGCCTCCTCTATCTCACGACGCTCGGTTCGATGACCGTGCTCGGGATCGTCATCGCCGGATGGGCCTCGAACAACAAGTACGCGCTCGTCGGCGGCCTGCGCTCGGCCGGCCAGCTGATCTCGTACGAGATTCCGCAGATCCTCGCACTCGTTTCCGTCGCGCTCGTGGTGGGATCGCTTTCTATGGTCGACATCACGCGATCCCAGCCCGGCCCGCTCGTGAACGTTCTGGTGCTCCCACTCTCGTTCGTGATCTACTTCATCGCCGCGCTCGCCGAGACGAACCGCACCCCGTTCGATCTTCCCGAGGCCGAGTCCGAGCTCGTTGCCGGCTGGCTCACCGAGTACTCGGGGATGCGCTGGGGCACGATGCTCGCGCTGTCGGAGTACGGAAATGTGACCGTGGTGTCCTCGATCGTGACGACACTCTGGTTTGGAGGCTGGCAGGGTCCTGGCGTCGATGCCGTCCCGATCCTCGGCGTCCTCTGGTTCACGCTCAAGGTCTACGGAGTCATCGTGGTGATGATGTGGATCCGAGCCACGCTCCCGCGCCTGCGCATCGACCAGCTGATGACCTTCTGCTGGCTGGGCCTGATCCCCTTGGCGCTGCTCAACATCCTGGTTGTCGCGGTCCTGGCCCTCGCCTTCCCGGACACGAAGATCCCCATCGCGATCGCGAGCTGGGTGCTCCTTCTCGCGTTCATTGCTGGCATCCCGTTCGTTCAGCGCCGGCGCCTCGCCTCATTGCGCGCTCGCGCGTCGGCGTCGGCCGTTCGCGCCGCGAGCTAGGTCGCCTCATGCGATTCGATTTCGTCGAGCCCGTCGTCTTCGCCTTGCTCGCCTTCGGGGTCATCGGCGCCGGCGCCGCGGTCGTGCTTCTCAATCGCGTCACCGCCTCCGCGCTCCTCATGGCGCTGAGCTTCCTTTGCATGGCCGGGATGTTCGTGCTGCTCGGCGCCGAAACGATCGCCGCCTTTCAGGTCCTGATCTACGTCGGCGCTATCACGGTCCTCATCATCTTCGGAGTCCAGTTCACGAAGCAGGGCGGCGATCGGTCGTACGCGCTCTTCTTCCAGAAGCAATATCCGCTCGCCGCGGCGCTCGTCGCGGCGGTGGCGATTCCCGTCGTGCTCTTCGCGTTCTCATTCAACGCGCCCACCCCGCAGCCGGGAGGCGGTGACATCCGTCCGCTTGCGACGAGTGTCTTCACCGACTTTGCCTTCGCGTTCGAGGTGGCATCGGTGCTGCTTCTCGCGGCGATGGTCGGTGCGATCGTCCTGACCCAACGCGACGAGCCTCCAGATGGGATGAGGCGGCGCAGGTGACGGTCCCGCTCAGCTTCTACGTCGCGGTCTCGGCCGGGCTCTTCTTCATCGGCTGCGCCGGCGTGCTGACGCGCCGGAACGCGGTGGTGATCCTCATGTGCGTCGAGCTCATGCTGAACGCCGCGAACCTGGCACTGGTCGCGTTCTCGCGACGCTTCGGCGCGGTCGACGAGCGCGGCAGCGTCTTCGTGATCTTCGTCTTCGTGATCGCCGCCGCCGAGGTCGCGGTCGGTCTGGCGATCGTGCTCTCCGCCTACCGCAACCGACCGGTCATCGACGTCGACGAGATCCATCAGATGAAGGGATGAGGTCGCGATGATCGCGCTTGTCTGGCTCATCCCGGCGTTCCCGCTGGCCGCGTTCCTGATCGCCGGCCTCTTTGGCCGACGGTGGCTCGGCCACTGGACCGGGGTCATCGCATCGGCGGCCGTCGGCCTCTCCGCGCTGCTTTCTATCGGGGTCTTCCTCGAGGTCCTCGGCGGGAAGGAGCAGACGGTCGTCCAGCTCTATCGCTGGATCGGCGTCGGCGACTTCTCGGTGAACGTCGCGGCGCTCGTCGATCCGCTTTCCGCGGTGATGTTGCTCGTGGTCACCGTCGTCTCGTTCCTCATCTTCGTGTATTCGAACGGCTACATGGCCCACGACGAGGGCTTCTACCGATTCTTCGCGTGGCTCTCGCTGTTCGTCTTCGCGATGCTCATCCTGGTCATGGCCGACAACTACCTCCTCATGTTCGTGGGGTGGGAGGGGGTCGGCCTCTGCAGCTATCTGCTGATCGGGTTCTGGTTCGAACGGCCCGAGCCGTACCTCGCCGCCAAGAAGGCGTTCGTGATGAACCGGATCGGTGACTGGGGCTACACGATCGGGATCATCACGATCTTCCTCGTCTTCAACTCCATGAATTTCCTGGACGTCTTTCACCGTCTCGAACAGAGCGCGATCGCGCAGAACACGCTCGCGATCATCTGCATCGCGCTGTTCTTCGGCGCGACCGGCAAGTCTGCGCAGCTGCCGCTCTACTCGTGGCTGCCCGACGCCATGGAAGGGCCGACGCCGGTCTCGGCGCTGATCCACGCGGCGACGATGGTCACCTCAGGGGTGTACCTCGTCGCGCGCTCGATGCCTCTGTTCGTTGTGGCCGGCCCGTCGCTCGAGGTCGTGGGGATCGTCGGCGCGGTCACAGCCATCTTCGCCGCGACCATCGCGCTCGTGCAGTTCGATATCAAGCGCGTCATGGCCTATTCCACGGTCAGCCAGCTCGGGTACATGTTCCTCGCTCTCGGAGTCGGCGCGCCGGTCGCCGCGATCTTCCACCTCGCGACCCATGCATTCTTCAAGGCGCTCCTCTTCCTCGGATCGGGGTCGGTGATCCATGGCCTGGACGGCGAGCAGGACATGCGCAAGATGGGCGGCCTGCGTCGCAAGATGCCGGTGACGTTCTGGACGATGCTCGTGGCGGGCGGTGCGCTCGCCGCCCTGCCGCCGCTCGCGGGCTTCTGGTCAAAGGATGAGATCGTCGCCGCGGCGTTCGTGAACGGTCATGTCGTCCTCTACGCGATCGGCATCATCACCGCCGTGCTCACCGCGTTCTACGTGACGCGCGCGCTCTGGATGACCTTCTACGGCGAGCCCCGCGACCACCACCTCTTCGATCACGCGCACGAGTCGCCGGCGATCATGACGCTGCCGCTCATCCTGCTCGGGGTCGGAACGGTCGTGCTCGGGATCGCGATCGGCTTCCCGCCGGAGCAGGGATTCATTCACCGCTTTCTGGGTCCGGTGGTCGAAGCCGCCGGCGTCGTCGAACACGCGCCCGAGCTCGCGACGATCCTTCTCCTCGCGGCGGTGTCCGTCGTCGCGGGCGTCGTCGGCATCGCGATCGGGCTACTGATGTACGTCCGGCATCGTCCGGATCCAGCGGCCGTCGCGCGCGCCGCGGGCCCGGTCTACCGGCTGCTCGTCAACAAGTACTACATCGACGAGCTGTACGACCATCGCGTCGTCGAGGCCGCGCGCGCCATCGCCGGCGCGTCCTGGGCGTTCGACATCCATATCATCGATGGACTGGCGAATCGCCTTGGCTGGGCTCTCGCGATGGGCGGGCAGGGCCTTCGCCGTCTTCAGACCGGCGTCGTCGGGAACTACGCGCTGACGATCATGGCCGGCCTGCTGCTGATGCTCGTCGCGTACGGCGGCTACGCTGCCGGGATCTTCGGTCGATGACGCATCTGCTCTCGCTCCTCGTCGTGATCCCGATCGCAGGGCTCATTCCGCTCTTCATCTTCCGTCGCGACGCCGGCGCGGCGAAGCAGGTCGCCATTACCACGACCGCCGTGGAGCTGGCCGTCTCGATATGGATGCTGGCGCAATTCAAGGTGGGTGAGCCCGGCTTCCAGCTGGTCGAGCGCCTCGACTGGTTACCGAGCCTCGGCATCAGCTACCTCGTCGGCGTCGACGGCATCTCGGTGCTGCTCGTCCCGATGACGACTCTGCTCACCTTCATCTCAGTGCTGTATTCGAGCGGCGGCGCGATCAAGACGCGGATCACCGAGTACATGACCGCCTTCCTTCTTCTCGAGGTGGGTATGGTGGGCGTCTTCATCGCGCTCGATCTCTTCCTCTTCTACATCTTCTTCGAGCTGATGCTCGTGCCGATGTACTTGATCATCGGGATCTGGGGCGGCCCGCGGCGGATCTACGCGACGCTCAAGTTCGTCCTCTTCACTCTTGCCGGCTCGCTCCTGATGCTCGTGGGAATCGTCGCGGTCTACATCGCATCCGCCGACGCATCCGGCTCGCGCACGCTTTCCCTTCCGGACCTCCTCGAGCTCCGCGGCCGGTTCTCCGCCGACTTCCAGTTCTGGGTGTTCCTGGCCTTCGCGCTCGCCTTCGCGATCAAGTTGCCCATGGTCCCGTTCCATACCTGGCTTCCGGACGCGCACGTGGAGGCGCCGACGGCGGGATCGATCGTGCTCGCAGGCGTCCTGCTGAAGGCCGGCGGGTACGGCTTCCTGCGGTTCGGGCTGCCGCTCTTCCCGTTCGGCGTCCAGGCCTGGCTGCCGCTGCTCATCCTGCTCTCGGTCGTGGCCATCCTGTACGGCGCGATCGTCTCGGCGGTTCAAAAAGACCTGAAGAAGCTCGTCGCGTACTCGTCCGTCGCGCACATGGGCTTCGTCACGCTCGGCATCTTCGTCCTGAACCTGCAGGGCGGTGTGGGCGCGGTCCTGCAAATGCTCAACCACGGCTTTGTGACCGGCGCCTTGTTCCTCCTCGTCGGCATCCAGTACGAGAAGACGCATCGGCGGATGATCGCCGACCTCGGCGGCATCGCGAACACGTGGCCGCTCTTCACGACCTTCTTCGGAGTCTTCGTGCTCGCGTCGCTGGGGCTGCCTGGTCTCAACGGCTTCGTCGGCGAGTTCCTGGTGCTCATCGGTTCGTTCAAGTTCACGGGCGTCCCGCTCGGCGGGCTCTTCTGGGGCCCGGCCGCCGCGATCGGCGTGATCCTCGCAGCGATCTATCTGCTCTGGATGTTCCAGCGTGTGATGTACGGGCCGGTGCGTGAGGCGTATCGCGCGCTACCCGACATGTCGCGCCTCGAGATCGCGTGCGCCCTCCCGCTGCTGCTCTTGACGGTGCTCCTCGGCGTCCTCCCCCAGCCCTTCATCGCGTACATCGAGCCATCGCTCGATCGGGTGATCCGCCTCGCCACCGACCCCTCGTTCACGGTGGTGGCATTCAAATGAGCGAGGAACGGCTTCGCCGCGACGAGCGAATCCACGCGCCCGCGGCGCGTCTCCCGGCCGTCAGGCCGGAGATTGATCAGGCATCTAGATGAGCGAGGAGCGGCTTCCCCGCGACGAGCGAGCCCGCGCGCCTGCGGCGCGTCTCCCGGCCGTCAGGCCGGAGATTGATCAGGCATTCAGATGAGCGAGGAGCGGCTTCGCCGTGACTGACGTCACTGCCGTCTATCCAGAGATCATCGTCACCGCCGTCGCGATGATCGTGCTCGTCGTGGACGCGACGCTCGATCGTCGCCGCGCGCCCACGGCGCTCCCGATCATCACCATCGCTGGGCTCGTCGTGGCGCTCGCGTCGGTCTTCAACGACGTGCCGGCCGGTCAGTACTTCCGCGGCTTCGTGACCGTTGACGCGTTCGCCACGTTCTTCCGAGCGGTCTTCATCATTCTCGCGATCTTCGCCGCGGCGGTGTCTCCCGCGTACCTCGCCCGACGGATGGTCCCGCCTGGGGAGTACTACGCGATCATCTGTTTCTCGACAGTGGGGGCGATGACCATCGCGCTGTCGGCGGATCTCATCACGCTCTTCATCGGCCTCGAGACGATGACCATACCGATCTATGTCCTCGCCGGCATCCAGCGGTCCGATCGTTTCGCCAACGAGGCCGCCCTCAAGTATTTCCTCCTCGGGGCGTTCAGCTCCGCCCTGCTCCTGTATGGCTTCGCGTGGCTGTACGGCGTCGCGCGCGCGACCGACTTCGTGACGATCGCGAGCGTTCTCACCTCACAGGGCATCGCGAATGGCCCGACGATCGTCGCCCTGGCGCTCATCACCGTCGGTCTCGGGTTCAAGGCCGCGATCGTCCCGTTCCACCAGTGGACCCCCGACGCGTACGACGGCGCGCCGACTCCGGCCACGGCATTCATGTCGGTCGGACCCAAAGCCGCGGCGTTTGCCGCGATCCTGCGCGTCATGCTCGGCGCGCTCGGACCGCTGAGCGTGGATTGGAGCGCGATGCTCGCCGTGCTCGCCGCCCTGACGATGACCGGCGGGAACATCGTGGCCCTCGCGCAAACGAATACGAAGCGGATGCTCGCGTACTCGAGCATCGCGCACACCGGCTACATCCTGGCGGCGGTCGCGGCCGCGAAGGCCGGTCCGAGCGCGGGGGCGGCTGTGCTCTTCTACGTCTTCGCCTACGGCCTGATGAACCTGGGTGCCTTCGCGTGCCTCCTCTACATGGATCTCGAGGGCACGCGCGGCGCGACGCTCGACGAGCTGAATGGCTTCGCGCGCCGACAGCCTCTCGGGGCACTCGCCTTCGCGGTGTTCCTCGTCTCGCTCACGGGGATCCCGCCGACGATCGGCTTCGTCGCGAAATTTGTCGTGATCCAGCCGGTGCTCGACGCGGGCATGGCCTGGCTCGCCGTGGTGATCGCGCTCAACGCGGTGCTCGCGGCGTTCTACTACCTGCGGGTCGTCGTCCGCATGTACATGTACGAGCCCGAGGGCACGGTGCCGCGCCTCATTCCGGGGCGCGGCCTTTCCGTGAGCCTCGGGCTTGCCTCGCTTGCCGTGGTCGTTCTCGGGATCCTGCCGAACTCGATCTACGAGTGGGCGCGTGAGGCGGCGCTACCGCTGGTTCGTTAAGTCTTCAGCGCCACGTTGGCAGGAGGCGCTCGCCCACCCAGCCCGCCACAGCACCGATCGCCACGGCGATCGCGAGCGGTCCGAGGAGCTCAGGGAAGCGCAGCGAGATCAGGGCGTTGAACTCTTCGATCGGAAGCGACTGTGGCCGGAAGGCTTGATGCAGCTGTGTCGCGAGGATGCTCCCGAAAAACAGCGAGAAGAGGAGCGCCACCGGCGCCGCGAGCGCGCCGCCTCGGCCGGCGATGAGGCCGGCACAGAAGAGGATCGCCCCGGCGACCCCGAGCAAGATCGCCGGCGGAACGGGGAGCGGCTCGGTGAGGGCCCACCAGAAGCCGAGCCCGATCGCGCTCGCACAGATGGCACCGAAGACGCGCACCAAGCTCACCTTCGGGTCAGCGCCCGAGAGCGAAGCCACTCGCCAGCCGCGCCGGCCAGCGCCCCGCCGATCGCATAGGGCACCACCGCGAGTACGAGTGCGGTCTCGCTCTGCAGCACGTCCAGAGGGGTCTCGCCGGCTGCGTTCGGCCCGACGAGCGAGACGACTCCGAACAGCGCACCGCCGAACAGCACCGAGAGCGCGCCTGCGAGCCAGCCGCGACGACCGGCGAAGAAACCCGCGCCGAGCGCGGCGAACATCACAAATGCGATCGCACCGATCGTCGTGAAGCTCGGTACGAGATACGGAACGATCTGGACAACACCCGCGCCGATGACCGCGAGCGCGAAGCGCACGCCCTACGCCACGGTGGCGAGCGCGTGGTCCGCACGATTGAGCGGCCGGACCGAGCCGTCGTCGTCGATCAGCGCGATGTCCTCGATACGCACGCCGAAGCGACCCGCCAGGTAGACGCCGGGCTCGATCGAGAACGCCATCCCTGGTTCGAGCGGCTCGCGATTCCCGCGCACCAGGTACGGATGCTCGTGGCCGTCGAGTCCGATGCCGTGTCCGGTCCGGTGGATGAAATACGCGCCGTATCCGGCTTCATCGATGACCCGTCGCGCCGCGGCGTCGATGGATTCTGCCGATGCCCCCTTGCGCGCCGCGGCATATCCGGCGTCCTGCGCGCGGCGGACGACGTCATGCACGCGCTGTGCTTCGCTTTCGATGGTCCTCCCGACGCGCACCGTCCGTGTGATGTCGGATCGATAGCCGCGGCGAGCGCCGCCGAAATCGAGTACGACCACATCGCCGTCCGCGATGCGGCGATCGCCGGTCTCGTGATGCGGCGACGCGCCGTTCGGCCCGGATCCCACGATCGTGAATCCGACCTCCTCGTGCCCTTCCTCACGCAGCAGACCCGCGAGCTCCGCACCGACCTCGCGCTCTGTGCGCCCCGCGAAGGGACGGCCGAGCATCCGCGCGTAGGCACGATCGGCGGACTCCGCCACAAGTCGCAGCGCCTCCCGTTCGCTCGCGTCCTTGCGCATCCGCAGCTCGCGGGTGATCTCGGACGCGACGCTGAACGCGCGTCTTGGCAGCGTCGATTCGATACGAAGCACGAACGCGGCCCACATCTGGTCGGCGACCGCGATCCCGCCTGCGCCGTTCACGAGTCGTGCGACGAGGGCGTAGGGGTCTTCGGTCTCGCCCCACGTGGCGCGCTCGAGATCGGGAGCCGCCGCCGCGGCCCGCGGAGCCTCGAGCTCGGGACAAACCATGGTCGCCTTTCCGTCGCGGGCGAGGACGAGGCACGTGAGCCGCTCGCTGGTGAACAGCTGGTACCCGGTGAGATAGAAGAGGTCGGCGCCCGGAGAGGCGAGCAGCGCCGCGAGGTCGCGCTCGCGCAGCTTCGCGGCAGCGCGAGCACGTCGATCCGCGAAGCTCGCTCGTTCGGTCGGCATTCGTCCTGCACTCGGAGAATAGCCGTATGCCACGTTGGTTCGTCGCGCTTGCCGGTGGGCTCGTCGTTGCGCTCGGAGTCGCGCTGGTCGCGATGGGAGAGCGGCCACACGCGGACGCCCTCGCTCCGCTGGCCATGCCGACGGTCAGCGCGACCCCAAGCGGTGCCGCGAGCTCGAGCGCATCGCCGGCGCAGACGGTCCGTCCCATCGGCGACGGGTATCGCATCCAGATCCCGCGGCTCGCGATCGACCTTCCGATCGCCGAAGGCGACGTCGAGCGCGACGTGGTCGTGCAGCAAACTCCGGAGAACTTCGCGTTCCATCTACCGGGTACCGCGATCCCCGGGATGGGAAGCAACACCTATATCTA
Organism: Chloroflexota bacterium; assembly: GCA_005879975.1. Taxonomy (GTDB): domain Bacteria; phylum Chloroflexota; class Limnocylindria; order P2-11E; family P2-11E; genus 3-1-20CM-2-70-9. Next base: position 18,571 of record VBIL01000029.1, read on the forward strand.
CGCGCACGCGCGCCGCGGGATGTTCCTGACGCTCTGGAACGCGCGAGCCGGCGACCAGGTCGTCATCAGCACTCCCGACGGTGTCGCGCTCAAGTACGTGGTCACCGAGATCCATCCGCGCGTCCCGCCCGAGGACACGAGCTGGGTCTTGCCGACCTCGAGCGAGCGTTTGACCATCCAGACCTCGACAGGACCGAACCGCGACGACCCCCGCTTCGTCGTCGTCGCAGTCCCCGCCTAGCGCTCGCTTCCTTCACGTAACGATTTCGTAACGCGAGAAAGTGCGACCTGGCAGCCGAGCAACTTCGCGCACGGTGTGTCTGCGGCGCTCCGGCCTGTTCACGAAATCGACACATCCTGGAATCGCTCATGCAAAGTCCCGCGATCCGTGCTCCGGGACACCTTGGCGCGGGTCGGGACATTCGTGTTCGCCTTCGCGATGGCGGTCCCATTCCTTGGTCCGTCGCACGCGCGCGACCTCGGCTCGGTCGCGGTCGCGGGCGCGTTCGAGTCGGGCTCGATCCAAGGGATTGCCCGTGGTCCGTGGCGGGCTCGGGACGTGGCGCGACCGGAAGTGGTCGCGGGAGTCGAGCAGGCTCCGGCACCCGAGCCAGAGCCCGCGGCCGCACCGACACCGGAACCTCCCGCCATCAAGACACTCTCACCCCGAGTCGTCTTGGCGCCACCGCCCGATCCCCCGACGAGCGGTGTGGTCCTCGCCTCGTGGTACGGCCCGGGTTTCTACGGCAACCGGACCGCCTGCGGGCAGACCTATACGCCGGTGATCGTTGGCGTCGCTCACCGCACCCTCCCGTGCGGGACGCTGGTGGCGCTGAGCTACGGCACCCGGTCGTTGACCGTACCGGTGATCGACCGCGGTCCCTTCGTTGCCGGGCGCACGCTCGACCTTTCGAACGCGACTCGCCTGGCTCTCGGCTGTCCCGATCTCTGCACGCTTTCCATGCGCATAGGCCCCTGACTGTGCTGCGACCGTTCGCCTGAACGGTCGCGCGCTGACCGGGCGGCCGAGCGATGGCATGGGACTTGCTGCCACCTGTCGCCATCTAGCCCGGGAGGCAGACGGCCGATTTTATCGCCGAGAAAGGGTGCCTGGTATGTCACGGAACAAAGGAGCGATGACCGTGGCCGAAGCCGGACGGCGTGGCGGCGCGACCACCGCGCAGCGACACGGTCCGGAGTTCTACGAGCAGATCGGCAAGAAGGGCGGACGCACGACCGCGCAGCGGCACGGCTCCGACTTCTACGAGCAGATCGGCAAACAGGGCGGCCAGAAAGTGAAGGAGCTCTACGGGCCTCGCTTCTACGGTCGCATTGGGAAGATCGGCGGCGACACCGTGTCTGAGAAGTACGGACACGAGCACTTCGAGGAGATCGGCAAGAAGGGCGGACAGAAGGTCGCGGAGCTCATCGCCAAAGGCAGGCAGGCAACATAGCGACTTTCAGCGACGGCACGGAGAGCGGGCGAGGAAGCAACGCGCGCCCGTCTCTCGGCGTGACCGATCCGATTCCGATCACGATCCACCCGCGTTTCCCATTGACACGCCTAGGCCCCCCTTTATCTTTTCGACGTGTACGCGGAGGTTCCGGTCCGGAACCTTCATGTACCGAGAAGCGAACGACTGGGAAGGTCGTAGAGGGAAGGGCTGTGGAGCAGGTCGCGGCGCCGCTCGTTGCCGTCGAGTGGGAGGACATCACCGCCTACTCGCGGACTGCGCTTCCCGAGGATTTCGAACCCTACCGGCTGCGAAAGCTGACCTGCGGACTCTTGTGGAAGGACACTCCCGAATACGTCGTCGTCGTTGGCGACTACGACATCACCAACGAGGGACGTGACTACCGCCACAACGACTTCCACATCATTCCTCGGGGCGTCATCCGGCAGCTGACCTACCTCCGCGAGTCGTCCACACCGCTCGTGGCGCTCCAGGCCGAGGCGAGCGCCAGCTAAAGACCGCCTAAGAAACGGGCCCCGGAGAGCAACCACCCCGCTCGCCGGTGCGTATCCACTGATACGGAAACCGCTGCGGCCGATCGACGGTATTGGAACAAAGGATCGGTCGTGTCGTTTCCCTAAGTGGAGGTCACACGTTCATGGCTCTTCGAGCCGAGCTTTACTGCTATTTCTGCGGCCACGGCCTGGGCGAGGTCGTCGTGCCCACCAATGCCCGCCGGCCCACGGTCGAGCAGCTTCGTACGGCTTACGCCAACGTCGGGGGCGGTGACGCACCGGTCTGGAATGACGGCGACCAGCCGCTCTGCCCGCGCTGCGGCGGCCAGCTGTTCCTCGAGCGTTTCGAGCACGAGGTAGTTCGCGCGTCGGAGCGGCGCACGCTGAAGCGCGCGAGCTGACGCCCGGGCCGCAAGCCGCGGTCGTTCACCTTCACGGTGCACGGGCAGCGCACGGCGTCGCTTGTTCTCGGTGTCCTCGCCGGGTATCTGTTTTCCCGGCGCGTCCTTGATCGCCGGGCGGTCGAAGAGGCACTGACCGACCGCCAGCGCGAGATCCTGCGCGCCGTCGCGGCGGGGCGAACGACGAAGGAGATCGCCTCCGACCTTGGGATCACACCGGCGAGCGTGAACACGCATATCCGTCGAGCGCGTATGAGCCTGGGCGTGCCGACCCGCGCGGCGGCGGCCGCGCGCGTGACCGGTCAGGTGCTCGTTGTGCCCTGGAGGCCGAGGCGGTCGGCCGCGGCGTCCATAGCGCGCACGACTTCTGCGACAAGATCGTCGAATGGGACGCCGAGATCCTCGGCACCCTTC
>VBIL01000030.1 GCA_005879975.1 Chloroflexota bacterium
GGCCACAGCCGCGTCGCGAGCCCGTAGCGCAGCGCATCATCCGCGCTCACGGGGTCGCCGGTGAGGACCATATCCAGCGCTCGTCCCCACCCGACCAGACGCGGCAGGAAGAAGGCCGAGCCCGCGTCGGGGACCAGGCCGACGCGAGCCCACGCGGCGCGGAACGAGGCAGATGCCGCAGCGACGCGGACGTCGCACGCGACCGCCAGACCGAGCCCCGCGCCGGCCGCGACGCCGTTGACCGCTGCGATGACCGGCTTGCGCATCGTCCGGATCGTCGCGATCACCGGGTGGTAGCGGCGCCGCAGCTCGTCGCCCAGGCGCAGGTCGCCGCCCTTCTCGATCATCGCGAGGCGATCGTCGAGATCCTGGCCGGCTGAGAATGCGCGACCGGACCCCGTGATCACGACGGCACGGATGGCGGCGTCCGCCGCGCAGTCGGCGATCGCGGCGTTGAGCGCCTCGGTGAGCGCTTCGTTGAAGGCATTCAGGACTTCGGGACGGTCGAGGGTAAGGATGGTGACCGCGCCGTCGCGCTCGACGCGCAGCGGGGAGCGTGTCGTCACTTTCCCTTGAAGACAGCCTTCCGCTTGTTCACGAAGGCGTCGACGCCTTCCTTCTTGTCCTCCGTGGCGAAGAGCAGGTAGAAGGCCTTGCGTTCGAACTCGAGCCCCGCGTCGAGCGTCGAGTTCCACGCGAGGTCCACGGCCTCGGTCGCGAGCCGCGCTGCGACCGGCGGCTTCTCCGCGATCGTGCGCGCCAGCGCCTTGGCGTCCTCGAGCCACGTTGCGGCCGGATAGACCTGCGCCGCGAGCCCGATCGCCTTCGCCTCGGCGGCGCTCACGAAGCGGCCGGTGAGGATGATCTCGTTCGCGACGTACTTGCCCACGGCGCGCGTGAGCCGCTGCGTGCCGCCCGCGCCGGGGATGATCCCGAGGTTGATCTCCGGCTGACCGAAACGTGCGGTCTCCGACGCGACGATGACATCGCAGATCATCGCGAGCTCACACCCGCCCCCGAGTGCGTAGCCCGACACTGCGGCGACGAGCGGCGTGCGGATGTGGCGCAGCGCTTCCCACTGCGACGTGAGGTCGTGGGCGAGCATGCTGACGGGAGTCGCCTTGACGAATTCCTCCTTTATGTCGGCGCCCGCGCAGAACGCCTTTTCGTCGCCCGTGATGACGATGCAACGGATCGCCTCGTCGTCGTCAAGGCGCCTCGTCGCGGCGACGAGCTCGCTCATGACCTCGTCGTTGAGCGCGTTGCGCACCTCGGGCCTGTTGATCTGAACGACCGCGATGGGCTCCTCGCGCGTGACAATGACCGTGTTCGGCATGCTCCCCTCCGCCGCCAGTATGCGGATTAGCGGATCTGCCCTTTCGGCGGCGGCTGGCAGCGCGGGCACAGGTACATGTCGTCGAGTCCGTGCCGGCTCTTCACGATCGGCGTGCCGCACCGGGGGCAGAGCTTGCCCTTGTGACCGCGGACGCGCATGTGGTCGCGGATCTTCGTGCCGAGCTCGGGAGGCATGCCCGCCTCCACATCGCGCACTCCGCGCGCGATGACATCGACCAGCGCGCGATAAAAACGCGACATTTCTTCATCGCTGAGGGTCGTGACCCGCCGCTTCGGATGCAGCTCCGCCTCCCACAGGATCTCGTCCGCGTACGCGTTGCCGATCCCGGCGACGAAGCCTTGGTCCATCAAGAGATTCCGCAGCTCGCGCCGCGTCGCGCGGGCGCGTTCGGCGAACTCACGCTCATCCCATGGAAGATCGCCCGCCTCGGGACCGAGCTCGGCGAACCCGTGGATCGCATCCATTCGCGTCCGCGAGCTCGAACACGCCGGCCAGCATCGGGTTCACGACGATGGCGCCCTGGTCGAGATCGAAGATCAGGAATTTCCCGCGGTGCCTGACCCTCGTGAACCGGCGATGAGCGAGGGCGGTCTCGACGGGACGGGTCGAGCGGAGAACGAGGGGGTCTCCGACGCGCACCAGGACGATCTCGCGGCCGACGAGCGCCTTCTCAAGACGCCCGCGCACGACGTGCAGATCGGGCCACTCCGGCACCAGTCCGCCACGGCGCGAAGCCAGCGTGGCTCCGGAAGACCGAAACGGCGCGCCGCCCAGGCGAGACAGACCTTGAGCTGTCGGCGCTGGAAGGAGCGCACGCGCGGAAGTCCCGGCACCTCGGGTTTCCACGAGCGGTCCGCGAAGTATCCCGATATCCCGGCCAACGATGAGTCGATCGCGTCCGCGCGAAGGGGCAGGACTTCCTCGTACCACGCGAGCACTCGCTCGGGCTCGGGCCCGCCATCCGCGGTCACGCCCTGCGCGTAGGCGGTCACGTCGAACTCGGCCGGACCCGCGCTCGCGAATGGCCAGTCGAAGATCCGTAGGAGATCACCGTGCAACCGACTGTTGTCGGAACGCGTGTCGAAGTGGAGCAACGCGAACGGAGGTTTCGTCTTCGACAGCCGATCCTCCAGCCGCCGCATCACGGGCAGGACGACGTCGATCCACTCCTCCGCATCGTCCTCTCTGCGGCGGGCCAGCGCTGCGACGCGACCGAGTTCACCCGTCTTGGCGAGCTCGCGCCAGAAGCCTGCGAAATCGTGGTGCTGCGTCCGGGACAGCCCGCGCGGCAGAGCCTTCCCGCGGGTGCTCTTGTGGAACTCCGCGTACGAGCGCGTCGCGCGCCGTGCTTTCGCGGGCGTCCAGGGCGGCATCGTGCGCGGTCCGAGGTCCTCAAGAAGCAGCACGTGCCAGCCGAGGCGCGTGAACGATCCGAGGAATCGCGGAGCCCACGGCGCGATAAGGGATGCGAGCCGACGATAGTTGCGATCCTCGACGTCCACGACCCACCGCACACCGCTTCCCTTAGGCGCGGGATAGCTCGCCTTGAAGAACGCGCGCTTCCCGTTCGCCAGGCGGAGCCGGAACGTCGCCGAGGGCGCGTAGCCACCGTAGACGCGCTCCGCGCGCGCGACCGGTGATCCAAGGACCGTCGCCACCTGCTCTTTGATCTCTCGCGGGACCGCGGACCAGGGTGGCTTCGGCTCAGTCCCCTGCCGCGACACCGGTCTTGAGGTGCTGCCAGGCTTCGCGGGCCTCGTCGACCGAGCCCTCGTCCTCGATCGTCGAGATGTCGCCCGGGTCCTTGTCGAGGATCACCGCCTTGAGCACGCGGCGCATGATCTTGCCGCTGCGGGTCTTCGGGAGCATATCGACGAAGTTGAGCTCGCCGATGACCGCGAGGGGACCCAGTTCATTGCGAACCGTGGCGAGGAGCTCTTTCTTGAGCTCCTCCGATGGCTGGCGACCTTGCTTGAGGACCACGAACGCCGAGATGACCTGGCCGCGGAGCTCGTCGGGACGACCGGTGACGCCGGCTTCGGCCACCGCCGGATTCCGGAGAAACGCGGTCTCGACCTCGATCGTACCGATGCGATGGTCGGCGATCTTGATGATCTCGTCCGCGCGCCCTGAGAACCAGACGTAGCCATCGTCGTCGATTGAGGACGCGTCGCCGGTGAAGTACACGGTCTCACCCGGGACCGTCTCCCAGTAGTCCATCGCGTACCGCTCTGGCTCGGCCCAGAGCCGCGCGGTGAGGCCGGGGAATGGCCGCTTGATAACAAAGATGCCCTTCTCTCCCGGCCCGAGCTCCTTTCCGTCCTGATCCACGACCGCGGCTTCGATCCCCGCGAGCGGCACCCCGCCGGAGCCTGGCTTGATCGGAAGCGTCGCGATGCCGTACGGGTTACCGACGACAGGCCCGCCGGTCTCGGTTTGCCAGTAGTGGTCGATGACCGGTACGCGATCCTGGAGTGCTTCCTTCTGCAGCCATTCCCACGCCGGCGCATTGAGCACTTCGCCCGCGCAAAAGAGCCGCTCGAGCGAACCAAGATCGTGCTTGCGTGCGGGCTCGCTGCCGTAGCGCATGAGAAGGCGCGCCGCGGTCGGCGAGGTGAAGACGCCCGTTACCTTATTGCGCTCGACGATCGCGTAGAAGGTCTCGGCGTTTGGATGGTCGAGCGCGCCCTCGTATGCGATGGTGGTGGAGCCGATAAGGAACGGCGCGAAGACGATGTAGCTGTGCCCGACGACCCAACCGATGTCGCTCGTCGACCACCAGATGTCACTCTCGCGAAGGCCAAACATCCACTTCGCCATCGAATAGACGTAGACCTGATAACCGCCGTGCGTGTGCACCGCGAGCTTCGGCTTGGCGGTGGTGCCGCTCGTCGCGAGGATGTACGCCGGCTCGTTCGCCTCGAGCTCGACGTGACCCTCTTCGTGGCCGGCGCCGGCTTCGAGGAAGTCCTGCCAGGAGATCTCGTCTCTGACCCGATCGGCCGACTTCGTCCGCCGCAGTACGACGACGTGCTCCACTAAGGGCGTGCCGGCGACCGCCTGCGAGACGATCGGGAGGAGCTGGACGTCTTTGCCTTTCCGGTAGGTGACGTCGGTCGCGAAGAGCGCACGCGCGCCGGCGAGACGGATCCGCTCGCCGAGCGCGCCGGCGCCAAAGCCTGCGAACACGACGAGGATCACGACCCCGATGCGGATCGCGCCGAGCATGAGGATGATCGCCTCGGCGGAGGTAGGCATGTAGATCGCGATGCGATCGCCCTTGGCGATCCCCATCGCCCGCAGCGCGGCGCCCACCCGCTTGATGTCGCGATGAAGATCCGCGTACGTGAACGTGCGGCGCTCGCCGCGCTCGTTCTCGGTGATGAGCGCGAGGTGATCCCCGCGACCGGCTGCGACGTGGTGGTCGACGCAGTTGTAGGCGAGGTTCGACATCCCACCCGAGTACCAACGGAAGGTCGGCGGCTGCCAGTCGAGCACGCGCTCCCACTTCCTGAACCACGGCACCTGCTCGGCGGCGCGGCCCCAAAAGCCCTCGGGGTCCTCAGTCGCCTCGCGCTTCCAGGCGAGCACCTTCTCCCGAGCGTCCATCAGCGTTTGCCGACCATTCCCTCGACGGCTGCGTCGATACCGCGGCCAGCCTCTTCCACGTCTGACATGAAGAGGCGCGCGGCGGCGAGCTTCCCCTCTCGCACGGTACCGATGATGACTCCGCGTGAGTGAAGGACGGATCCGTCTCGTCGCCTGCCACGCCACTCGAATTCGCCCCACGCGGTCTCCCCGTCGACGGCGGCGTCGAGCAACTCGGCGTGGAAGTCTGGGACACTCCCGAAGATCAAAGACCAGTTCTTTCGGACCTGAGCGTTCCCGTTGAAGGCGCGGTCCGGGTGGGTCGGCTGTTGGCTCGAGTAGTCCTGCGCGAAACAGGCGACGAGGGCGTCGATGTCATGCGCGTTCTGGGCCGCCACGAGGCGCTCGAACACCTTGCGCGGAGTCTCTTTCACGCCCGCTCCCGCAGCTTGTATCGCTGGATCTTTCCCGTGACCGTTTTGGGCAGCTCGGGGACGAACTCGATCCAGCGCGGGTACTTGTACGGCGTGATCCGTCCCTTGACGAACGCCTTGAGCTCCTCGGCGAGCTCCGCGGATGGCTGCCTACCGTTCTTGAGGAGTACGAACGCCTTCGGCTTGACCAGCTCGTCCTTGTCCTTCGCGCCGACCACGCCGCACTCGAGCACCGCGGGGTGCTCCATGAGCGCGGCTTCGACCTCGGCGGGCGACACCCACTGCCCCGAGACCTTGAGCATGTCGTCGCTCCGGCCCTCGTACGTGTAATACCCGTCGTCGTCGACGTGGTATTTGTCACCGGTGACGTACCAATCGCCCTTGAAGGCGGCCTTCGACTTTTCGTGCTTATTCCAATAGAGGGCCGCGCAAGAATCGCCAGAGACCCAGAGGTTTCCGGTCTCGCCGCGTCCGAGCTCGTCTCCATCGTCGTCGACGATCTTCGCCAGATAGCCGGGAACCGGGGTGCCGCTCGTGCCGCCCTTGGCCTTGCTGGGAAAGTTCGAGATGAAGATGTGGAGCATCTCGGTCGCTCCGATGCCGTCGAGGATCTCGAGGCCGAAGCGGCGCTTCCATTGATCGAAGAGGGTCTTCGGGAGCGCCTCGCCCGCGCTCACGCACATTCGCAGCGACGACAGGTCGTAGGTGAAGTCCTGTTCGGGGTACGCAAGCAGCGCCGCGTAGAACGTGGGCGCGGTGAAGAGGATCGTCGGCTTCTCTTGTGAGATCAACGAGTAGACGATCTCCGGCGTCGACCGTTCGGGCTTGTAGACGCTCGACGCGCCGACACGGAACGGAAAGAACACGCCATTGCCCAGTCCGTACGCGTGGAAGAGCGGCGACACCGTGAAGTGGCGGTCATCTTCCGTGGTGCGCAGGACCTCGGCCCCGTAGGTATCGGCGCAATAGATCATGTCGTGCTGGAGATGCACGGCGCCCTTCGGGAATCCGGTCGTTCCCGATGAGTAGAGCCAGAACGCCGCGTCGTCGGGCGTCGTGTCGGCGGGACTGAGGTCGTCGCGCGCCGCTGCGAGCAGCTGCTCGAACGAAAGCGCACCCTCCGGCGCGTCGCCTCCTGTGACGATGAGGTGCCGCAGCCGGGGCGCGTCCTTTCGGATCTCGAGCACCTTCGGCAGAAGCGGCGCGGACACGACGATCGCGACGGCGCGGCTGTCGTTCAGGATGTAGGCAAGATCGCGCGGTGTGAGCAGCGTATTCGCCGGAACCGGGATCGCCCCGACCTTGATCGCGCCGAAGAAGGCATACGCGAATGGGGGCGAGTCGAGGCACAGGATGACGATGCGCTGTTCGATGCCCACACCGAGGTCGCGCAGCGCGTTGCCACATCGATCGACATTCGACGCGAGCTCGGCATACGTCACGTTCCGGCCCTGGCAGCGGATGGCGATCCTCGAGTCGCGCACGCCGCGATGCGCGTCGATGAACGTCTCAGCGGCGTTGTAGCGGGCGGGCAGCTCCGGCAGACGCAGCTCCCCCACGGGCGGATTATCCCGCCGCGGACGGAGAGCCGCGCGGGGCCGTCGGTCAGCCGGCTAGCGGCTTCTCGAGCTCGTTCGCGGCCACGTCACCGACGAGCGGCAGCCGGTACGGCTGCCACGAATAGGCCTTGTAGATCATGAATGCCCAGACGCCAACGGCGATGAGCCAGACCAGGGAACTGAGCGCCGCGAGCGGTCCCAGCTTACCGAGTAGGACCTGAACCACGAAGAGCCCGGCGAACGCGAGCGTCGACTGCATCGCGTGGAACCGTACGAAACGGCTCTTCCTCTCGGTCGCAAGGAAGAGGATGCCCGAGAAGAACGCGAAGACATAGCACAGCGCTCCAGCGACGTTGGCATCAAGCCCGGAGCTCGATTGCTCCACCCTTTTGATCTGGTCGTTCACGACCTCACCTCCGTCGTTCTGCAGTTCGGTAAGCCAGCTCACGATCGCGTCCGTGCCCGCACGCAGATCGGCGCCGTCCCAGACCGCCGGAACGGTGGTTCCGCCGCGCGCGGCGAAGAGAGCCTTGCCGTCAGCCGAATCAACGTTCTGGAAGTCGATACGTGACTTGAGCCCACGAGCCACGATCTCGCGGCGCACCGCCGCGCTTGCGGGGTCTTCGATGCGATGAAAGAGCACGAACTCATCATTCACCGCGTCGCGTCCAGAACCCATGGGGGTCGTACTGGCGAATGATCGCTAGTACTTCTTCGCTAGGTGCATCTGTCTCGCGAACGGTGGGAGCGACGCGCAGCGACCATCCGGTCGCCTCACGGATCCGGTCGACCGAGGCTCCGGGGTGGTACGAGTCGAGCACTGCCGAGCCGTCGACGAAGCGGAACACGCCGAGTGTGGTGATGAGCACGCTCGGGCCGCCGCGGGGGAGGCCGACGCGAGCGCGCCAGTCACCGCCTGTCCCGTGACCGGGCGATGTGATGAAGTCCACGCTCGCCCGAAGACGCCGCTTGTCGTGCGGCATGATCACGATCAGCCGATGCGCGAGGCTCGCTATGTCGGCGCCACCGCCCGAGCCTGGAAGCTGCACCGTCGGGTGCGTGCGGTCGCTTCCGATCGCGGTCGTGTTCAGATTGCCGTGGACGTCGACCTCCGCGCCGCCGATGAATCCGGCGTCCACGTCCCCGCGTTGGAGAAGACCCATGAGGTCGATGGTCCGCGCGCACCAAACGGCGCCGGCGACGTTCGGATTGTCCCCCATCGTGTAGAGGAGCTCGGCCGCGGGCGCGTCGCGAACGACGCCAAGCTCGAAAAGGCCCACCGCATTCGGCGCGTGCGTCCGTTTCGCGACGACGAATGCGATGAGCGGCAGGCGCAACCCCACGAAGACGCGCTCGCCGTCGCGGATCTCGCGCGCCGCCTGCGCGACCATGATCTCGCCCGGCGCGAGATCGCTCAGAATCGGACCTCGAACGCCGGCTTTCCGCTCTCGCGGAGGGCCTCCCAGCGGGCACCGAGCTTGCGTAGATACGCGTCGCGATCCGCGACGCCCGTCACCCACTCCGCGATCCACGCCTCGAAGCCTGCGAGGCTGCGCGTCGCGTTGTGGTACTCGTGGAAGAACTCATGGTCGCGCCGATAGCGACCTTGCAGCGGCGAGGGATGGCAGGCTCCCGGCTGGCGCACCACCGCGGTGACCTTGGTCCCAGGCACGATCGTCCGATTGGGATCGCTCGCGATCACCGCACGCTCGACGATCTCGTCGGCCAGGACGAGGACGCTCTTGGCGGCGAGCGCCGCCTCCTGCGTGACACCCCACGGGCCCCAGAGGTGCGCATTCCCATCCTCGTCGGCGCGCTGCACCGCGATGACCGCGACGTCGGGCGTGATCGCTGGGATGAGCAGGACGCGCTCCCCCGAGAAGGGATCCGTCGCCTCGCGGAAGGTTCCGTTCGCGCGCGGGATATCGCTGCCGAGCAGAGTGCGCGTCGGCAGGTAGGGTGCTCCAAGCGCCCCGGCGAGCAGCGCCTGCGCGATCGAGAAATTGGAGTGGTCGCGGACCTCGATCCGGCGCGGGACCCCTTGCTCCATCGCGCGCCGGTAGGCGTGCGCGAGACCCGCCGAAACGTTCCCGACCCACGCTGCGGAAACGCGCGCGACGCACCCGGCGCCGATGAGCTGGTCGAACGCGATATCCGAGATCGGACCGATGAGCTCGAGGCCCATCCTGCGCTGGCGGATCAGCTCGTGCGCGAAGGCGAATGGGATGGCGGGTTCAAGCGCGCAACCGAGCGCGATAGAGGCGCCATCGGGGACGTGGCGCGCGACCGCCTCGCGGAGCGAGACGACCTTCGACGTCACTTCCCGGTGTAGTTCGGCTTCCGCTTCTCCACGAACGCGGTGACGCCTTCCTTCGCGTCGGCGCTTTTGAAGAGCTCGATGAGCAGCTGACGCTCGAGCTTTAGCCCTTCGTCGAGGCGCATGCCGAAGCCCTGCACCGTCGCCAGCTTGATGCGGCCGATCGCGAACGTCGGACCTGTCGCGTAGACCCGCGCGCGTTCGACCGCGCGCTCTATGAGCACGGCCGCCGGCACGACCTCGTCGACGATCCCGGCAGCGAGCGCGTCCTGCGGAGGCATCGTCGTCCCACGCAACATGAAGTCGAGCGCCTTCTGCCGGCCGATGAGCCGCGGCAGCCGCTGGGTTCCACCGGTGCCCGGGAGCAGTCCGAGGGTCACCTCCGGCAATCCGATCCGGTAGGCGCCCTCAGCAGCGATGCGGAAGTCGCAGCAGAGCGCGATTTCGAGGCCGCCGCCGAGACAGTGGCCGTTGATCGCCGCGACAACGACCTTCGGCGTCTGCTCGAGCTTGCCGAATGCGTCGTTGGCGCAGACGACGAAGGCATTCTGCGCGTCGAGGTTGCCTTTCGCGAAGACCGAGATATCCGCGCCCGCCGAGAAGAATCGCTCGTTCGCGCTGCGCACGACGATCGCCTTCAGGGCGTCGTCGCGGCGCGCCTCCTCGATCGAGACGTCGAGCTCGTCCAGAAAGCTCTTGTCGTACGAATTAGCGGGCGGCCTATCAAGCACGATGTGGCCGATGGCGTCCTGCTTCTCGAGTCGAACGGCCAAGGCGGTCCCCCTGTGCGAAACTGCCTAGACTTTACGACGGACAACGTAGCGCGCGCGAAGCGCGCGAGTGTTCTGCCCAGCGCACGGGAGGTTTTTCCCATGGCAACGATGCTCATCGATGGCCAGACCGTCGCGGCCCAGACCGGGAAGACGATCGAGGTCAAGAATCCCGCGACAGGCGAGGTCGTCGACACGATCCCGAAGGGCTCGCCATCGGAGGTCGACGCCGCCGTCGAGGCCGCCGCGAAGGCGCTGCCGGCGTGGGCTTCGCTGTCGGGATCGAAACGCGCCGCGCTCATGCACGCCGCCGCGGTCAAGGTGAAAGCCGCTGTGCCCGAGATCGCGAAACTCCTCACGCTCGAGCAGGGCAAGCCGCTCGCGCACGCGGTGATCGAGGCCACGCGAGTGGCGGAGAACCTCGATTTCTTCGCGGGCTTCGCGGACAAGTTGCGCGGCGATTACGTTCCGCTCGAGGACCAGAACAAGTTCGGACTCACCATGCGCCGGCCGGTCGGCGTCGTCGTCGCGATCACGCCGTGGAACTTCCCGCTCACGCTCATGGCGAACAAGGTCTGTCCGGCGCTGGCGGCCGGTTGCACCGTCGTTCTGAAGCCCGCCTCGACCACTCCGCTCGCGACGCAGAGGACGATCGAGATCATCAACTCGGTCGGCATCCCCGCGGGGGTGCTGAATACCGTGCACGGACCCGGCGCGGAGATCGGCGACGCGCTCGTCTCGCATCCGAAGGTGAACAAGATCGCGTTCACCGGCCAGACCGAGACGGGCAAGCGGATCATGAAGCTCGCGGCCGAGAACGTGACGCGCGTGACCCTGGAGCTCGGCGGCAGCGACCCGATGATCGTCTGCGACGACGCGGATATCAGGCGGGCGACGGCCGCGACCGCTATCGGACGGTTCTTCAACGCGGGCCAGGCCTGCCTCGCGGTAAAGCGCGTGTACCTCTTCGAAGCCATCGCCGAGGAGTTCATGACGAAGATCGCCGACCGCGCGAAGAAGGAATGGCCTGTCGGCGACGGCCTCAAGGAAGGCGTGAAGATGGGTCCGCTCCACACCGAGCGGCAGCGCGCGGAAGTCGAATCCCAGGTCGCGGACGCGGTGAAGCGCGGCGCCAAGGTGCTCGCCGGCGGCAAGCGTCCCGAGGGCAAGGAGTTCGAGCGCGGCTGGTTCATGGAGGCGACCGTCCTCCGGGACGTGCCCGAGGACTCGCGTATGGCGACCGAAGAGGTCTTCGGCCCGGCGCTTCCGATCTTCATCGTGAAGGACCTGGATGACGCGATCGCCAAGGCGAACGCGAGCGTCTACGGTCTCGGCTCGTCCATCTGGACGAAGGACCTCGCGAAGGCCCGGAAGGCCGCGGAGCTTCTCGAGGCCGGTTACACCTGGATCAACGACATCCAGGTCGCGTACGACCAGCTCCCCTTCGGCGGAACGAAGCAGTCGGGGTTCGGAAAAGAGCACGGCATCGAGGGGCTCGACGGCTATCTCGAAAAGAAATCCGTGGTCCTCGCGTATTGATGGCTCCGGAAGACACGAAGGCGTTGTTCGCCGAGGCCGAGAGCCTAGGCCTGTTCAAGCCGCACGGCGCGTTCGAGGTCCACTGCTCGTACTGTCACGCGCGACTCGACGGCCGCGGCGACTGCGCGACGTGCGGCCTCATCGGCCGGCCGGCGTCCGAGCTCGAGCGCCGCGCGCAGAGCGATCCGGATGGGACAGGCAAGCTGCTCCGGTCCGCGATCGAGAAGCGCAAGTCATTCAAGCCGGTCGGCGCGAAGGAAAAGTCGCAGGACTAGGCCGGGAGAGCTGTCTCCACCTCGCGTCGGAGCGATTCGTCGGACCACTCGAGCGCTTCACCATTGCGCAGTGTCGCCGGGAGCACGAGGTACGCGACGGCGCGGGCGGGCACCTTCGGATCGTTCAGCTTTCCTTCGCGCTGAGCGGCGCGGTACTCGTCACTGCGTGGGAAGTCCGCAGTCGATGTGCGCCGGATCCGCTCTTGCATCTCGGTATCCATGTATCCGGGATTGAACGCATTCGCAGTTACGCCGGTCCCATCAAGCTCCAGAGCGAGGCTCCGCGTCATCTGCAACACCGCCGCTTTCCCGGCCGAGTAGGCGGTCCAGCCGGGCGACGGGCGCGTCGCCGCACCCGACGTGATCATCACGATCCGGCCGTACGCCCGATCGAGCATCCCGGGGAGGACGGCCCGTGTCGCGAGGTACGTACCCCCGACGTTGATGGCCACGCTGCGTAACCAGAGCGCCGCGTTCGAGCGCGCGAGCGGGACCATCGGATCGACCATGCCCGCGTTGTTGACGAGGATCGTCGCCGGTCCGACGAAGCGTTCGGTGGCGAGCACGAGCTCCTGTACCTGACGCTCGTCGCCGATGTCCGCGGTCTGCGCCAGGGCGCGGCCGCCGGCGCGCTTGATGTCCTTCACGACGTCGTCGAGCTCGGGGGCGTTGCGCGATGCGACCACGACCGCCGCGCCCATCGCCGCGAGCCGCTCAGCGACAGCGCGGCCGAGGCCTCGGCCTCCGCCGGTCACGATCGCGACGTGGCCGCTGAGCTCGGCGGCCATCAGCTCACGCCGACCGCTAATTGACGAGCGAAGGCGGCAGCGAGCCGGTCCATCTGCGCGTCGTCGTGGAGCGCCCAGAAGGAGATGCGGATCGCCTGAGCAATGCCGGGCTCGTCGATCAGCTTCACGACCATCCGTTCCTCGTCCCACATCCGGGTGACCAGCTCCGACACGTCGCCGCTCCGGGGCTCGACGACGACGATGCCCGTCGGCGCACCCGGTGTCGAGCGGATCGCGAACGGTAGCTCGCGCACCCGGTCGATAAGGCGCGCGCGCAGCGCGCGGACGCGCTGGCCGACCCAGGGTCCCAGGAGCCGATGGACGAGGAGTGTTTGCCGCAGCCCCACGAACGCCCCCGCGTCGACGGTCCCCGCCTCGAAGCGCGTCGCGTTGGGGTTGTAGTCCTTGCTGCCCTTCGGCAGGTCCAGCCGCGAGCGCCAGCCGAGCCGCGTCGGCGTGAAGAGGGTCAGGTCTCTCACCCAGAACCCGCCCGTCGCGAGCGGGCCATGCAGCCATTTGTGACCGAGGGTCACCACGGCATCCGCGCCGAGCTCGACGACATCGACGGGGATCTGCCCGAGCGCCTGCGCGGCGTCGACGATGGAGATCGCTCCGGCGTCGCGGGCGAGACGGCATGCTTCGCGGACCGGCAGCACGTCCCCGGTCTTGCACGAGACGAGCGAGATGAGGAGTGCGCGGGCTCCGCCCTGCATGCCGCGGCGAACCTCTTCGAGGAAACGATCCGCGTCGCGGTCCCAAGGGATCTCGCGCAGGCGATCGCCGAGCTCGGCGCGGCGGCGGAGCGGATAGAGCGCGCTCCCATGCTCCTCGGCCGTGGTGAGGATGAGCGAGCGCTCCGGGATGGCGAGGCCGGCGACCAGCGTGTTGAGCCCATCGGTCGCCGACTGTGCGAGGGAGATCCGCTGCGCGCCGGCCGGATCGCCGATGGCGGCGGCGAGGTCCGCACGCGTCGCGTCGAGGGCGGCGTTGTACGCCGAGTAGCCGACGTGGCCGAACATCCCGACCTCGTTCAGCCAGGTCCGGAAGCGCTCGGCGGCCAGTTGCGCAACGGGAAACGTCGGACCCGACCCCGCGACGTTGAAGTACAGAGCGTTCCCACGAAGCGCCTGAAGCGCGGATGGGGATGTGTCCGGCCGCTCGTCGAGGCCCGGCGCAACGTCGGTCATGCCGTGATGATGCCGCGTATCGCCAGGCCCGCGGCGAAGAGCGCGGCGAACCCGAGCGCGACCGACTGCCCCCGCGCGGCGCGGTCGCGCACCACCGAGGCCGCGAGCGGGAGTGCGAGGGCAAGCGCGAACCCGTACAGGACGTGCAGCGCGTCGGCCGGCGGGCGCAGGAACGCGAAGACGACAAAGCCGAGCGCGCCCTGTGCGACCGAGGCGATCACCGCGATCGCGATCGCGCCGCGGAAGCCGGGCGTCGGCCCGCTGTTCCGAACGCCGAGGAACAGACCCCAGAGGCCCACCACGGTGTAGTAGAGAACGAGCGCGGTGGCCATCCGCCCGTGGAGCGAAAGGACGACGTCCACGCCTTGCAGCCTAGTGGGGGGCTCGCCGGTACGCTTGATCAATGATCGACGTGCGCGGCGTCACCCGCAGATTCGACGGCGTCGTCGCGCTCGCCGACGCTTCGTTCCAGGTCAACCCCGGCGAGATCGTCGCGCTCCTCGGTCCGAACGGCGCCGGGAAAACGACCGCGAGCCGGATCATCGGCGGGATCCTCGCCCCCACGGAGGGCGACGTGCTGGTCGACGGCGTTTCGGTTCGCGAGGACGCGAATGCGGTCCGCGCGCGCTGCGGCTTCGTCACCGATCAGCCGTCCCTGTACGAGCGCATGCCGCTCCGCGCGTACCTCGCGTTCTTCGCGCGTCTCTACGACGTCGGGTCGCCCGATACGCGGGCCGCGGAGCTCGCGAAGCTCCTCGGGCTCGACGACGTGCTGGACCGGAGGCTCGGGACGTTCTCGCGTGGCATGCGGCAGAAGGTGGCCATCGCGCGCGCGCTCGTGCACGATCCGCCGGTCCTGCTCCTGGACGAGCCCGCCACGGCGCTCGATCCGGAGATGGCGCAGATCCTCCGCGGCTTCATCGTCTCGCTGCGCGCGCGCCACCGCGCGATCCTCCTGACGACGCACGACCTCGACGAGGCGCAGCGCATCGCCGACCGCGTCGTCGTGCTCTACAAGGGACGCGTCGTGCGGATCGGAGCGACCACCGATATCCGCTCGGCGGGCCGGCCCCGTTACGCGGTGGCGTTCGCCGGCGACATCGCCGCGGCACGCGACGCGCTGGCCCGCGCGGGGATCGACGCGGAAGCCGCCGCCGCGAAGAACGGGCTCGCGGTGCTGCGCTTCGGGACCGACGATCCCGCGACGACGAACCCAGCTGCCCTGCGTGCGCTCCTCGATGCGGGCCTCCGCGTGGTCACGCTCTCGGCCGAGGAGCGCTCGCTCGAGGATGCCTATCTCGCGATCCTGGCGGAGGCGCGTCGATGAAGTGGTGGCTGATCGCGTGGCGCGAGATCCGCTGGGAAGTGTTCCTGGATCGGGCGTCGCTGCTGCGGACCGCGATCTTTGTCGTCATCCCGATCTTCTTCGTGCTGTCGAATCGCGGGATCGCGCCCGGCGCGAGCGGGGATGTGGCACTCATCGGCCTGGCCCTGCAGAGCGTGTTCTTCCCCTCGCTCTCCGGAGTCGCGCTGATCGCGGCGACTTTCACCGCGGAAAAGGAGAACGGCACGCTCGTGCCGCTCCTCGCGGCGCCCATCCGCGACTTCGACATCGTCCTCGGCAAGCTCGTCGGGATGGTCCTGCCGGTGATGGCCGCCTGCGCCGTCACGCTCGCCGCCGGCTACGGCCTCGCCGGATATCGCTACGGATACGAGCGCGTGGCACGCGTGCTCACCCCTGAGCTTCTCTATGCGGTCCTGGTGCTCTCGTTCCTGTATCTGGTCACGACGGGCAGCGTCACGATGATCGTGGCCGCACGGGTGCGCTCGAGCCGCGCGGCACAGCAGATCGCGGGTCTGGTCATCGCGCTCTCGGCGGCGGTCTTCGCCGGGCTCGGGCTGGTCGCGTCGCAGGTCGGCGAGGGGTGGCCGCTCCTCGCGCTCGGCGTTGGGCTCGTCCTCTTCGACCTGGTCGCGCTCGAGATCGCACGGCGCGTCTGGCAACGCGGAGAAGTGATCGGTCGCGTGTGACCTTGACGAGCGCCGGCACACCCCCTAGCGTTCGCCGTCTCATGCGCGCTTCGATCGTCATCATCATTTTCAGCGGGCTCCTTGCGGGAGCTCGATAGGGAGGCGCGCGCAGCAAGCGCGGTGAGCGGACGAATACCGTGAGCCTCCCGAAAAGGGAGGCTTTCGTGTTTCTTGGAGGTGTGGCATGGCGAGCACGGTCGAAGAACGACTGAAAGAGGTGGCGGCGGTCGGTCAGGAGATCGCCGAGAGCGGGATCGCGTACCACGACGGCAAGTTCGTCCCGCTCGCCGATGCCAAGGTCTCCATCGCGACACACGCACTGCAGTACGGGACCGGTGTCTTCGAGGGCATCCGCGCGTATTGGAATCCGGCGCACGAACAGCTCTACGTCTTCCGCCTGCGCGAGCACTTCGAGCGCATGGCTCGCTCGGTGCGAATCGTACGCATCGAGCTGCCGGGCGACCCGGAGGCGCTCTCCCAGATCGCACTCGAGCTCCTGCGCAAGAACGGCTTCAAGAGCGACGTCTACATCCGTCCGCTCGCCTTCAAGGCCGCTCGTTCGGTGAAGGTCGCGCTCAGGGGACTTCGCGACGGCTTCGGGATGTATTCCTTCCCGCTGGGCGCGTATCTGCCGACCGGCGGCCTCGCGGCGCATACCTCAAGCTGGCAGCGGACCTCCGACAACGCGATCCCGGCGCGCGGAAAGCTGACCGGCGCGTACATCAACACGGCGCTTGCCGTAGACGAGGCGCACGACTACGAATCGGACGAGGCCATCTTCCTCACCGCCGATGGCCACGTATCCGAGGGCGGCGGAGCGAACATCTTCATGGTCCGCGACGGCGCCCTCATCACACCGCCGGTCACGGCCGACATCCTCGAGGGGATCACCCGCGATTCGATCCTCGAGCTCGCCGCCGAGCTCGGCATGGTGGTCGAAGAACGGCAGATCGATCGCACCGAGCTCTACGTCGCCGAGGAGGTCTTCTTCTGCGGAACGGGAGCACAGGTCGCTCCGTGCGTGCAGATCGACGGGCGCGCGGTCGGCGATGGCGCGATCGGACCGGTCGCCAAGAAGATCGGCGACCTGTATTTCGCGATCGCGCGGGGCGACTCCAAGGAGCACCCGGAGTGGCGTACCGCTGTGTACAAGCGGTGAACGTCGCGTACCAGGGCCTGGCCGGCGCGTTCTCGGAGGCGGCGGCCGCGGCTCTCTTTCCCGGCGCCAACCTGGTTCCGCGCCCGACGTTCGCCGAGGTCTTCGCGGCACTCAAAGCGACCGAGGTCGACGCCGCGGTCGTGCCTGTGGAGAACACGCACGCGGGCTCGGTCGTCGATGTATACGACCTACTCCGCCAGCACAGCGATGCGAAGGTGATCGGCGAGCTGATCCTACGCGTGCGCCACTGTCTTCTCGGCATACACGGATCGCAGCTCGACGAAGTGCAGGTGGCTCGTTCGCACCCGCAAGCGCTCGCCCAGGTCGAGGACTTCCTGCGCGAGCGCCGGATCCGACCCGAGGTCGCGTTCGATACCGCGGGCGCGGCTTCCGAGGTCGCGGAACTGGGCGATAGGACGGTCGCCGCGATCGCCAGCCGCCGCGCCGCGGAGCGGTACGACCTCGAGGTGCTCGCGGACTCGATCGAGACATCGCGCGACAACTTCACGCGGTTCTTCGCGCTGGCTCGCGATGCTGATCGCGGCATCGCGGAGCGAATCCCGCCTGCCCTCCGTGGCGGGCCGGCGAAGACCAGCCTCGTGTACAAGACGGCAAATCTGCCGGGTGCTCTCGTCCGCTCGCTCCAGCCGTTCGCGACCGCCTGGCTCCAACTCTCGAAGATCGAATCGCGCCCGAGCCGCGCGGCGCCGTGGGACTATGTCTTCTACCTCGACTTCGAGGGCGACCCTGCGGCATGGCCCGCGCGCGAGGCGCTCGCCCTGATGCGCACCTGCTGCGACTGGATCCAGACGCTCGGGACCTACCCCGCGGCCACCCAGGTTTTCGAGCCCGACTAGGTCACGCCGAGGTATGTCCGCGCGACGCCCTCGTCCTTCAGCAGGGCCTCTCCTGTTCCACGCATGACGATCCGGCCAAGGTCCATGACGTACGCGTGATGTGCCAGCCGCAGCGCGCGTAGCGCGTTCTGCTCGACGAGCAGCATCGTCACTCCTTGACGCCGCAGGTCTGCGAGCGCATCGAAGACGCGGGCCACCACGAGCGGTGCGAGTCCGAGCGAGGGCTCGTCGAGCAACAGCAGGCGCGGCTCGGCAAGAAGGGCGCGGGCGATCGCGAGCATCTGCTGCTCTCCGCCGGAGAGGCTGCCCGCCAGGAGCGCGCGGCGCTCGCCGAGGATCGGAAACCGCTCGTACGCTGATGCGAGGTGCGATCGATCGCGCCCTCGCAGTCCCATGAGCAGGTTCTCCTCGACGCTCATGCGCGCGAGGATCTCCCGTCCCTCGGGCACCTGGACGATCCCGGCGCGCACGATCTCGTGCGGCGGCCTGCCGACGATCTCGTGTCCGGCGAAACGGATCCGGCCGCCGGCCGGGACGAGTCCGCTGATCGCGGCGAGCGTGCTGGACTTCCCCGCCCCATTTGCGCCTATGAGCGCGGTCACCTGTCCGGGCTCGACGCCGAAGGAGATGCCGTGAACGGCCTCGACCGCGCCGTAGCGCACCCGGAGGTCCTGCACTTCGAGCAGCCCGCTCAGGCGACGTCCTCGCTGCCCAGATACGCCTCGCGTACCGCGACGCTGCTCTGGATCTCCGCCGGCCCGCCTTCAGCGATCTTGCGACCGAAGTTCAGGACCGCGATCCGCTCGCACGTTCCCATCACCAGGCGCACGTCGTGTTCGATCAGCAGGATCGCGATGTCCTCGTCGATCAGTGCGCGGATCAGGTCGCGAAGCCGCCCGGTCTCGGCGGGATTCATCCCGGCCGCCGGCTCGTCGAGCAACAGCAGGCGGGGCTCCGACGCCAGGGCGCGGGCGATCTCCAGTCGCCGCTGGTCGCCGTACGAGAGCTCCCCGGCAAGGGCCTCCGCGCGCCCGGTGAGCCCCACGCGCTCGAGCAGCGCCCGCACGCGGTCGCGGTCGGCGCGGTCCGGAATGCCCAGCGGCCACAGCCGGCGCAGCGCGTCGGCGCGCATTCGAACGTGACGTCCGACGAGGACGTTCTCGATCGTGCTCAACCCTTTGAACAGCCGAACGCCCTGGAACGTGCGAGCGATGCCGCGCGCCGTGAGGGCGTGCGGTGGCGCGCCCGTCACGTCCGCGCCCGCGAGCCGGATCGCGCCGGCGTCCGCGCGCAGCTGGCCGGAGATGAGGTTGATGAGCGTCGTCTTCCCGGCGCCGTTCGGCCCGATGAGCCCGACAGCCTGCCGCTGCGAGATCGCGAGGTCGACCGCGTTCACCGCGACGACCCCGCCGAAGCGTTTGGTGACGCCGGCCGCCTCAAGCAACATCGGCCGCCCCGATCTCCTGCAGCCGGCGCGTGCGCCGAAGCTGCGCGAGGGTCACGAGGCCGCGTGGCAAGTAGATGATCACGAGCAGCAAGATCAGGCCTTGGAGGATGTCGCGGTAGTCCTTAAGCGGGCGCAGCAGCTCCGGAAGGGCCGTGAGGAGCGCCGCTCCGAAGATCGGCCCGAGGGGGTTGGGGATGCCGCCAACGACGGCGAAGACGAGGATCTGGACGGCCCTCGTGAAGGCGAAGTCATTCGGCTCGATCGAGAACGTGAGGTGCGCGGAGAGGCCACCGGCCCACGCGGCGACCAGCGCGCCGGCGACGAACGCGGCGAGCTTGTAGCGGCGGACGGGGATGCCCTGGCTGGCGGCCGCGGTCTCGTCCTCGCGGATCGCCGCCCACGCGCGTCCTACGGTCGACCCTTGCACGCGCCACAGGACATACGCGACGACCGCCAGAGATACGTAGACGTGCCAGACCTCGGTCGTGGGGGGAATGCCGTTGAGGCCCTGGCCCTTCCCGGTGATGGGCGTCGCGAGAAGGATCACCCGCACCACTTCGCCGAAGGCGAGCGTCGCGATCGCCAGATACACGCCGCGCAGGCGGAAGACGGTGAGGCCGAGCGGGGCCGCGGTCGCGCCCGCTGCGATCGCGCCGATCACGAGCGCGATAGGAAACGGCGTGCCGAGGTGGCGACCGAGGAGCGCCGAGACGTAGGCGCCGATGGCCATGAACGCGGCGTTCCCGAGCGTGAGCTGCCCTGCGTAGAGGGTCACCCAGACGGAGAGCGCGAGGAGCGCGTTGACCCCAACGAGCGCTATGAGCGTCGAGTAGGCCGAAAGGAAGTCGCCGATCTCGTCCATCAGACGCGATCCGCCGCGCGCTGACCAAGGAGTCCGGAGGGTCGCAGGATCAGAACGATGAACAGCAGACCGAACGCGAAGGCATCGCGCAGCTCCGCCGGAAGGTAGACCAGGCTCGCGACCTCACCTAGGCCGAGGATGTAGGCGCCGAGGACCGCGCCCGGAAGACTTCCCATCCCGCCTACGACCATTACCGTGAACGCACGGAGCTCGAGCGGCAGACCCATCCTCGAGTCGACGGAGTCGTAGGCGAAGCCCAGGAGCACGCCAGCGAGCCCACCCAGGCCGGACGAGATGAAGAACGTCGCGGCGA
>VBIL01000047.1 GCA_005879975.1 Chloroflexota bacterium
TGGGCGGCGCCTGGATGGTCGCCTGCACGACCCGCTGCGCGCCCGGCGCGACGTCACCGCCGAGCGGCGTGCGCGCTCCGTCCCACACGACGGTGGTGCCGGCGCCATCGATCCAGTGGTAGCTCGCGTTGATGGGCTGCGGCCCGGTCGTCGTCCACGGGTCCGTGCCGATGTTCTCGAGCGTGAGCGCGACGACGAACGCGCTCCCGGCCTGCACCTGCGCCGGCGGCGCCGCGGTGTAGCTCGCGCGCAATACCTCGGCCGGTGCGGCGAGCGCGCTCGCGCCGGGAAGCAGGATGAAGGCGAGCGCGAACAGGGCGAGAGGCGCCCGCCGAACGATCACGCCTATCCCGCCCTCACGTCGAAGGCGAGATCCGTGGTGGCCACACCCTGCGACGAGAACCAGGTCACGCCTTCCTGCACGAGGTCGAGACGAAGCAGGAACACGCCCGGACTCGCCGGCGTGACGAGCGGCAGCTGCACGGTGGCCGCGCTTCCGGGGGCGACGTTCGAGGGAAGACCGACGCGAGCTCCGTCCCACACGACCATCGCGCCACCGGGGGCGACCCAGTGATAGGAGAGACGTACCGGTTGCGGTCCCGTTGCGC
This sequence comes from Chloroflexota bacterium, assembly GCA_005879975.1. Taxonomy (GTDB): domain Bacteria; phylum Chloroflexota; class Limnocylindria; order P2-11E; family P2-11E; genus 3-1-20CM-2-70-9. The sequence goes on from VBIL01000047.1 coordinate 609, forward strand.
CCCAGGGGGCAGTGCCCGTGTTGGTCACGGTCACAGCGAGCAAGGTCTGGGTGCCGACGACAAGACTTGAGGTGCGGACCGCCGGAGCGTAGGTCGCTCCGAGACCGATTGCGGCCGCGCTCGCGACCGCCATCGGAACGTCACCCGTGCGCACCCCGGTCCCCGAGAACCACGTCACGCCCTCACGGACCATGTCGAAGCGCAGCGTGTAGCGGCCGGGAGCCTTTGGTGCCGCGACCGTTGCCGGTAGATCGATCGAGCCATTGATCGGGATGTCCGCCGGGATCGGGGTCCGCACGCCGTCCCAGACGGTCGCCACACCCGCGCTGTCGTTCCAGTGATACGCGAGGCGCACGGCGCTGTTGGCCGTCCAGGTGAAGTTCGAGGTATTCGTGATCTTGACGGTCGCCGCGAGAATGCCCCCCGCCGGCACAGTCGGCGGGACCCTGGATGTGTCGTATACGGCGCCGTATGTGCCGCCCGGCGCGCTCAGCGCGCGAAGCGCGTTCACGCGGCCCGCTCCGTAGCTCGTGTCGAATCCCGGAACGCCGAGATCGTCGGCCGTCGCTTTGATGCGGTTCATGACCTGCACGGAGGTGAGCTTCGGATCCGCAGACAGGATGAGGGCCGCCAGCCCGGTGACGAATGGCGCGGCCTGCGACGTCCCGCTCATGAGCCCGTAGTTGAGCGTCATGCCGCGCGCCGACTGCCACGTGGCGTATGTCGGAGTGGTGCTCACGATCCGCTCGCCAGGCGCGACGACGGAAAGGAAGCCGGCCTCGGTCGAGAAGAAGGCGCGCCGGTCATCCGACGCGGTCGCGCCGACGGCGAGGACTCCGGGATACGCGGCGGGGTAGCTCGGTTCGTTCAGCTGCGCGCACTTGGAGCTCGCGGTGCCGCAGTTGCCCGCGGCCGCCACGACGAGAACGCCTTTGTTCTGCGCGTATTCGACCGCGCTCTGAAGCGTGAAGCTGTCGTCAGGAGTTCCGATCGAGACGTTCACCACGCGCGCGCCGTGATCGGCCGCGTACGTGATCCCCGAGGCCACATCCCAGAGAGACCCGGCACCGGTGCAATCGAGAGCTTTGATCGAGAGCAGCTTCACGCCCGATGCCACGCCCGCGATCCCGCTGCCATTGTTCGCGGTGGCAGCGATGATCCCGGCCACGTGGGTGCCGTGCGAGTTGTCGTCAACCGGCGAGATCGCGCATCCGGAGCTGCCGGCGTTCCGCAACGTTTGGGCCGGCGCGAGCAGTGCGCCGACGAGATCGGGGTGGTTCGCATCGACGCCGGTGTCGACGGTCGCCACGATCACGTCGGGCGATCCGCGCGTGAGATCCCACGCGCGATCGACCTTCACAATGCGTAGACCCCACTCGCCGAGACCGCTGTACGGATCGCTCAGATAGAGCGGGTCGTTGGGAACGAAGTCGAGGCGGACGACGCCGTCGGCCTCCGCGGCGGCGACCCCGCGCTGGTGCGTGAGCGCCGCGGCCGCCGCGCGCGGGTCCCCGGCCAGCGCGATCCGCGTGACACCGATCGCCTTGATCTCATCGTCGACCACGCCACCGATCGCCCGGACCGCCGCTTCGCGTTCGCTCACGGTCGCGTCAGGCGTGAACGTGACGAGGACGTCCGAGGTCGCCGATGCCGCTCGAGCGAGCGAGCCTTCGCTCGCTAAGAGCACGAGCGCGAGCGCGATGAGGAGTCCGACGCTAGATCTCACCCAATCCCTGCCTCTTGCTGAGTATGCGTGGGCCGGCCTTGCGGACAGCCCTCGCTACTGGGCTGTCCTCACCACCAGCACGTTCTCGAGATGGCGCAGGTCGACCGCGGGAGTGAGGATCGCGCGCTGGAACGTGCCGTTCTCGCCCTTCGTTACTTCGACGACCCTGCCGAGCACGAGGCCCTTCGGATAGAGCGAGCGCAGGTCGTTGCCGATCGCGAGCCCGGCGGTGATCACGATGTCGCCGACCTTGACGTCTTCGGTCTGGAGGATCCAGTCCATCACGAGCGTGTCGCCGAACTGCCCCCGCACGATCCCTGCGGCGCGCGAGCCCTGGACGAGCGCGGACACGGCGGAGCCCGAGTCGGTGACGAGCAGCACCTTGCTGTAGTTCGAGCCGACCTCACTCACGCGGCCGACGACGCCCTGGTCGGAGATCACGACGTCGTCGAGGAAGACGTCGTTCTGGCCGCCGATGCCGAGCACGATCGTGTGGAGCACGCCGGAAGGGTCGCGCGCGATGACGGGGCCGGCCACCGTCTTGTACTGGAGCCCCTTCGCGGCGGCCGCGAGCTGCGCGGCCTGCTGAGCCTGGAAAGCCTGCTCCCTGAGCTGGACGTTCTCGAGCGCGAGGCGATCGACCTCGGCGTGGAGGTCCTTGTTGTCGCCGCGGAGGTTCTCGATCTCGGCGATCGACTGCCAGAAGCCGCTCACCGACGACCCGACGGAGCCCAGGACCCGCTCGGCCGGGACAAGGAACTCGGTCGCGAACGTGGACACGCCGCGGACGGCGGCGGTGTCACGCAGCAGCAGGAGGGCCAGGCTGACCGCCAAGAGGAAGCCGAAGGGCCGGACGAAGGCGTTTCCGCCACTCTGCGCGCGCCGCGCCCTGCCGAACGTGGCCATCAGGGCTATTTAACGCGGCTGGGGCTCGTATGTCTCTAGTTCTAACGAGGAAGCGCGGCGTATGTCTCCACAACGAGACTCCGCTCGTAGTTCTCCAGGTCGTCGAGGATCATGCCGCAGCCGCGGACGACGCAGGTGAGGGGATCGTCCGCGACATGGACGGCCATCTGGGTGGCTTCGGCGACCCGCGTGTCGAGCCCTCGGAGCAGAGCGCCGCCGCCGGCCAGGTAGATGCCCTGGTCCATGACGTCGGCGACGAGCTCCGGCGGGGTCTCTTCGATGGTGTCCTTGATAGCGTCGACGATCTGCTCGATGGAAGGGTCGAGCGCTTCGCGGATCTGCGCGCTTGTGACTTCGATCGAGCGCGGCAGGCCGGTGAGCAGATCGCGCCCGCGGAAGAACGTCGTCACCTCTTCGTCGAGGGGATACGCCGAGCCGATCGCGATCTTGATGTCCTCGGCCGTGCGCTCGCCCATGAGCAGGTTGAACTCGCGACGCGCGTACGAAACGATGTCCTGATCCATCTCATCGCCACCGATGCGGATCGATCGCGAGACGACGATGCCGCCGAGCGAGGTGACCGCGACCTCGGTCGTGCCGCCGCCGATGTCGACGATCATCGAACCCGAGGGCTCGTTCACCGGAAGTCCCGCGCCGATCGCGGCAGCCATCGGTTCCTCGACCAGTCGCGCCCAGCGCGCGCCGGCGGAAAGCGCCGCGTCCTGGACCGCGCGCTTCTCGACCTCGGTGACTCCGGACGGGATGCCGATGATCACCCGCGGCCGCGGAAGGAACGCGACGCCGCTGTGCACTTTCTGGATGAAGTAGCGAAGCATCTGCTCGGTGATGTCGAAGTCGCTGATGACGCCGTCTTTGAGCGGACGCACGGCGGTGATCGACGCGGGGGTGCGACCGACCATGCGCTTTGCCTCAGCGCCGATCGCGAGCACCGCGCCGGTGCGCGTGTCCTTCGCGACAACGGACGGCTCGCTGATGACGATCCCGCGCCCGCGGACGTGCACCAAGGTGTTGGCGGTGCCGAGATCGACGCCGATGTCGCGCGAGACCAAGCCGAAGACTGAATCCAGCACGAGCTAAGGCCCCTCCCGCAAGCTCAAG
>VBIL01000031.1:0-11041 GCA_005879975.1 Chloroflexota bacterium
CAGGTCGCCAAGGAAAAGGGCCCGCTCAAAAAGGCCGCCGTTCTGCTCGGCCCGGGCTTCATCACGGGAGCCGCCGACGACGACCCGAGCGGCATCGGCACATACGCGGTGGCCGGCGCATCGCTTGGGCTGGCGACGCTCTGGACCGCCCTCCTGACCTTTCCCTTCATGGCCGCGGTCCAGAACATCTGCGCTCAGCTCGGTCAGGTCTCGGGGACCGGGCTCGCGGGGATCCTCAAGGAGCACTACCCCCGGTGGGTCCTCTATCCGGCCGTCGCGCTTGTGGTCATCGCGAACGTCGTGAACGTCGGGGCGGATCTCGGCGCGATCGCCGATGCCGCCGGGATCGTCACCGGGACCCCCGTCCCGTGGCTTGTGGTGCCGATCGGGCTCGGTCTCGTTGCGCTACAGATCTTCGCTCGCTATCGAGTGATCGAGCGGATCTTCAAATACCTCACCCTCGCGTTGCTCGCGTACGTGCTCGACGTGTTCCTCGTGCACCCATCACTCGGCGAGACGCTCCGCGCCACCATCGTGCCGACCATCTCGCTCGACCACGAGTATCTCGCGACGCTGGTCGCCATCCTCGGCACGACGATCTCGCCCTACCTGTTCTTCTGGCAGACCAGCCTGGAGGTAGAGGAGGAGAGGTCCGCCGGGCGGCGCACGCGTGAGGAGCGGCGAGGAGCATCGCCATTCGAGCTACGGATCGCCACGATCGACGTGACCGTCGGCATGTTCGTCTCGAACCTCGTCATGTATTTCATCATCCTCGCGACGGCCCTGACCCTTCACGCGAACGGCACCACGAATATCGCCACCGGCGCGGATGCCGCGCAAGCTCTGCGCCCGCTCGCGGGAGACCTCGCGGGCATCATCTTCGCAGTCGGTATGGTGGGCACCGGCCTTCTCGCGGTGCCTGTGCTCGCGGGCGCGTCCGCCTACGCCGTTTCCGAGGCGTTCGGTTGGCGCGAGGGGCTCGACGAGCGCTGGCAGAGAGCCCGGCCGTTCTACGGTGTCGTCGCCGTAGCGACGATCGTCGGCCTGGTGATCCCGTTCTCGGGAGTGAAGCCCATCGACGCGCTCTTCTTCACGTCCGTGCTCAACGGGATCGCGGCGCCGCCACTTCTCGTCGTGATCATGCTTGCCGCGCGCAACAAGAGGGTGATGGGCGATCAGACCATAGGCCCTATCCTCACCGCCCTCGGCTGGGTCGTCACGGCCGCGATGTTCGCGGCCCTCGCTGGACTGGCGCTCACCTCGCTCGCGGGGTGAACGTGCTCGACGACACATTCGCGCTGTGTGCCGAGGCACCCGTCGGGCGATGCGCGTGCTCGACCCTTTCGGTATGTCATCTCGGATCGCTCGGCTCCTCGTTCGCGGACTCTTCGCCGCGCTCTTCCGGATCCGCCGCGTCGGCGAGCTGCCCGCCAGCGGTCCGCTGATCGTCGTCGCGAACCATCAGGGTTGGGCCGACGGCTTCCTTCTCGCCGCCGCGTTCCCGCTCGCGGCCCCGATCCGTCTTCTGGGAGATCGCGAGGGGACGATGGGCGTCTGGTGGCATCGGGCGATCCTGCGCCTGATCGGGCTGGTCATTCCCATCGATCGCCGATCGGCGGGCGCCGATCGTGGCGCGATCGCGGCCACGCTCGCCGCGCTCTCGCGAGGAGAGATCGTCGTCGTCTTCGCCGAAGGACGCGTGTCGCGCGCGGAGTCGGCGCTCGGGCCGTTCGCGCGCGGTGTCGGCTACCTCGCGCTGCGATCGGGAGCGCCGGTCCTTCCCGTCTGGCTGAGTGGCACCGCGGAGCTGTACCTCCGAAGGGAGGTCACGACGATCGCCGGTAGGCCACGCTTCGTGCCCCGAGTCTCTCCGACGAAGGAAGCGACGCAGACGCTCGCGCGAGCTCTGCACGACGACCTTGCGAGGCTCGAGCCCTTGGAGCATGCCCGCGAGCCGGCACGCAAGCGCATGCGTTGGCTGACGAACCTCTTCTAGACGCGAACCTCCCGGAGGAGCGACTTCTCGTCGATCACGCGAACATTGCGGCGCTCGACGTTTATCAATCCGCGCCGCTCGAAGTCCGCGAGGAGCTTGTTCACCGTCATCCGCGTAGACCCGACCGCGGCCGCGAGGTCGTCCTGCGTCAGCGGCAGCGGACGACCGAGACGTGCGACCTCGACGAGATACTTCGCAAGGCGGCTCGTGACATCGAGGAAGGCGAAGTCCTCAACCTGGCCCTCGAGCTTGCGGATGCTGCGGGAGAGACGCTCGAACATGTGTCGCCGCACTTCCTCGTTGCGCTTCAACACGGCGAGCGAGCCATCGCGGTCGATCTGGAAGACGCTTGTCGGGATGACGCAGACGGCCGTGCCGTCCCGCGGAACCCTTTCCTCGAAGATGACGAGCTCCCCGAAGAATTCGCCCCGCGAGTGGAGTGAGATGAGGAGCTCACGCCCGTTCTCGTCGAGGAGCAGCACCTTGACCAGCCCCTCGAAGACGACGAACCAGTGCGCCGCCGGATCGCCCTGGTGATAGACGACCTCGCCCTGCTTGAACTGCCGGAGGGCCATGTGACCGGCGAGCTCTTGACGATCGATCTCAGGAAGGATCTCGATAGGAAGCACGTCGGCCAACGTGCCCGCCATCTTCCGGAGCTCTTCGACCTTCACGGACGAGAGAGTCTAGAAGGCCCCTAGTAGTGGATCTGCTTGCGCAGGAGGGTGGGCTCCTTGATCGCGATGTGACGACGGGCGACCGCGATCGCCCCCAGACCTTCGAGATCCGCAAGCGCACGGTTGACGGAAACGCGCGTGGCGCCGACGAATGCTGCGAGATCGTCCTGGGTGAGCTCGACCTCGTTACGCTCGTTCGCCGTCGCGAGATCTAGGAGGCACTTCGCGACGCGGCCCGGTACATCGAGGAACACGAGGTCTTCGATCCGGCCGGAGGCGCGGCGCACGGTGCGAGCGAGGAGTCGGAGAATCTCCCTGATCGCGCGCGGGCTTCGCTCCACGACCCGGAGAAAGTCGTCACGCGCGATCGTCACGACCTGCGTCTCGCCGAGTGCGGTGACCGTGGCCGACCGCGGGGCATCGTCGAAGAGCGCGAGCTCGCCGAAGACCGCGCCGTCGCGCTCGATCGCGACGACGACCTCGTGTCCTGCCTCGTCAGGGATCGAGACTTTCACCGAGCCCGACGCGATGACGTAAAGATGCGCCGCGGGGTCATCACGATGGAAAACGACCTCGTCGCGTGCGAAGTGACGAGGACGGATGTGCGCCGCCACCTCTTTGCGTTCCGCGTCGGTGAGCGCGCCGAAGATCGGCACGCCAGTGAGAACGCGCGCGACCGCGTCGGCGTCCACGGCCTCGGAACGATACGCTCCGAGCGGTGGGCGCACGCATTCGCGTGGTTGGTCACCGCGGCGCCACGGCGCGCGCTCCGGAAAACACCATCGCGTCGCTCTCGCGGGGCGTGCTGGATGGGGCCGACGAGGTGGAGTTCGACGTCCAGCGGACCAAGGATGGTGTCGCGGTCCTCATGCACGACGACACGCTCGACCGAACCACGAGCGGCCGGGGTCCTCTTCGCGAGCGCACGCTGTCGGAGGTCAGGGACCTCGACGCGGGCAGCCACTTCGCTCCCGAGTTTTCGGGTGAGCGGGTCCCGCCGTCGCGGAGGTGCGCGCGAGTCGGCTGCTCGAGCGCGCAGTCCTCCACTCGTTCGACCATCCGACCATCGCGCGGGTGCGCTCCATCGCGCCCGACGCGCGTGCGGCACTGCTCTACACCGGGCCGAACCTCGTCGATCCCTTGGCGATCGCGCGGACGGTGCCCGGGATCATCGCCGTCCACCTTCGGTGGCACTGGGTCTCGCGTGAGCTCTGCGGGGCGGCGCACGCGGAGGGCCTGCGCGTCCACGCGTATGGCATCCCGGAGCCGCTCGAGCGGGAGGTGGTCCTTCGCCTGGCAGACTTCGGCGTCGACTCGCTTTCCGCCGACGATCCGGGCGCGCTCGTGAAGCTTCTCGCGGCCGAGGGGCTGCATTGACGCCGCGCGAGGGCTGGCTCGAGCGCGACGGGGTGCGCCTCCACTACCTCGAGTGGCCCGGCGAGACCGGCCGCGCGATCTTCGCGCTTCACGGCCTCTCTTCGAACGCCCGCTTCTGGTCGCGCGTCGCGTCGCATCTCGACGGACGGCGGCTCATCGCGCTCGATCAACGCAGTCACGGCCGTTCGGACCGGATGCGGGACGGAGACGGCCTAGCCGCGTTCGTCGCTGACGCGCGCCACGCGATCGCCGAGCTTGGTCTCGCGCGGCCGGTGCTGGCGGGACATTCCTGGGGCGCGAGCATCGCGCTCGAGCTCGCGGCACGTCACCCCGAAACGGTCTCGGCGCTCGGCTTCATCGACGGGCCGGCGTGGCCCCTATCGGATTCGATGACCTGGGCGGAGTTCGCGGCCCGCTCGCAATCGACGCTTCCACGACATTCCGATCTCGCCGCAGCGATCGATGCGGCACGCGCCTGGCACGGGCCCCTCTGGGGCGAGGATCTCGTCGAGTTCGTCAACGCAGGTCATCGGCCCGAAGGCGATGCCATCGTGCTGACGCTCACGCATGAAGCACGAGCCCGCATCCTTCGTGACCTGTTCGACCTGCGTCAGGATCAGGCGTGGCGAGCCCTCGCGGTCCCAGCCTTCGCTGCGTTCGCGCTCCGCAAGAGCGACATGGTCCTCGCGGCGACAAAACGCGCCGCGGAGCACATCGCGGCGGTCGCCCCAAAGGTACTGATCAAGTGGTACGACTCGCCGCATGACATCCCCCTCTCGCTGCCCGGAGATATCGCCAGCGATATCGCAGCCCTCTGACCGACCTCACGCTCGGTAGCTCCGCTGCTTGACGCGACCCCGAACGCGCCTGAACACTTGGCGTTAGCCAAACGAGTTCGCGGTTCGGGGAAGGGTAAAGCTGAAGCTCGTAACTCTCGCTGCCGTCTTTTGGTACGTCGCCAGCTCGTTCGCTTCGATCCCGCAGGAAGTCAGCCCGAACGTGGCTGCCGCGCCGGCGGGCCAATTCCGCGCGTTCTGGGCCGATGCGTTCGGTGAAGGGCTCTTCGACCAGGCTCAGATCGATTCGCTCGTTGCGGCGACGAAGGCCGTGCACGCGAACGCCATCGTTGCGCAGGTCGTGCGTCGCGGCGATTGCCTCTGCCTCCGCGCGGGGCTTCCGGTTGCCGAAGGGGTCGCGCCGGGGTTCGACCCGTTGCAATCCTTGATCAATACGGCGCACGCACAAGGCATCGAGATCCACGCCTGGGTGATCGCCACAGCCATGTGGAACAGCACGACGCTCCCACCCGACCCGAACCACATCTTCAACGTCCATGGCCCATCCGCTGTCGGGCGGCAGAACTGGCTCATGACGCGCTCCGATGGGCAGTCGAAGCTCAACGACGACTGGCTGCTCGATCCTGGCCATCCGGACGCGGCCGCGTGGGTCGTGAACGTGACGACGAACGTCGTCCGCAATTACGACGTCGATGGGATCAACCTTGACCGGATTCGCTATCCCGACGGAAACCTCGGCACGAACGTACCCTCGTGGGGCTACAACGCCACCTCGGTCGCACGCTTCCGCGCCGAGACCGGACGGACCGACACGCCTGCCAACACCGATCCGCAGTGGACCCAGTGGCGGCGCGATCAGATCACGGGGATCGTGCGACGGATCTACCTCGAGTCGACGGCCCTGCGGCCGCGGATCCGCGTCAGCGTGGACACCATCACCTACGGCAACGGGCCACAGACGCTCGGCTCATTCGAATCGACACGCGCCTACGCCGAGCAGCTGCAGGACTGGCGCGGATGGCTTCGCGAAGGGATCGTCGATACCGCGATGCTCATGAACTACAAGCGGGACACACTGACGACGGAGCCCGGGAACCAACGACGGATGTACGACGAGTGGACCGAGTTCGCAAAAGACAACCAGTACCGCCGGTCCAGCATGATCGGGACGGCCCTGTACCTGAACGACATCGCGTCGAGCGTGAGCCAGGCACGGCGTGCGGTCTCGCCGAGCGGATTCGGCAACCTCGCCGCGGGCTGGGTCGGCTACTCATACCGCACGCCCGACACCCTGACCAACGCCGGAACGCGCACGGGCGCGGCAAGTCGAAATGAGCTCATCCGCGGACTCACGCAGCCTTCGCAGTACGACACGATCACGCCGCCCGTGTTCACCGATGCGCCGCCTGTCTCGCCGATGACGTGGAAGGCGCAGCCGATCTTCGGCCACCTCCGCGGCGTCGCGATGGCGGACGATGGCACGCCACTCACCGGGACCGTTGTCCATTTGATCGATGACAGCTCTGGCCTGACCGCGCGCAGCGCGACGACGGATGGCACGGCATGGTTCGGCTTCGTCGATCTACCCGTCGGCACGTATCGCGTGACGACCGACTCGCCTCGAGTCAGCGGCGGCGCTCTCGGAGGAGCGACCGTGACCGCGGGCCAGGTGAGCATGGTCATCCCGGCTTTCCCGGTCGTGAGCCCGACGCCCCCGCCGTCCTCTTCGCCGCCGCCTTCGCCCTCACCCTCGCCCGCCCCGGCGACCTGCCAGAGCAGCGACGGCCCGGGGATCGCGCCGCCAGCGAAGGTCGCGTCCGGCATGGGCGGCTTCCACGCGTCCTGGTTCGGACAGAGCGGATATCCGACACTCTGCCCGGGTCAGACCTCGACCGCGGTGGTCGCCTTCTACAACAGCGGGACGCGAGGTTGGGTGGCGAACAAGATGGGGGACGTCGCGTACCTCGGAACGTGGGAACCCGAACCCGGGCAGGACAAGGCAAGCACGCTCGGGGGCGACGGTGCCGCGGGCTCCCCCGTCACCGGATGGCCGCGCTACAACCGTGTGGCGGTGCAGCCCGCCGAATGGGTCGGACCGAATCAGGTCGCCTGGTTCCAATTCACGATCGTCGCTCCGTCGGTCCCCGGCACGTATCGGCTCGCGATCCGGCCGCTCATCGAGGGCGCGCAATGGATGGAGGACTACGGCGTCTTCTGGTTCGTGACGGTCCGCGCGACCTAGGTCGTTAGCCGGTGATGCGGAAGGTCACCGTCTTCACCGCATTCCCGGCGCGAATGGTGAAGAAGTACGTGTCGGGCGGGAAGCTCCCGGCCGACGTTCGCAGATCGAAGACAGCGACGCCGCTCGAGGGAACCTCTCCGGTCGTGTAACCGGTCACGACCGAGCCGCGCGTGTACGACGTGCGGTAGGGAGCGGCAGCGGGCAGACCGATGAACGTGATGCGGAAGATCGTCCCGACCGCGCCGACCTGTGGGTTGACGAAATCGGGCGGCGGCGTGGGCGCCGGTGTCGCGGGCTTGGGCGTCGCCGGACGGGGCGTCGCCGGACGAGGCGTGGAGACCGGAGCATTCGTCGGGTCGGCGGTGGGATCCGCGCTCGGCGCGACTGAGGCGCTCGCCTCTGGCGCCGTTGTCGCAGCGGGGCTCGAAGGTGTACCGCCGGTAGCCACGGACGGCTTGGGCGACGGCGCCGGCGAGGAATTGGCCGCGGAGCCCATCAGGCCGGGCGCGGCGACGGCGACGCCGCCGATCAGTGCGACGACCACGGCTGCCGCGACGACGAACACGAGCGGGCTGCGCTTCGGTGGAGCCTTGGTCTTGCGCACGACCGCCGTCTCGGGCACCCGGTACGCGCCCTTCCACTGCGCCGCGAGCTGGCGGCCCATTGGGCCGAGAACGGTCTGGATCCACTCGTTCACGTCCGGATCGAGGAACCAGGTCTGGATGGCGTGGACATCGTGCGGTGCGGGCGGCGGTTTCGCGGCGCCGCCCTTCTCCTGAACCCACATCTGCTCGACGGGATTCCACGTAAACGTCGGCGTCTCCTGCCGACCCACCTCGGCCATCGCGCCTAGGTTAACGGGCATGCTCGCAAGATTGGCCCGTTCCTGGATCGCTGTCGGCACCCAATCAGTGGGTGGCGGTACTAGTACTTTGCTCCTAATCCGCCGTCTCGCCGTCGATAGCGAGCGATGGATGAGCGCGCGCGAATTCGGTGAAGTGTGGGCGCTCTCGCAGCTCTCACCCGGTATCCATCTAGTAGCGCTCGCCGGGCTCATCGGTCAGCGCGTCGCCGGTTGGCGCGGCGCGGTGGCGTCGGTCGCGGGGATGATGATCCCGGCCGCGGCCATCACGGTCGGGCTCACCGCGGCGTACGGGCTCGTCGCCGCGGCGCCTCTCGCGAAGTCCGCGCTCGCGGGGCTCGCCCCGGTGACGGGCGGCATGACGATCGCGACGGCCGCTCTTCTCGTCCGCGCGACCGCGCGCCGCGGCGCGCGCCACGCGATCGCCGACGTGGCGGTCGCCGCCGCCACTGCCGCAGCATCGATGCTCTTTGGCATTCCGACCGTTGCGGCGATCGCCGCGGGCGCGGCCATCGGCGCGCTCGCGCTTGGGCGAGAACGGTCTCCGTCGCGCGAAACGCCGATGGGCTAGTCGCGTGGACCCGCTCCTCCTTCTTCTCGTCTTCCTCAAGGCCTCGGCGCTCTCCATCGGCGGGCTCTCATCGCTGCCGCTGCTCCGAGCCGATCTGGTCATTCCGGGCTTCGCGACGGACGAGCAGGTGGTGCAGGCGATCGCGATCGGCCGCATATCGACCGGCCCCAACGGCCTCTATATCGTGAGCCTCGGCTACCTCGTCGGAGGGATCACCGGCGCGGCGATGGCGCTCGCCGCGGCGACCTTCCCGCCGCTCGTGGTGGTCCCGGCGGCAGCCCTCGCGCGCAAGTGGCTGCTCACAACGCCCGTGGCGGGACTCGTGCGCGGCGTCGCGCTCGCGACTGCAGGCCTACTCGTTGCGACCGGGCTCGGGATCGTGAATGCGACCGGAGCGCCGGCGTGGTGGCAGATCGCGCTCGCCGCGATCGCGACCGTGCTCACATATCGGGGCACGATTCATCCCGCGTTCGTCATCGCGATCGGCGTCGCCGCAGGGCTTGCGTTGGGGCGGTAAGAGATTCTGCGTCGCGGGTGACGCGGCGAGGGGATGGGCCTCTCGCGATGCGCGGGTGCCCCGGGGCCCCGACCTCACGGCATGAGCGCAGCGAATGCCGTGACCGGCGGGTAGGGTGCGCGAGCGAGAGGCCCGCCCCGAGCCGGGGCAGGACCCGCGACGCGAGAAAGCAGGTCAGCCCGAGCGCTAGCTAGCCCTCGTCCGGCGCGACCGCGGCGACGAACGCGAGATCCTGTGCCCGAACCTTGGAAGGATCGAACTTACGCACGTTCGCGGTCATGCGGGTGAGGAGCTCTGCCATGGTCATCGGCGGCTTCTCGCCCTTCTTCGACGGGATCCAACGGACCGGGTTGCACCGCGCCACGACGACCTGACGCAAGTACGGGCTTTTCATCCCGTGCTCCTGCAGGGTCTTCACGTGCGCCGCTACACGGTCGTCGAAAGCGATCGCGCTTCTCGTAGGCACAGCCGAGCGTGAGGAACGCCGGCGATTCGAACGACGTCGCGTGGTCCTTCTCCTTCGAGCGCGGCTGCTCCTTCGCGAGCGAGCGCGCCATCCGGATGACCTCGAGTGCGCGATCGCGCAGGTTATGCGCCTTCTCCGTGTTGAGGGCGAGGATGCGGTAGGCGAGGCCGGCGTCATCGGTAAGCAGGGCAGTGATCGCGCGCAGCCCCAGCTGCTTCGCCGCGGCCAGACGATGACGACCGTTCGGCGACCAGAATCCCTCGCGACTTGGGATCGCGATCACCGGATCGAGGAAGAGACCGGAAGCCCCGATCGCGTCGGCGAGACGCTGCGCGTGGGTTCGCGAGAGATCGCGTTGGAACGGGGTCGCGTCCACGGCGCCGAGCGGCAGGGATGCGAGCACAAGGGGCAGGCCGGCATACGGATCGCGGTACGCCCCGAGCACCGTTCCCTTGGCCTTCTCGACCTTTTCGGCGAGCGCCGCGACGTGTTCGTCCTCGCGCGTCAGCTCGGCCTCGCGTGCCTCCGGACCGCGCGGTTCCGCAGGCCCGCGTTTACGACGGGTCGTCTTCCGCGTCGTGGCCTTCTTTGTAGCGGTCTTCTTCGCGGGACTCATGACTCCCCTCCTGCTTCGGCGGCCTGCGCGATCGGGCGCGGCGACGGCGCCGTGAAGTGTCGCAGCCGTTCGGCGCGGGCGGCGACCGCACCGACCACCGCGGCGACGACGAGGGCGCCTATCGTCGCGGCGCCGGGCGCGCCGACCAGGGCCGTCGCGATGCCGGTCTGGAGCTGCGATGCGTTTGTCAGCCCTCGCGAGACGATCACGATGAGCGACATAACGCGGCCGCGGTAGGCGTCTTCTGCGGCAAGCTGCGCGATGGCGTTGCGCATCGTTCCCCAGGTCGCGTCCGCGAAGCCCAGCAGGGCCAGGGCGGCGAGCGATAACGGGAACGACCTCGACCAGGCGAACACCAGCAGCATCCCCGCATAGAGAACGCCGCCCCGAGCATGAACGCGCCCTTGCGTCGCACGTCGCCGACGATGACGAGCAGGACCATCCCGGCGATCGCACCGGCCCCGATGCTAGAGAGGAGCAGGCCGAGACCCTCGGCATCTGTGCCTAGGACGTCGCGCGCGAAGATCGTGATGAGCGCCTGGTTGTGGCCGAAGACCGAGAGCGAAGCCTCGATCGCGAGGATGAGGGGCAGGATCGCGCTCGCGCGCACGTACCGGAGCCCGCCGACGAGCTCCTGTCGGATCGAACCACGGGACCGTGTGGAGACCGCGGGTATGCGCATCGCGAGCAGGGCGACGATGATCGCGAAGTAGCTGACCGCGTTCACGAAGAACGGCGACGCCACGCCGACATGTGCGATGAGGAGGCCGGCGACCGCCGGGCCGACGAGATTCGAGCTGCGGAACAGCATCGAGTTGAGAGTTATCGCGTTCTGCAGCTGGCCTCGCGGCACCAACGTTGGGAAGAGCGATTGCCGTCCCGCAGCATCGAACGCCGCGATCGTCGCATTCAACGCGTTG
>VBIL01000031.1:11136-39338 GCA_005879975.1 Chloroflexota bacterium
CGAAATAACCCGCCAAGGCCGAGAAGGAGCGGCGAGTCGGTCAGCTGATAGAGCAGCCACGTCGTCGCGGTCAGCTCGATCCAGGTACCCGACATCGATACCAGCTGCCCGACCCAATAGAGCGCGTAGTTCCGATGGCCGAGCGGAGCCAACCCGGGAAGCAGCCAGGTCACACGCTCATCGCTGACGGAACTGTCGGATATGCCTGCGCGCGACCGATCTTCTCCGCGCGCCCTTGGGAATGATGCTGATCGACCCGTCCCGCTCGAGATACGCGGCGCTGATCTCGGCGAAGTCCTCGATCCCGTGCTCGCGGGCGGCCATCTTGATCTCCTCGAGATCGACGTTCTCATCCCGCACCGCTTTCTCGATGAGCTTGCCGTCCTTCAGCAGGAGGGTCGGTTCGCCTTCGAAGAGATGCTGGATGACCGGAATGCGGTGACCGATGCGCGCGAAAACGAGATTCATGCCGACGAGCGTCGAGGCCGCGATCACCCCGCCGATGAGCGAATTGTCGCCGCCGGTCATGGCGTTCTGGACGGCGTTGGCGATGACGAGGATGACCACCAGGTCGACCGGGCTCATCTGCCCCAGCTCCCGCTTGCCGGCGACCCGCAGGAGCACCAGGACCACCACATAGACGGTCGCCGTCCGCAGGATGATCTCCCACCACGGCGTGGTCAGGCCAAACACCTGCTCAGGATGACAAAACCTGGCGGGCGAAGCGCGAGTCGGAATCTCCGACCACGGCGAGCGCCGCGCCAGGGTCGATCGCGACCCCAAGCCGCCGGAAATAGGCCGCGGTGCGATCGACATCCCGTATCAGGAGCTCTCGCGCGGCGGGATGGACGATCGCGTCGACGGCCTGCGAGAAATCGATGATTACCGGACGGCCGCGCCACCACAGAACGTTGAAGGCGGAGAGGTCGCCGTGCACGAGCTCGGCCTCGAGCATCCGCCGGATCTCGGTCTGAAGCATGCGCCAAACCTGCCGCGCGGTCACGAGGTCCAGATCGACGTCGGCGAGCCGCGGAGCCGCGCGCTCGCCATCACCGATGAAGGCCATGCGGTAGCCGTCTGGCGTTCGCTCGACCGGCGGCGGGACGGTGACACCGGCCGCGTGGAGGCGCACGAGCGTCTCCCACTCGTGTCCCATCCATCGCGCCTCGATCGCCTCCTGGCCGAACCGACTGCGCTTGCGGATGGCTCGGCTTTCGCGGCGCGATCCCTCGCCCCAGACGCCGGCGTAGAGGTAGTCGTTCCGGAAGGCGCGCTGTAACCGCGGCTTGAACCGCTTCTCGGCCATGAGGCATGTACGCGTCGCGCCGGTGCGAGCAACGAGATGGACCTCGCTCTCCTTACCGGCCTTGAGCACGCCGAGATCGCGGTCTTCATACGGTGCGTCGGCTTGCCAATCGCTCGGGAACAGTGCGCGCAACGCGTCCTCCACGGCGGAGGCGCGAGGATGGGCGAGCTGCCGCGCGGGACGCCTGGGCTAGAAGGTAGGCGGCGCTCCGGTGCGGTGGAGGCCGGCGGCGTCACGTGCGGTTCGAACGCTCATCTTCGGCCTCCTCGAGTGATGTCGACCTCTGGGTCGCGGGTGAAGGATAGCAGCGCTCAGGGCACAAAGGTGCGAGTGGGTCGTGACGGAAATGCCGGGACGACGAGCTCCTGACTGAAGATCTTGGTACGGGGTGTATCGCTCAGGAACTGCAGGATTCCGGTGGCGACACCCTGAGCCAGAGTGTCGGGATGGTCGAGCATGAGCGCGCGATCGTCATCGCTCGACAGGTACCCCATTTCGAGGATCACGCTCGGCGTATACGGCGAGACCGAGTGTTGATATCTGCTCCAGTTAAAAACGAAATACCCACGCATGTTGTTTGATATATGAGTTGGGTCGTACTCCAGACCCGTCGCGTCGCCGTACGCCTTCTTCACGTCCGCGAGCAGCGCGTCCTCGAACGGTCCGCGCCGCGCGCTATGCGCCATCTTGAATCCGCTCCATTGGCCGACACCGTCGCTATCCGCGTGGAGCGCCACGACCGCGTCGGCGAGATAGCCCGGCGGGACGGTCACCGGCAAGATGTCCACCGCGATCCCCTTGGCGTTGAGCAGGACGGAGAGGCGCTGGGCGACGTCGAGATTCACATCGACCTCGGTCAGGTCTCCCCACGAGGCGCCCGTCTGCGGAATGAGGCGGCGGAGCTCATCCGGAGCCTCATCGGTCTTCCAGTGACCGACCTGTATCCCGATGCGCCGCGGACCGGTCGGGATCGCCCTGGGTATGGGTATTCGGATCGTTCCGGTGGCTGACGGACTCGCCGTCGGACCCGGCGTCTGCACGATCACGCCGCCGGGCGGCGCGGCCGCCGACCATGGGTCATCAGGATCATCCGGGTCGGTGCCGATCATCCCGAGCGGCGCACCGGCAGGGACGTAGTTCGGATCCGAGGAGAGCCCAACGAGTCTCGTTACCGCGACTCCCGCCCCGGTCGAATTGATCACGAGAACGGCCGTGACTCCCGCTGCGACGAGCGCAACGACCGCCGCGAGCGCGCGACTCAGGACGGCAGCCTCACCTCGCGCATTCTCAGGCCGCAACGACCTCTCCGACCCACTTGATCCATAAGAATCCGCGAAGACCCGGCACCACGAGACGCAACGGATACCCATGTCCCGGCGATAGGGCTTCGTTTCCGACATGTGACGCGAAGATGGCTCGCTCGGCCTCCGCGCGGTCGAACGTCCAACGATGCCCGGTAACCGAGATGACCTCGATTCGAGTGGCGCTCGGCGCGATGCCGGCGCGCTCGAGAAGGTCGGCCAGGCCGATCCCCGACCAGACCTGCTCGCTCCACCAGCCGCCGGTGCAATCGATGACCGCGCTCGCCTCGCGCCGCGGGAGCTCTGCAAGGTCGGCGAAGGAAAGCTCGGCGGGCCGACTCACGGCGCCACTCACACGCAGGCGCCATGCCGCGATATCGATCGCCGGCACGCTGTCGAGACTCCAGATGGTCACCGGGAAGGCGTTGCCCGTGAAGGATCTCGCATGGCGGGACCCGGTAACGCGCCGCGCGAGCGCGACGCGATCGAACGCGACGCTCAGGACAAAAGACGCCGCCAGGAGCCCGATGCCACGCAGCGCCGTGCGTCGACCGGCGAGCGATATCAGCGCGGGCCGGGCCTCTCCGCGGACCAGTCCGTGCAGCACGAGCAGCGTGCCGAGCGCGAGACCGCTCATCACGTGGAGGTTGAGGGCGGAGTACGCAAGCGGGCGGTCGAACGAGACGAGCCCCGCGGTCCACGCGAGGCCGAGCCCTGCCGTCAGGACCGTCGCCAGCGCTGTCGCCAGGCCGAGCCACACACTGGCACCAACGAGACCGCGCCTCCGGAGCGATCGGCGCGCGATCGCGTACTTCCAGACGAGCGCAAGCACGAGCGTGATGCCCGCGATACGGTGCGCGACGTAGAGCCAGGTCGCTGCGGACTCCGGAAGAAGCCAGGCGACGATCCCGGTGGCGAGGAGCGACGCGACCGCGGCGAGGAGGACAAGGTTCGCGAGCCGCCGCGGCATACCGCCACCGATGCTAGCCGCAGGCGCTGGCAAACTGGCGTGGTGCCCGAGCGAAATCTCCTCGTCCTGAGCGAAGAGCCACTGAACGCCGAGACACGGCTCGGCGAGCGCACCGGAACGATCACCCCGGCGGGCAGCCATTACGTGCGCACGCACTTTCCGATGCCGCGGGCCCCACGCGAGATCACAGTCGACGGCGCAGCCGGCCGACCGATGTCGATCACCTTCGACGAGATCCGCGCGCTGCCCGCTACAACGCTCGCCGTGACGCTCGAATGCGCCGGGAACGGCCGCCGCTATCTCGACCCGAAGGTACCGGGCGAGCAATGGGGCTTGGGCGCGGTCGGGACGGCCGAGTGGACGGGCACGCCGCTGCGCGTGCTGCTCGAGCGCGCCGCTCCCGACCCGAAAGCCGTCGAGGTGCTCTTCCGCGGTGCCGATCAGGGCATGCCGAAGGATCTCGGAAGGAATATCGCGTACGAGCGCGCGTTGCCGGTAGCCGAGGCGATCCGCGACGACGTCCTCGTCGCGTATCTGATGAATGGCGAGCCGATCCCGCCCGAACACGGAGGTCCGCTGCGCCTCGTCGTTCCAGGGTGGTACGGGATGGCCTCGGTCAAGTGGCTCGCGCGGATCACGTTTCTGCGCGAGCCTTTCGTCGGCTTCTACCAGACCGATCGCTACGTCATCGACGGGCAGCCACTTCGCGAGATCGCGCCTCGCGCGGTCATCACCTTTCCAACCAGTGAGGTCGCTGGACCCGTCGTGGAGATCGGTGGCTATGCGTGGTCCGGCGGCAACCAGATCCGGAGCGTGCAGGTGTACGGGAAGCCCGCGGGCGCCGGCGGTGAACCGCATTGGCGTGAGGCCGAGCTTGCGCCGATCGTGTCGCGGTATGCGTGGCGCGGGTTCGTACACCGGGTGCTCGTCGAGTTCCCGCAGAAATGGTTCGAGCTCGACGTGGCCGCGCGCGCGATCGATGCCGCGGGCAACACACAACCTCTCGAGGCTCGATGGAACGCGCTCGGGTACGCGAACAATGCCGTTCAGCCCGTGCGGATCCGCGTGAGTAGTTAGGCGGCCCGGACCTCGACGACCTCGTCCAACCGGTCGTTGACCGCATCGAGCATCGTGCCGACGCGGGGCGCGATGTCATGGAAGAGCGCCTGGGCGCCGACGATGTTCGACTCGGCGCCGGAATGCGGATTCAGTCTTCCGTCGTCGATGCCGTCGTGTACGCGACCGTTCTCGCGGTCATAGACCGGTCTCTCGGCGGAATTGCGCCCGTCGAACCAGGCCCGAGCGTGGTCACGCCATTTCGCGTACGCGGCTTCGTTCGTCGCCTGGTAGAGCCGATCCATCACGTACACCGCGGCGGCCACGCCGTACGGCTGGACCAACGCCTCGGGGAAGCCGGCCTCGATCTGCGGAGTGATGAGCGCGGCCGCGCTGCGTCGCGCGACCTCGAGCAGCTCGGGCCGATCGAGCACGACCGCGGCCTCGGCGAGCGCTCCTTCCTGCACGTGACCCCATAGGTGCGGCGTGCTGCGCTCGTCCGGGCTGTTGAGGAGGACATCACCCGTCCGGCATTCCGCGATCTCGTCGCACCAGCGCTCCAGCGTTTCGCGCACGACCGGTGTGAGGCCCATGCGGAGAAGATCCAGCGCCCCGAGGACCTGGATCGCCCGCACATCAGGCGGGGCGGGATGCTCGGTCGCGAACGCGAAGCCGCGCGCGAGCGGCACCGCGTACCGGTCATCGCGGAGCGCGAGATGCGCCTTGGCGAGCGCGCGGACGGCGCGCGCTTGCCAGAAGGTGCTGCCCGGATAGGACGTCGGCCCGTCGGTGTTCACGGTGCCGTCCCAATCGCGGATGAAGTTGTAGAAGCGCCCGTCGTCGCGCTGCAGGTGGAGAACGAAATCGAGCAGTCCGGTGGCCCAATCCCGGAGCCGGCGATCCCCGGTATCGCGCCAGAGATCGAGGAAGAGGACCGCCGCTCGGGCCGCATCGTCGACGCAGGCGACGCCCTCGAAGCCTCTCTCGCGCGCCGCCAGCGCGCGATCCTGGTCGTTCGCGTACACCCCGATGGCGCAGGCCCTCGGCCCCGCGGACGGCAGGCGACGCGTGAGACGAGCCAGCTGCCTAAGCGTGGTGATATTCCTCGAGGCTGGCGAGGATCTCTTTGACCGAAAAGTCCGCTGCCGCGACGCACGAGTCCGCCGCGCCGTAGTACATGCGGATCCGTTCGTCGTCCAGGGGAACGACGCCGCACGAGAAGACAGTGTCGTTGAACAGACCGAGGCGTTCATAGGCGGTCCCTGGTGCGAGGATCGGCGCCGGCGAGCGCGCCAGCACCTTTCGCGGATCGTCCCGATCGAGAAGGACCCCGCCCATCGCGTATCTGTGGTTGCGATTCACGCCGTGGTACAGCTCGAGCCAGCCGTCCCTGGTCTTGAATGGCGCCGCGGAGGCGCCGGTACGCAGCTCGTCCCAGTGGTCCCAGCGCGGCAAGCACACGGTCTCGTGACCGCCCCACTCGATGAGGTCGTCGGAGAATGCGATCCAGATCCCGAAGATGCGGCTGAACGATTGGGGCATAGGGCGCGTCAGGGCAACGTATTTTCCGCGGACCTTCTCGGGGAAGAGGACGACGTCTTTATGGTCCGGAAGGAAGATGACGCCGCGCCGTTCGAACGAGTGAAAATCACGCGTCGTGGCGAGGCTCGTTGTGATGCCCCACCGTGAGACCGAGACGTACGTGATGTAGAAGAGCCCATCCATGAAGGTCACGCGGGGGTCCTCGACTCCGTACTCCTCGACATCGACATGGGGTGCGATCGCGGGCTTCTCTTCGACGGTGAACTTGATCCCGTCAGCGCTCCGCGCCACGCGAAGATGGCTCATCTGCGCGAGGTAATCGGTATAGCCCTCGTTGATCACCCCGAGCACGCCGGTCCGATTCCGATAACGGATGGACCGAGGGTCCCGAAGATCTAGCCCAGGCAGGTCCTTCGGTATGTACGCGACCACGACGCGCGGCCTGTCGCCGTTCGTATCGAAAAAGCACATGCCGATGACGTCGTGCTTGGTGTATCCGTTCGGCAGTGGACGGAGGACCGGGTGCGGTCCGTCCAGGTCGAGCATCATGGCGCCCGGCGGTGGATCGATATCGCTGCGCGGGCGCTCCGCGACGCGCAGCAGCAGGATTGTTTCGCTCTCGAGCTTCGCCGTTCCCGCGTTAAAGGCCGAGACCACCTCGAGGTCCGGCTGCGATGGCTTGACGTCGCGCGCGGTTATCAGCGGGTTCTGCTCGAGGCGCCGACCAAGGGTGGTGCGATCCAGGTGGGCAGTCGTCATGCGCTGTGGACTGGTGCGTCGGCCTCGACGGGTTCCAGAGCTGGCTGCGGCGCGCCACCCGAGAGCTGGGTCGTCCGATCGAGGACCTCGTGTGTCAGCGCAAGGACGCGGCGTCCCACGTTCGGCCAGGCCATCTCCTTGCCGTACTGATACGCCCGCCGCTCGAGCTCCGCCTTTAGCGCACCATCCCCGAGGATCGCGAGCACGGCCTGCGCAAGCCCGGCTGAGTCGCGCACGTCGACGAGCAAGCCACGCCCATCGGCGAGCGCCTCGGCGGCATGGAGGTAGCGGGTCGAGACGATCGCTTTTCCGGCGCCGAGCGCGTAGGCGAGGGTGCCGCTCGTGATCTGGTTCAGGTCGAGATAAGGCGTGACGTAGACATCGGTCGCGAGCAGGTAGTCCACGATCTCGCGCTGTGTGAGGTACTGGTTCACGAAACGGACGTGGTCCGCCATATTCGCGGTTTCGATCTGGGCCACGAGCTCATTCCGGTACCGCTCGCCTTCTTTCTTGAGAAGCTCTGGATGGGTCTGGCCGACGATGAGGTAAAGGACGTTCGGATGACGCGCGAGCACCGCCGGCATCGCGGCGATCATGTATTCGAGACCCTTGCGGGGGTCAACGAGCCCGAACGTCGATAGGATCGTGCGCTGCTCCATGCCGAGCTGGCGCTTCAAACGGTGACGGCCGTGGGGGACGATCGCCGGCATCCCGTGCGGGATCACGACCGGACGGCGTGCGACGCCGTAGACGTCCGCGAGCAGATGCGCGGCCGTCTCGGCCATCACGACGATCCTCGTGCTCCGGTCCGCGATGCGGCGGACGACCTCGCGGATCTGCGGCTCCGGCTTCGGTAGCACCGTATGCAGGGTGGTGATCACGGGCTTGGTCAGCTCCTCGAGGAGCGGCACGCAGTGGTCCTCGTAGACGCCATCGCGCCAGAGGCCATAGATGCCGAACTCGTGCTGTAGGTTCACCACGTCGGCGGACGACTCGTTGATCGCACGAGCGGCACCGCGGTAGCTCTCGCGGTCTCCCTGTCGGATCCGCCACCGGACCTCCGGCCCATACGCGCGCGCGGCATTTGGCTCGTCGATCGCAGCGGCAATGCAACGGACCGCTGGGTCGGCCGTCTTTACAGCCGCCATGAGATCAGCAGTAAAGGTCGCGATGCCGCACCTACGCGGGACGGCTGAAGCAACAAAGGCAATCCTCACCAGACCATTCTGGGGTGTGAGCGCTCTCTCGCTCGGCAAGGTAAGGCTCGGAAGAGGAAAGGACGGATCGGCCACTCCTCTTTTTTCGAGCAGGACGCGTGCCTTCGACTAGGTCTCCCGCGAGGCCGGAAGTCCCGCGCTACGCCACGCCGTAAAGCCCCCGCGCATGTTCGCGACATCACGACCGGCCGCTTCGAGGATGCTCGCGGCAAGACTCGAACGGATCCCGCCCGCGCAATACGTCACGATCGGCCTGCCAGCCGGGATCTCGCGCGCTCGCTCACGAAGGACCTCGTACGGGATATGGATGGCACCCGGGGCATGGCCGGCGCGCCACTCCGAATCTTCGCGGACGTCGAGGAGAACCGCACCATCGCTCGCCCGACTCGCGGCGGCCCGAGCGTCCAGCTGCTCGATCCGGAGAGGCTCGTCGCCGGGGGCCGGCTCGGGCGACACATAGCCGCGCACGTCGTCGAAGCCGATCACCGCGAGCTGCGCGCGCAGCCTCTGGGCCTGATCGGCATCGAGGGTGAGGATGACGACGGGCGTGCCGAACGGAACGATCGCGCCGACCCGCACCGCGAAGGAATCGTTACCGACCACGTTCAGTGCCTCCCGACGATGCCCCGCGCCGAATAGATGGGGTGGCCGCGGGTCGATGAGCGCGGCGCCACGGGCGGGCTCGCGGAGGAGCGGCAGCGGCGAGCGCGAGGAGAGCTGGGCACCTTTCGCGTTCATCGTGCGGACGTGTGGGTAGTACGCCGGAGCGACGGGGAGACCTTCGGCGATGACCGCGCGAAAAGTTCCGAAGTCTCCGGTCGCGGCGCGCGCGATGTGGTTGTGGAGACGTTCGAACCCGAGCGTTGTCCAGCGTGATCCCGCCACCTCCGCCGCGCAGGCGCTTCCGCCGCCGTGCGTCGGGAAGACCGCGACGTAATCGGCGAGTGGAAGTACGCGCTCGCGCAACGTGTCGTATGCGGAGCGTGCGAGCTTTGCCCCGATCTCTGGGCCGAGGAGGTCAACGCGCGCGATGTGGCCGACGAGGAGCGCACCGCCTGAGAACAGGTACTGCGGATCGTCCGACCGGCGCCGATCGGAGACGAGATATGCGACGTGCTCCGGTGTATGCCCGGGGGTCGCGATGCAGCGGACAGCAAGCTCACCGACCTGGATCACATCGCCGTCCGCATGTCCGGAGTGCGGGTAGGCGATCTCCGCCGATGCGCCGGCATGCACCGTGATGGGACGAAGCTCGGCGAGAGCGCGCGAGCCCGAAACGTAGTCGTTGTGAACGTGGGTCTCGAACGAGTCTGTGATCAGCACGCCGAGCCGCGAGGCGGCGGCCAGATAGGCGTCGATGTGACGGTCGGGGTCGACAAGGAAGGCGACGCCGGCATCCGGGTCCGCGACGAGGTAGCTCGCGTGACCGAGGCCAGGATCGAAGAACTGTTCGATCAGCACCGCCGACGCATTGTGCCTGCTCGCTCGGACGGTGCTACGGGCGCTGTGGCTGCCGAGTCGCCTTCGCTTCCTGCTCGAGCACCTGTTCGCCGGGCCCGGGCAGCCCGTCCTTGGGCGCGATCACCGGTGGGATCCGCTCGTCGACACTCTTGCTCTTGGCCTGCGCTTGTTCTGGCGAATCCGCGGGACGAGGCTTCTCTTTATCCATACCAGGCTGCGCGGCAAGCGTCGTGCCGCGAATTAAACGCCTACGCCGGCGAAGCCAAGGGCGTGGGGCAACAGGGTCCCGAAGATCCATCCCCCGACCGTCGCCGCGAGGACCAGCCCGACGATCTCGAGCCCGGAGCGCACGGGACTCCTTCCGGTGAGGCGGGACTTCGCGACACCGAGGCAGAACATGACAAGGGCCGAGAAGATCACCGCTATCACCAACGCCGTGGGCACGGGGAAGAAGAAAAAAGGCGAGATCGGCACGAGCGAGGCAACCGCGAACGTGAACGCGAGGACGAGCGCGCCCTGAAGCGGGCTGTGGCCCTCCTCGACCGTGATCCCCAGCTCCTTTTCGACCATCGTCTTGAGGAGCACGTTGGGCTCGCGCGCGATCTCTGCCGCGACCCGTCGCGCGGAGGCCTCGGGCAGGCCCTCCTGTTCGAGCATGTAGGCGACCTCCGCCTCGGATTCTCCGGGGCGCTCCGCAACTTCTTGACGCTCCTTCTCGATCTGCGCGAGGAAGATCTCCCGCTGGCTCCTCGAGCTCATGTATTCGCCCGCTCCCATCGAGAGGACCTCGGCGAGCGCCGCCGCGATGCCAGCGACGAGCACCGCGTACTGTTGGCTCGTCGCCGTCGCGACGGTGATAACCACGGTGAGGATGCTCGTCACGCCGTCCTGCGCGCCGAAGATCGCCTCGCGGACCTCGCTCAGGAGATCTGCGGAGCGGCGCTCCTCGGTCAGGTGCTCGGCGAGCCAGCGCTTGCTTAGGTAGTCCCGGGCCGGCGTCGCGCGTTCCGCCATCCGCCTGAGGGTACCGGCTAGATCACGCGACCGGCGCCGCCGCTTTTGGCGACGAGCGGCAAGCCCGAGCGGGCCCAGGCGGTGACTCCACCCTCCAGGTTCTCGGCCTCGAACCCGCTCGCTCGCAGGCCTTTCGCCGCGCGGTCGCTCCGCGAACCGCTACGGCAGACCGCGACGACAACCCGATCCTTCGGGACCTCGCCGACGCGAGCCCCGAGCTCGCCGAGGGGGATGTGCTGAGCACCTTCGATGTGGCCCGCATCCCATTCGTCCTGCTCGCGCACGTCGAGAAGGTGCAGCTCGGAACGCCGCTTGCTGACGTCCTGAGGAAGCACGGGTCAATTCTGGCGCACGGAGGCCTGGACGTGGACCGCAACGCGATGCGCGAGCGCCTGGTGCGTGAGCGCGCTGACCTCCAAGCAACGGTGGACCGCATCCGCGAACGGCTCGCGGTCCCTCAGCGCGAGAGTAGCGGGGACCTGTCGGTCGTCGATCAGCATCCCGCCGACGCCGCCAGCGAGACCGAGGCGCGAGAGCTCGATCTCGCGCGGCAGACCATGTTCGAGGGGAAGATCGCGCTGATCGATGAAGCGCTGGCGCGTCTCGAGCGCGGCGAGTATGGACGCTGCGTCGTGTGCGGACGACCGATTCCCGAGGAGCGTCTCGAGCTCGTACCCGAAACGCCGTACTGCGTCGAGGACGCCGAGCGGGAGCAGCAGAGCTCCGCACGCTGAGGCCGGGCACAATGATCGCGTGAGGCCGCCCTTCCCCACCAAGATCCCGCCGCTGCTGTCGGAGTTCCTGAACAAGCGCCGGTCAAAGATGACATTTCCGTTGAAGAAGATCGAGGAGCTCGGCCTCGACCGGCCGGCGTTCACGTGGGCGATCAACCTCTCCTATCGCGGTCCGAAGGGCGGCGCCGCCGAGCCAGGCGACCTCGTGAGTGCCTATGCGACCATCCCGGATCGCTGGCTGCCGCAGGCCGCCGCGGCACGCGGCGCGGGCCTGGTCCAGGAGCGCGACGGGCGCTGGCACCTGACCGAGAGAGGTCGCGGTCTCGCGCAGGCGATGCATGAGTCGGCACGCGCGCATTACGCGACGCTCGCCGTGCTCCCAAATGATGAGCTCTCCCTGCTAGCGCGCCTGCTCGATCGCGCCTTCGGAGAGGCGGCGAGGTCACCCGACCCGCGCGAACGCAAACACACGCCCTTCGCGTTCGCATATCGCGGGGACGACCCGCCCGCCGGCTCTTTCGCGCAGCTCGACGCCGCCGTCTATGGGCTCTGGCAGGTGCGTGACGACTGTCACGTCGCGGCGTGGCGCGCGGCGGGACTCGCGGGACCCGACGTTGAGGTGCTCACGCGGATCTGGCGGCGCGAGGCTCCCGACGAGACGGCGCTCGCCGAGCTCCTGCCTCACCAACGTCCGGAGGACGTGCGCGCGTCCCTGGCGCGACTGCGAAAGGGTGGCCTTGTGGCGCCTGACGCGCTCGGCACGACCGAACCAGGCGCGCAGGTGCGTCAGAAGATCGAGGACGAGACCGACCGGCTGTTCTTTACACCGTGGCCCGAGGAGGTCGGCGCAAAGGGCGATTGGATCGCTGACCGGCTTGCTCGGGTGAACGCCGCCCTCGCGTAGCAGCGGCTAAACGCGGTACAAAGGCGGTCGAGCGGGCGCTCGTCTTCACAAATGGCATGCCATATGCCGGGCCTTCGTTACACATGCTTGAGCAAGAAGCTGCTCCGGCGGCACGCCCGGGGGCGCTCGGGGGCCGCATCCTCGTGGTCGACGACGACCGCGATGTGGCACAGCTGGTCACGACCGTCCTCGCGGAGGCCGGGCACCAGGTCCGCGCCATCACGGACGCGCGTCAGGCCATGGACTCCTTCAACGAGTTCCATCCGGACCTGGTGACGCTCGACGTCCTCATGCCCAGCGTCGATGGCATAAGCCTCTGCCTTCAGCTTCGGCACAACTCGGATGTTCCGATCCTCTTCCTGTCCGCGAAGGACGACCCGCCCGATCGTGTCGTCGGTCTGCGCATCGGCGCGGACGACTACCTGGGCAAGCCGTTCGACAACGACGAGCTCGCCGCGCGTATCGAGGCGCTCCTCCGTCGCGACCGCATCCACGGCGATCACGAGAAGGCTCGGCAGCTCCGGTTCGGCCGGTTCATCGTCGATCTCGCGAGCCTGCAAGCGATCGCGGGCGACAAGCAGCTTCCGCTCACGCCCACCGAGTTCAAGCTCCTACGGACGCTGGCGGGCGAGCCGGGACGCGTGTTCACGCGCGACGATCTGCTGGTCGGGGTTTGGAGCTACGAGCCTGGGAGCGACACGCGCCTGGTCGACGTGCACGTTGGCCGACTCCGCAAGAAGCTGGAGCAGGCTCTCGTCACCGAGGTGTCGATCGAGACGGCGCGGGGTTTCGGGTATCGCCTGATCGAGCGTCAGAGCTAGACACCACGATCCGGCGCGCCCGCACCGCCGTCGCGAGGTCCCGCAGCACTTCGATGGTCGTCTCCCATCCGATGCACGCGTCTGTGATGCTCTGCCCGTAGACGAGCGGCTCCGCATCGGCCTCCTGACGACCCTCCATGAGGAAGCTTTCGGCCATCACGCCAACGATCCCGCGTTCGCCTTCGGCGATCTGCGCCGCGACGTCGCGGGCGACCGTCTGCTGGCGGCGGTGATCCCGGCCGCTGTTCCCATGCGAGAGATCGATGACGATGTTGGCGGGCAGACCGGTCGAGCGCAGCGCTTCGAGCGTTCGGCCAACGCTTTCGCGTCCGTGGTTAGGACCGGGCGTGCCGCCCCGAAGGACGACGTGCGCGCTTGGATTCCCGCCGGTCTCGACGATCGCGGCGAGGCCCTGTTCGGTCACCCCCATGAAGCTGTGGGGCTCGCGCGCCGTGCGCACCGCGTCGATGGCGACCTGGACATTCCCGTCGGTCCCGTTCTTGAACCCCACGGGCATCGAGAGACCGGACGCGAGCTCGCGATGAACCTGGCTTTCGGTCGTACGCGCGCCGATCGCCGCCCAGGCGACCAGGTCGCTCGTGTACTGCGGCGATATTGGATCCACGAACTCGCAGGCGGCCGGGATCCCCATCTCGACGAGGTCCAAAAGAAGCCGGCGCGTCATCCGCAAGCCGTCGTTGATACGGAACGAGCCGTCGCGGCGAGAATCCGAGACGAGACCTTTCCAGCCCACGCTGGTGCGCGGTTTCATGAAGTACGCGCGCATCACCACGACGAGGTCGCCCTTGAGCTCGTCGCCGACCGCGCGCAGGTGGCGCGCGTAGTCGAGGGCCGCGAGGGGATCATGTATGGAGCACGGGCCGACGATCGCTATGAGGCGGTCATCCTCGAGATCCAGGATGCGCGCGAGCTCATCGCGCCATCGGGCGACAGCACGCGAGCCGCTCTCGGAGAGGGCAAGCTCCTCGAGGATGATCGCCGGC
Organism: Chloroflexota bacterium; assembly: GCA_005879975.1. GTDB lineage: Bacteria > Chloroflexota > Limnocylindria > P2-11E > P2-11E > 3-1-20CM-2-70-9. Next base: position 25,226 of record VBIL01000031.1, read on the forward strand.
GGGACGAGCGGGCGATAGCCGGTGACGCGGAGGTCGCGCGTCTTCATCGCACTATTGTTCCCGACGTGCCGCTCTACGGCTACCGCGGAAAGACGCCGAAGGTCGCCCCCGATGCGTTCATCGCCCCCACGGCCGTGCTCATCGGCGACGTGACGGTGCAAAGTGGCGCGTCGGTGTGGTTCGGGACGGTCCTGCGCGGCGACATGGATCGGATCGTGATCGGCGAGCGCACCAACGTCCAGGACAACTCCACGATCCACACCGACGAGGGAGAGCCGACCTTGGTGGGCCCGGACGTGACGATCGGGCACAACGCGCTCGTGCACTCCAGTGTCATCGCCCGCAACGTCCTCATCGGGGAGGCCGCGGTGCTGGTGGGTGGGAACGTCATCGGCGAAGAGACGATCGTGGGAGCTGGCGCGGTGCTGCCGGAGAAGTTCTCGCCGCCCGCCCGTTCGCTCGTGCTCGGCGTCCCCGCGAAGGTGGTGCGCGAGGTGCGCCCCGAGGATGCGCGGTGGACCGTGCATGCGGCGGCGCACTACACCGAGCTCGGCCGCTGGTATCGCGAGAACCTGAAATAGCGACCCTTCGCCTCACCGGCCACGATCTGGCGATCGCCGATGTCGTCGCGGTCGCCCGCCGCGACGTGGCTGTGGGCCTCGATCGCGCCGCGGAGCGCCAGGTGCAGCAAGCAGCCAAGGTGGTCGCGCAAATCGCCGATGGTGACGATCCCGTCTACGGCGTGAACACCGGCTTCGGTGATCTCGCGACGGTGCGCGTCGCGCACGAAGATCTCCGCGCTTTGCAGCGCAACCTCGTGCGAAGCCACGCCGTCGGCGTCGGGCCGGCGCTTCCCGAGGATGTGGTGCGCGCGATCCTGCTCCTCCGCGCCAATACGCTTGCGGCCGGACATTCCGGCGTACGTACAGACGTGATCGACTTGCTCTGCGACATGCTGAACCGGCGCGTCCATCCGGTCATTCCTCGACACGGGAGCGTCGGAGCGTCGGGCGACCTCGCCCCGCTCGCCCACGCCGCCCTCGTGCTGATCGGCGAGGGCGAAACGGTGGCCGAAGGGAAGCGCCGCCCCGGCGCGGAAGGGCTCAAGGCGGCCGGGCTTAAGCCGATCGAGCTCGCGCCGAAAGAGGGCGTGTCGCTGATCAACGGAACGCAGGTGATGACCGCCATCGGCTGCCTCGCGCTGCACGACGCCGAGGTGCTCGCGACCACCGCGGACATCGTCGGCGCGATGTCGGCCGAGGCCCTTCGATCGACCGATCGCGCCTGGGACGCCGAGCTGCACGCGACGCGTCCGCATCCCGGCCAGCAGGCCGTCGCGGCGAACCTGCGCTCCCTGATGGCCGCAAGTCCGAACGTCGCGTCGCATCGGGTCGGCGACCCCCGCGTGCAGGATCCGTATTCGATCCGCTGCATGCCGCAGGTGCATGGCGCGACGCGCGACGCGATCGCCTACACGCGGCGTGTCCTCGAGATCGAGATCAACGCGGTCACGGACAATCCAATCGTCTTCGCCGAGGACAACCGCGTCGTGAGCGGCGGGAACTTCCACGGCCAGCCGGTCGCCATCGCACTCGACCTCGCGACGATCGCGGTCGCTGAGCTCGCGGACATCAGCGAGGCGCGCGTCGATCGGATGACCAACGGCCGCACCAGCGGCTTGCCGCCGTTCCTCACGCGCGATCCCGGGACGAATTCGGGGTTCATGGTGGCGCAGTACACCGCCGCCGCGCTGGTGACCGAGAACCGCCTGCGTTCCTTCCCCGCGTCGGTCGAATCGCTCCCGACGTCGGCGGGGATGGAGGACCATGTGAGCATGGGCGTGCACGCCGCTCACAAGCTCGTCGACGTCGTGGGCAACACGCGGGACGTCCTCGCGATCGAGGCGCTCTGCGCGGCGCAGGGGCTCGACCTGCTCGAGGCCAGGGCCGGCCCGGGCGTCGAGGAAGCGCGGCGCGTCGTCCGTGAGCGATCGGCTCGAGTCGACGAGGACCGTTCACTCTCCGGCGAGATCGGCGCGATGGCCGACGCCATCGCTCGCGAGGTCCTGATCGCCGCCGTCCGCATGCGGCTTCCCGACCTCCTGTGAAGCTCGCGCTCACGGTCAACGGCGCGCGGCGCGACGTCGACGTCCCGCCGAACGCGACGCTCCTGAGCGTGCTGCGCGACGACCTCGCGCTCACCGGCACACGCTACGGCTGCGGCCGCGGCCAGTGCGGCGCGTGCTTCGTCATCGCAGATGGGAGGGCGGTGGCGTCGTGCCTGCTCACGGCGGATCAGGCCGCGCGGATGGAAATCACCACGGTCGAAGGCCTGGCGCGCGGGGAGGATCTGCATCCGGTGCAACGCGCCTTCGCCGAAGAGGACGCCATGCAATGCGGCTACTGCACAAGCGGGATGCTCATCTCCGCCGCCGCCCTCCTCGCCCGAGATCCCTCCCCCGACGAGGTCGCCATCCGCGACGCCCTGGCTGGCAACCTCTGCCGGTGCGGCGTGTATGGACGCGCCGTTCGCGCGGTGCAGAGAGCGGCGTCCTGATGTGGGATCGGAGCGATCCTGAGCGGCTCGAGCAGCGCATCCGTCTCGAACGCGACGGCACCGTGACGGCGTTCTCGGGCAAGATCGACTTCGGCCAGGGGATCCGGACGGCCTTCGCGCAGCTCGTCGCGGACGAGCTCGACGTGCCCATCGATCGCGTGCACGTCGTCCTCGGCGACACGGCGCAGGTGCCCTTCGACTTCGGAACGTTCGGGAGCCACTCGATCGCCCAGGAGACACCGCGCTTGCGCAAGGCCGCCGCGTTCGCGCGCCGGCAGCTGCTCGAGCGTGCGAGCGCGAAGCTTCGCGTACCCGTCGACCGGCTCGACACCGATCGCGGCACGGTCGTCGAGCGCGGAGACCGGAGGATCCCGTATGCGGACCTTCTCAATGGCACGCCACTCACCGGGGCCGTACCCGACCAGCTGCCACTCATGCCGGATTCGCGCCGGCGCTACGTGGGTCAGCCGTTGCCTCGCATCGAAGCGCGCGACATCGTCACCGGCCGCGCGACCTTCGTGGCGGACGTCCGCCTTCCGGGCATGCTGCGAGGAGCGATTGTCCGCCCGCCCGGCCGCGGCGCGAAGCTGCGCTCGTTGAACGACGAGGCCGCGCGAAAGATGCCGGGCGTCGTCGCGGTCATCCGCGAGGGCAATGTCGTGGGCGTCGTGGCCGAACGCGAAGAGCAGGCCCGCGCTGCAGCGGCGGCGGTCGAGGCCGAATGGCATCTTGTCCCGGTCGAGGGGCCGAGCGCCGACGTGCCGATGCGGTCCGACGCCGGCGTCGACCGGGCGCTTGCGCGCGCATCCCTGCGGCTCGCGCAAACGTATGTCCTGCCGCCGATCGCGAACGCACCGATCGGTCCGAGTGCGGCGGTCGCGGATGTGCGACCGGATGGCGCGACGATGTACGTGGGCACACACCGGCCGTTTGGCGTCCGCGAGCAGGTCGCGAAGACCGTGGGGCTGCCCGAAGACACGGTCCGCGTGTTGCCGCAGATCACGAGCGGTTCGTACGGGCGCAACAGCCATCCCGATGCCGCGATCGAAGCCGCGATCCTTTCGAAGGGCGCCGGGCGGCCCGTCCTCCTGCAGTGGACGCGCGAGGAAGAATTCGCGTGGTCGCCCTCGCGGCCGGAGGCGCTCCTTGAGGTGACCGCCGGACTCGATCCGGACGGCCGCATCCTCGCCTGGAAGTACGACGAGCACACCAACGTGCACACGGCGGCCGGGCTGGATCCGCAGGTCCTATCGGTAACGTCCGGGCGCAACGCGATCCCGCCCTACGGGCCGTTCGCGGCGAAAGTGACGCTGCATCTGGAACCGACGCGCCTGCGCACGGCGAACTTCCGATCGCTCGCGGCAGCGGAGAACGTCTTCGCGATCGAATCCTTCATGGACGAGCTCGCAGCTGCGTCGGGCCAGGAGCCGCTCGCGTTTCGTCTGCGGCATATAGAGGATCCGCGTTTCCGACGGGTCGTCGAGCGCGTCGCAGAGCGGAGTGGCTGGAGCGGAGGGACGATGCCGGCGCGCCACGGTCGCGGGATCGCGTGCACCGTCTACCACGACACGTATGTCGCGCAGGTCGCGGAGGTCGAGGTCACGATGTCGGGGCAGGTCCGCTTGCTCAACGTGTGGTGCGTCGTCGATCCAGGCCAGACCGTCAATCCCGATGGCGTCCGGAACCAGATCGAGGGCGGCATCCAGCAATCCGCCTCGTGGACGCTTCTTGAGGAGCTACGCCACCGCGACGGCCGAGTGGTGACGACCGGCTGGGACGCCTACCCCATCGCGACCTTCAACGATGCGCCGGCGAAGATCGAGGTGCTCGTGGAGGGCGACGCCACCCGACCACCGACGGGCGTCGGCGAACCCGGCGCCGTGCCAACGGCAGCAGCGATCGCGAACGCCGTCTACGCGGCGTGCGGCGCGCGGGTGCGGCAGCTTCCGCTGACGCGCGAACGAGTGCGCAAGGCAACGGCGACCGGCTAGATCAGCGCTCAGTCTTGCGCGGCATGGCCGGCGGTGCGGGCGCGTAGGGCAACGGGATGAACTCGACGCCCGGACGCCGCTGGCTGGTCTGGGGGAAGAGGTCCATCAGGTCATAGACCTCGCGCGGCATCTCCTCCCGCACCGCGATGCCGAGCTCGCGCAGCTCCTTCACATCGAGCGCGTAGTCGTGGGTCCACTCGCCCGAGCTGAGCTTCGTCGCGATCCGCTCGGCGTCGGCCTCGGAGTGATGTTCGAGGAGGAGCCGTTTCACCGTCGCCTTCACCTGGCGAAGCGCCTTCTCCGCCAGATCACCGAGGATGAGCGTCTGGTCGTCTCGGTTCGGATTGGGCTGCGCGAGGGCACGGAGGATCGAGGCGGCAGGAAAAGCTGCCTGCTGATTCCCGAGCTGCGGGTCGACCGGACCGAGCACCGCGTTCGGGTCCATCACGATCTCATCGCCGGCGAGGGCGATGAGCGCTCCGCCGGACATCGCGTAGTGCGGCACGAAGACGGTCACCTTTCCCTTATGTCGCTTCAACGCGAACGCGATTTGCTCGGCGGCTAGCACGAGGCCGCCCGGTGTATGCGCGATGAGATCGATCGGCATATCCGGCGGGGTGAGACGAATGGCGCGGAGCACTTGCTCCGAATCCTCGATGTCGATATAGCGCGCGATCGGGAAGCCGAGAAAGCTCATCGTCTCCTGGCGATGGATCATCGTGATGAGGCGAGTCTTCCGACGCTGCTCAAATGAATGGAAGGCGCGGTTCCGCCGGAGCTCGAGCATCTGTTTCTGGTACAGGGGAACGAAGAACTGGGCGAGGATGAAGAGCCAGAACAGCCAGGAAAGATCCGGCACGAAGACAGGATGCGCTTTTCGCGTATGCGCCGCCTTCCCTATCGTGCTGCGGCATGGCGATCCCGCGCGGCGTGATCTTCGACCTCGGTGGGACGCTCGTGCACTGGTCGGATTGGGAGACCGGCGCCGATGCGAAGTGGGCGGCCTCCTATGACCACCTGGTCACCCAGTTCGCCGATCGTCGGTGGCCATCACGCGATGCGTACGTGCTGGCGATGCGCGAGGCCGAGCGCGAGCACTGGAAGCGGGTCGACACCGAGCGATGGAGCGGGCCGCCCACGGGCCTCGTTCGTGAGGGCTTCGACCGGCTCGGGGTGCCGGTGAGCGGAGCGGAGCTGCTCGGCGCGATGGACGGTTACGCGAAGGCGATCGCTGGATGGTCGTCCGTCGATCCGGATGCGGTCGCGACGCTCACGCTGCTGCGCGACCGCGGCTACCGGCTGGGCCTCCTGTCGAACACCTGGTGGGCCGCCGATTGGCATAACGCCGATCTCGCCACCCACGGTCTCGCCGCTCTGATCGACGCGATCCTCTACACCTCCGACCTTCCGCACTCCAAGCCGCATCACACCGTGTTCGAGGAGGCCGCGAAGCGGCTCGACGTCAGGCCCGACGAATGCGTGATGGTCGGCGATCGCATGGTCGACGACGTCTCCGGCGCCCTCGAGGCCGGCATGCGCGGCATATGGAGAAAGAATGAATCCGGTTTCCCATCGTCGATCGCTGTGCCCTCCGCCGAGATCACTCGCCTCTCCGAGATCCCCGAGCTGCTGCAACGATGGGGCGGGTCGTAGCGGGTACGGCGCGGCGGCGCCGAATCCCTCTCAACGCGGCGGTATCCCCAGCCGCATCGGCCGGGGACCCCTCCGCCGCGCGGGGGCCCTCGGCGCCGCCGCGCCGACGCTGCGCGTGGGCATCACGCGAGCCCCTACTCGCGTACCACGATCGGGAGTGGGGTGTGCCGCAGCATCGCGATCGAACTCTCTTTGAGTTCTTGGTTCTCGAAGGCATGCAAGCCGGTTTGTCGTGGGAAACGGTTCTACGCAAGCGCCCGGCATTCCGGCGCGCATTCGCACGCTTCGATCCCGTCAAGATCGCAGGGTTCCGAGCGCGCGAGGTCGCGCGTCTCATGAGGGACGAGTCGATCATCCGCAATCGCGCCAAGATCGAGGCGGCGATCACGAATGCGAAGGCGTTCGGCGAGGTGCGTCGCGAGTTCGGTTCATTCGATCGCTACGTGTGGGCATTCGACGACAAGGTTGCGCTCTCCAAAGACCTGAAGAGGCGCGGGTTCGCGTTCGTCGGCCCGACCATCGTCGAGTCGTTCATGCAGGCTGTCGGCATGCGCAACGACCACGAGCGCGGGTGCTACCGCCGGCGCGAGATATCCCCCCGTTCGAGGGATAAGCGGGCGGGCACACACGTGTAAACCTCCTACGAGAACCTGGGAGGCGCGACATGACGTACATACCCGAGCCCGACCCGACGCCCCTTCGCCTGCGGTTGGGAACACGCGCGGAAAGCTTCTGGCAGCAGTCGGACGTGACGCCCGAGATCGCCGACGCCTTGGCCGATTCCCTCGAGTATCAGGGAGCGGGCGCCGACGCGGATTATGTCGCGGCCGAGGAGACGCCGCGCGCTCCGAACCTCAGAACGCAAGACGCGGACGCGCCGGTCACTGCGCCAGCACGGGCCGCGTGGAGCGAAGGTCTCGACCGCGCGGTCGCACAGACCGATCGCCGCGTGGACCAGTGGCTCGCGGATCAACAGAGCCGGCTCGTCGCGGGACTCGATCTGATGCTGGCGCAGCTCAAGGAGCAGCGACGTGCCGAGGCAGCGCGCCTCGAAGCCTGGACGATCGAAGAGCGCGAGCGGGTCCAGCGCACACTGGCCGAAGAAGAGGAGCGGTTCCGCGAACGGCTGATGAACGAGCTCACGGCCTTCGAGGAGCAGCTCGCCCTGCGACTGTACGAGCAGGAGGAGCGTCTGGCGCGATGGTGGGACCAGGCCGAGCAGGTCGCGCAGGCGCGATTTGCGGACCTCGGACTCTCCGCAACAGGGGTAACCGTCAAGCCCGATTAGCGGACCCTCGCCGCGATCAGTTGCTCCGTCGATAGATGACGCGCCCTCCCAGCATGGTCAGGTCGACGCGGGTCGCCCGGATCTCCTCCGCTTTGAGGGAGAGGATGTCGCGCGAAAGCACGACGAGATCCGCAAACTTGCCTTCGCTGATGGTGCCCTTGCGATCTTCCTCGTACGACGCGTAGGCCGGAGTCGACGTGTACGCCGCGATGGCCTCGGGGACGGTCAGCGCCTGGTCGGGGTGCCATTCGCGGCCGACCGCGAGCGCGATGTTCTCGAGCGGCGCAAGCGGGGTCGCGCGCTGTTCGTTGAAAGACCCCGGCCAGTCCGAGACCAGATCGAGGCGCGCTCCCGAGTCGAGGAGCGACCGCCACGCGTGCGCGGTCTTCGAGCGCTCCGGACCGAGACGTCGCTCGACCGAGCGGACGTCGTTCACCAGGTGCTGTGGCGTGACGTCCGCGATCAGCCCCAGCCCTCCGACGCGTTGGATCTCGCGCGCGCTCGGGTACCAGGCGTGGATGACGCGGAAGCGCCGGTCGCGCATTGGATTGGCATGGACGGCCGCCTCGTACCAATCGAGCAAGAGGCGGTGGGCCCGATCGCCGATGGTGTGGATGACGGGATCGAAGCCGGCCCGGTCGGCGCCGGCGATGTCCGCGGCGATCGTCTGCTCGTCGACGAAACGGAAGGTGAAATCCCCCGCATGGTCGGGGTCATTCGTGTACGGCCTCTCCATGAGGAAGCCGTCGATGAATGCCTTGAGCCCACCAAACCGGATCAAGCCGTCGTCAGAGCGCGGCGCGATCCCGCAGCGCAGGATGTCGCGCCATACCGCTAGGGTCAGGAAGGCGTAGACCCGGACCGTCAGGTCGTCGCGGCGCTGCAGCTCGCGGAAGATGTCGAGGTCGGTGGCGCTGCGCTCGACGTCCGTGTGGAAGACGTGAATCCGCGAGACCTCGGGCAGGCGCGCGACGTCGTGGATCGACGTGATCCCTACGCTCCGCAGGTCCTCGAGGGCCGCGCGCGCGCCCACGAGCATGTACTCCAGGCTCGCGGGCGGCATGAGCTCGACGATTCGCTCGCCTGCGCGACCGTGAAGGACCCCCGTCGGCTCACCGGTCGCCGGATCGCGCTCAACTCGACCTCCTCGCGGATCGGGAGCGCCAGCGGCGAATCGCGCACGCGTCAGCGCAACCGAGTTCGCGACATACGCGCCGTCCACGCGACGCAGCAGAACCGGGTGTCGCGGAGCGGCAGCGTCCAGCGCGTGGCGATCGATCGGCATGGGGGCGGGGCGTGCGCGCCCGGCGCTATCAGCTGCCCACGCCTCCGCCGCGCCGAGGTCGCCGCCCGTCATCCAAAGGCCCTCCGGCACGCGCTTCGCCGCGGCCGCGACCTTATCGATCGCCTGACGCGCCTCACTTTCTTCATAGAGGCCAACCCGGAACATCCACGCGGCGGCATTCCCGAAGTGCGTATGCGCGTCGATGAACCCCGGCAGCAGGAGCCGTTCGCCAAGCTCGATGACCTGCGTCGCCGGTCCCTGCAGTCCGAGCACGTGGGACTCCGGACCGACAGCAACGATGCGATCACCGCGGACGGCGACCGCTCGCGCCTCCGGCTTACTCGGGTCGACGGTCCAGACCCTTCCGCCGCGAAGGATCAGGTCGGCGGGTTCGGCCGTCGTTACCCGGTGCGGCGCCGCGCGTTGTGCCCGGCGCGGTACAGGTTCGCGATGACCAGGGCGAGGACCAGCACGAGCAACACCCACCCCGCGTTCTCGCGGAGCGCCTCGGAGCTCGAGGCCGCGATCAGCCAGGTGATGGCGAGCGCGGCGATTGCCCCGACTGCGAGCTGGCCATCATCGACGAGCAGCCCGTACGTGTTGTCCCAGATCGCCCGAAGCACGCTAAACATTCCGCGCCTCGACCCGTGCGCCCTGCGGCAGGAGGCCATTCAGGAGCCGCACGGCTAGCCAGCTCGCGACGAGATACGCGCCGAGGATCAACGGAATCGAGGCCGCGTCGCCCGGCCAGTGCGCTCCGACACCCTCTCCAAACCAGAAGACACCGAAGCTCGAAAGCATCGCGCCCACGCCGAACTTCATCCAGTTCTCCGGCACCGCGGTCAGGGGATGACGGAGCGCCGCCGCGAGGGCGATGACGATGATGCCGGCGGCGATGGCGCCGACGATCGCGGCATTCATCGCGCCGATGCCCTTCGCGCCGAACGCGATGACGATGAAGGCCACCTCGATGCCCTCCAGAAGGACGGCCTTGTAGGCCACGATCATCCCGACCCAATCCCACTGGGTCCTCCGGAGGCCCTGCGCGCGAAGCTCGGCGACTTCTTTCCGGTAGATCTCCTCCTCGTCGTGCAGCGCGACGATCCCCGCAAAGCGGAGTACGGCCTTGCGGAGCCAACGAAGCCCGAACAGCAGCAGCAGCGTTCCGACGAGAACGAGCAGCAGGTGCTCGGGGACGACCGTGACGAGCGCAACCCCAAGCGTTCCGACAATCACGGCGAGCGTAAGCGCGGCGAGCGCGCTGCCGGCGAGCGGCGCCCGCCAACCGCGCGTGATCCCGACCGCGAGCACGATCGTGGTCGCCTCGACGAACTCGACCGCGCTGGCAATGAACGACGGTGTCGCGGCGATGGCGAGCGTGGTGAGGTCCATCTAGCTCTCCAGCCAGACGTCGTTCATCGCTGTACCGGTGAGTCCGTCGGGGCCGGGCCTCCAGTCGTGCACCTTCGTCGACATCGCTTCGACCCGCACCTGGCTCATCACGCCGACGAACGGCAGGATCTCCATGACCCGCTTCTGCGCGTCGACGTAGGTCTGCTTGCGCTCCGGTGTGTTCAGCTCCTGCGACTGTCCCTTGGCGAGCAGCGCGTCAAGCTGCGGATCGTTCGTGTTGGAGAAGTTGCTTCCGGAGCCCCGGTTCGCCGAGTGATAGCAGACACGGAGGACTCCGTCCGGATCAATGCTCGTCGACGACGTGGCAGCCATGTTGTGCTTGTACCCGCGAACGTAATCGAGATACGGCCCGCGCTCCATGACCTGCACTTTGAGGTCGATGCCGGCGTCGCGAAGCTGCGACTGCATCGCCTGAGCGATCTCGGTCCAGGGACTGCGGAAAGTGGCGAGCGCGATCTCGAGCTTCTGGCCGCTTCTCTCGCGGATCGGGCCTGATGCTCCGACTTTCCAGCCCGCGTCCTCGAGGATCTTCTTGGCCTTCGCCGGGTCGAAGCCGAATGACTTCTCGATGGTCTCGTCGCGCGCCCAGACTCCTTCGGAGAGCGGGCCAATGGATACGTGGTGGACGCCGAAGAAGATCTTGTCGACGATCGACCTGCGGTCGACGGCCCAGTTCACGGCCTCACGCACCGCGTGGTCGTCCGTCGGCGCCTTGGTGACGTTCATGCTGAAACCGAGCGTGTGGCTCGCACGGGGTGACTGGACAAAGCGAAACCGCCGGTCCTCCTTGAGACGCGCATAGTCGGCCTCGGGGATCTCGTCGATGAAGAGGTTCTCGCCGCTCTCGAGGGTGGCCACGCGGGTCGACGGCTCGGTGATGGCGCGGAACTTCAGCTGATCGAGGTACGGCGCGGCGCGGTTCTTGAAGAGCTCGTTGCCCCAGTTGTAGTCCGGGAAAGCCTTGATCGTGACGACGCCATCGGTCGATCGGCCGGCGAACATGAAAGGCCCCGAGCCCACGGGCTCGGCCGCGACGTCGCCGGGCTTGAGCGTCGCTAGGTACTTCGGCGAAAGGACGCCGAAGAAGTAGCGCCAGAGCTGCAGCATGAACGCCGGGTACGGCTGTTTGAAGCTGAAGACCACGGTCCGCTCGTCGGGGGCGGTGATCTTGTCGATTGGCCCGACCAGCGAAACGACGGCGCCCGCCTTCGTCTTGGGATCGAGGATCCGGTCGAAGGATCCCTTCACCGCGGCTGCCGTGAGGGTGCTGCCGTCGTGGAACTTCACGTCGTCGCGGAGGGTGAAGGTGAAGGTCTTCGAGGAGTCCGTGATGGTCCACTTGGAGGCGAGCGCCGGGTAGAACTTCTGGTCGTTGTCCATCGTGATGAGCGTGTCCAGGATGTTCTGTGCGATCTCACCCGCGGCCGCGCCCGTGGTGAGCGCGGGATCGATGACGTCGATCTTGTCCCACTGGCCCCAGGTGAGCGCGCCGCCCTTGACCGGCTTGAGTACCTGCGTTGCCGTCGGGCCGGTCGCGCTCGGCGTGCACGCGAAGATCGCGATGCTCGCCGCCGCGAGCGCGGAACGGCGGAGGAACTCACGCCGGTACATGTCACCGCTCACCGTGAGCCTCCCCCATCCTTCGCGGTGGCCGCCAGCGATGCCTCGAGGATGTCGAGCCCTTCGTTGAGCTGCAGGTCGGTGATCGTGAGCGGGACGAGCGTGCGGATGACGTTCGAGTAGAGGCCGGCTCGCAGCAGCAAGAGGCCGCGCTCGCACGCCGCGCGGATCGTCGCGTCGACGATGTCCGGCGCTGGCGCTTTCGTTTTGCGATCGCGGACCAGCTCGATCGCCTGCATCGCACCGATGCCGCGCGCCTCGCCGATCGAGGCGAAGCGCTCGGCCATCGCGTCGAATCGCCCACGCAGCACGCGCCCGATCTCGCCGCCACGCGCGACGAGTCCGTCGCGCTCGATGATCTCGATGGTCTTCAGCGCCGCGACGCACGCGATCGGGTGACCGCCGAAGGTGCTTCCCAGCGTGCCCGGGCCGAGCGCATCGAAGAGCTCCGCGCGCCCGGTGACCGCGCCGATCGGGAACCCGGCACCCAGCGACTTTGAGGTCACGAGCAGATCCGGCGCGACGCCGGCGTGCTCGATCGCGAACATGCGGCCGGTCCGCGCCATGCCGGTCTGGATCTCGTCCGCGATGAAGAGGATGTCGTGACGCCGGCAGATCGCGGCGATCCGCTTGAGGAACCGAGCCGGCGGGACGACGAAGCCGCCCTCGCCCTGGACCGGCTCGATGATGACCGCGGCGACATGCTCCGGGGCAAGGTTCGTGTCGAGTGCCTGCTCGAAGAGGCGCACGTGGAGCTCCGCGAGCTCCTCCTCGCCCACCGCCGCGATCGGCCGGTAGGGATAGGGGTATGGGAGATGGGCGATATTCGGCGTGGTCGAACGCATGAAGGCCATCCGCGAGTTCTTCGTCTTGCCGGTCGCGGTCATGGCCGTATAGGTGCGGCCGTGGAACGAGTTCTGGAAGGCGATGATCCATTCGCGACCGGTGGCGGCTCGCGCGATCTTGATCGCGTTCTCGACGGCCTCCGCGCCGCTGTTCGCGAACACGCTCTTCGTCGCGACCGCCTTGCCCTCGGCGTGCGGAAAGATCCGATCGAGCTCCTGAGCGAGGCGGACGTACGGCTCGTACGTGACGACCTGCGCCGACACGTGCGCGTATCGATCGAGCTGCTCCCGAACGGCGGCAAGGATCTCGGGATGCTGGTGCCCGAGGTTCAGGGCACCGATGCCCGCGACGAAATCGAGGTAGCGCCGGCCCTCAGGATCGAACACCAGGGCGCCCGAGGCCGACGCGACGACGACCGGCGTGCCGACGTGCAGACCCTTCGGCACGTACTGCTCTCGGAGGCTGCGAACCTCCGCGCTCGAAAGTCCCGTGCGTGTTTCCGTGAGCGTGCTCACTCCATTCCCCCCATCGCGCGCTTGTCGATGCGTGCGCGCAATTCTTGAAGCTCCTCAGCGGCGGCGAGCGCCGCCGCTCGATCCTGACCCGCGAGACCGAACAGCAGGGCGTCGAGGACGACGATCGTCATCGCCGACAGGTGGAACATACCCCCGCCCGCGCGGCGCGCCGAGAGCGCGACCGTGAACTGACCGGCGAGCGCGAGGCCCAGCGTGTCGGTGATGAGGATGGACGGTAGCTTGAGCTCGCGCGCGCGTTCGAGCGTGAGCTCAGCCTCGGGGCTCGACCGGTCGTACGCGATGACGATGACGACGTCGCCGCGCCGCATATCGATCAGCGCGTCCGCGAGCGCCTGGCCGCGCGCGCCGACCGCGACGGCCGGTCGCCGCATTCGCCGTAGTCGGGCGGCGAAGTACTCGCCCAGTGGAGCATTCGGCCCGAGGCCCTGGATCACGACGCGCTGCGCGCCAGCGATGAGCTTCAACGCCCGCGCGAAGTCGGCGCCGCGGAGCGTCTCTCGCGCGTCGTGCAGCAGCTGCAGCTCGGTCGCGAGAACATGCTCCAGAACGAGCGACGGTTCGTCGCCCAGGTCCTCGATGCTGCGGCCGAGGCGGAGCGTCGGTGTCGCGCGCGAGCGGAGCGCGTCCTGCAATTCAGCCTTGAGCGCGGGAAGCCCGCTGTACCCGAGAGACTGCACCGCGCGGATCACGGTCGCGTCGCTCGTCTCGAGCTGCCGGGCGATCTCCGCGGCGGAGAGGAAGACGGCCTCCTCGCGATGCTGGGCGAAGAATGACGCGACGCGCTCTTCCCCCGGGCTGAGGGTCGGGCGCGCCGCGGCAATGCGCTCGTCGAGGGAGGCTCCTGCCTCTGTAGCGTTCGCTGCCGTTGCCACCGCCGGACTGTAGTGTATGCTGCGGGCACATTTCAAGGGGGTCGGTCAAATGG
>VBIL01000142.1 GCA_005879975.1 Chloroflexota bacterium
GGGGATTCGTCGGGACGACGACCGCGCCCGCCTTCAGCGTGCCGAAGAAGCTGTAGACGAACTGCGGGCAGTTCGGGAGGACCAGCGCCACGCGGTCGCCTTTTCGGACACCGAGGCGCTGGAGGCCGGCGGCGAAGCGGCTGGCGAGATCATCGAGCTGCCGGTACGTGAGGGCGGCGTCGATGCATCGGCGGCCGACGGCTCCCCCGAAGACGGTGGCGATTGCCTGGGGACGGTCGCGGGCGGCGCTCTCGAGAAGCGCGTGAAGTGGCAATTTGGGGTACGTCAAATG
>VBIL01000143.1 GCA_005879975.1 Chloroflexota bacterium
TTGCAAGCGCAATGCCGCGTGCCTTGATACTCGGCGGTGCGCGCACGCCGTTCGTGAAGGCAGGGACCGCCTTCGCCGAACTCGACGTCCTGGACCTCGCGCGCGCCGCCACCGCGGAGGCCCTCGCCCGCACGGAGCTCGATCCAGGCCATGTCGACGAGGTCATCTTCGGGAACGTGGCGCGGCCGGTGGCCTACCACAACCTTGCTCGCGAAGTGGTGCTCTCGCTCTCGATGCCCGCGCGCATCCCCGCCTTCACCGTCGGGCTCGCCTGCGCGTCGGCCTGCGTCGCCATCACCAGCGCCGCCGACCACATCGCGGGCGGCACTGCCGATGTCGTCGTGGCCGGGGGAAGCGAGTCGCTCAGCAACGTCCCGCTCACGTTGACACCACGCCTCGCGCGCGCTCTGATCGCCGCCTCGCAGGCAAAGAGCCTGCCCGACAAGGCCCGCAGCCTTGCGGATGTCCGCGCCTCCGACATCGCGCCGGTGGCGCCGGGGATCCGGGAGACCTCGACCGGTCTCACCATGGGCGAATCGGCCGAGCGCATGGCAGCGATCAACGCCATCCGGCGGGAGGACCAAGACGCGTGGGCCCTCCGCAGCCACGAGCGCGCCGCGGCGGGCTGGGACGATGGCCGACTCGCTCGGGAGGTCGGCCCCGTCTACCTCAACGGGCACGCGGTCACGACCGACAACCACATTCGGCGCGACTCCACGCTCTCCAAGCTCGGGACCCTGCGACCCGTGTTCGACCGGGAGCATGGGACGATCACGGCCGGCAACGCGAGTCCGCTCACCGACGGCGCCGCTGCCGTCGTCCTCGCGAGCGAAGCGCGCGCGCGGGCCATGGGGATCGAGCCGCTCGCCGCGGTCCGGAGCTATGCCTATGCGGCCGTCGATCCGGCGGACCAGCTGCTCATCGCGCCGGCATATGCGATCCCGATCGCCCTCCAGCGCGCGGGCCTCAGCCTCGACGACATCGATCTCTTCGAGATCCACGAGGCGTTCGCGGCGCAGGTGCTGTCGACGCTCGTCGTCCTGGAGAAAAATGGGGTCGGGCGCATCCCGTTGGAAAAAATCAATGTGATGGGCGGATCGATCGCCCTTGGCCATCCATTCGGCGCGACGGGGGCCCGGATCGTGCTGACGCTCGCGAACGAGATGCGGCGCCGCGGCGCGCGGTACGGCCTCGCGACCGCGTGCGCGGCGGGCGGGAACGGAGCCGCGATCCTCCTGGAGCGCGCGGCGTGATCGCCTCGCACCCGGCGGAGAGCGTCGCCCCGGCACCGGCGGAGCCACGGCGCTCCGTCGCCTTTGTGCCCGCAGACTCCTCCGGAGTCGCGCGAATCGTCATCGATCGCCCTGACGACTCGGTGAATGCGATCGACGTGAAGCTTCTCGAGGATCTCGGCGCCGCGATCGCGGCCGCTCGCGAAGCGCATCCTCGCGGTCTGGTCGTCGCGAGCGGGAAGGACGGCCAATTCATGGCCGGCGCCGATCTCTCCCTGCTCCGCGGAGCGTCGCAGGCCGAAGCGGAGCAAGCGATCCGCGCGATGCAGCGTGTGCTGAACGAGCTCGCGGCTCTTCCGTTTACCACCGTGGCGGCGATAAACGGTCCCGCAGTGGGCGGCGGGCTCGAGCTGGCGCTCGCGTGCGACTCGCGGATCGCGGCCGACGCACCGACCGTCCGAGTCGGCCTGACCGAAACCCGCTTGGGGCTGATCCCTGCGGCGGGTGGGACGCAGCGGCTGCCCCGTCTCATCGGCCTTCCCCGCGCGCTCGACCTGATCCTCGCGGCGCGCCTGCTCTCCCCGAAGCGCGCGCTGCGGGCCGGCGTCGTAGATGAGGTGGTGCATCCGGCGGTCCTTGCTCAGGCGGCCGCCGATCACGCCCTGCGCGACCGGAAGCGCAAGCCGAAGGGCGGCGCGAGCGCCGTCGAGCGGGCTGCCACGTGGCTGGCGCCCGTCCGCGCGCTCACGCTCCGGCAGGCGCGCTCGCGCACGCTCGCGGAGACGAAGGGGCGTTATCCGGCTCCGCTCGCGGCGATCGATGCGATCGCCGTGGGCCTCGCGAAGGGGATCACCGCTGGTCTCGACGCGGATGCGCGTGCGTTCGGCGAGCTGGCGGTCAGCGACACCACGCACAATCT
This sequence comes from Chloroflexota bacterium, assembly GCA_005879975.1. Taxonomy (GTDB): domain Bacteria; phylum Chloroflexota; class Limnocylindria; order P2-11E; family P2-11E; genus 3-1-20CM-2-70-9. The sequence continues at coordinate 2,152 of VBIL01000143.1, forward strand.
CACCGCGTTGGCGATGCTCACGCTCCGGCAGCGCAAGGCCGTCTTCGAGGGGCTCATCAGGCCGCGGCCCGTCGCGAACGTCGGCGTGGTCGGGCTGGGATTCATGGGGTCGGGCATCGCGCAAGCGGCCGCCTCCTCCGGCCTACGCGTTCGCGCACGCGACCGCGATGCGGCGGCCGTCGCGAAGGGCATCTCTACGATCCGCGACCTCACCACGGACGCTGCGAAGAAAGGCGTGTTCGAGCGCCGCGAGGCCACCCGCATCATCGGGCGGATCACGGGAGGGCCGGATCTCGCAGGGTTCCGGAACACCGACCTGGTGATCGAAGCGGTCTTCGAGGAGATCGCGACGAAGCGCCGCGTTATCGAGGAGTTGGAGCAGGTGCTGCGGACCGACACCGTCATCGCCTCGAACACGTCGGCTCTGCCCATCGCCGAGATCGCGCAAGGGGCGCGCGCTCCGGAGCGCATCGTGGGAATGCACTTCTTCTCGCCGGTCCACAAGATGCCGCTCGTCGAGATCGTTCGGCCGGAAGCCGCGTCGCCCGAAGCCGTCGCCACCGCGGTCGCCGCCGCGGCGGCGCTGGGAAAGACTCCGATCGTGGTGCGCGACGGTGCCGGCTTCTTCACCACCCGCGTGCTCTCCACCATGATCGGTGAGGCCTTCATGATGCTCGCCGAAGGCGATTCCATGGAAGAGATCGACCGCGCGATGACAGCTTTTGGCTGGCCCGTCGGACCGTTGCAGCTGGTCGACGAGGTGGGCCTCGAGGTCGCCGCGCACGCCGGCGAGACCGTCGCGAAGGCGCGCGGCATCGCTGCGCCGACGATCGTGAATGCGCTCGTGGCGGAAGGCTTCAAGGGAAAGCACAAGGGCGGCGGCTTCTATCGCTACGAGGGGCGCCGGCGGAGGCCGAATCCCCGAGTGCGCGAGATCCTGGGCGCGCCGACGCATCCGGCCGGTGGAGACATGGCAGAGCGTCTCACCCTCACGTTCGTCAACGAGGCCGCGCGGTGTCTGGATGAGGGAGTGCTTCGTTCCGCGGCGGAGGGCGACCTGGGTGCGGTCCTCGGGCTCGGATTCCCGCCGTTCCTGGGCGGCCCGTTCCGCTACGCGGACGCGCAGCGGCAGCACATCGTCACGTCGCTCGAACGGCTCGCCGCCGCGCGGGGCGATCGCTTCGCGCCAACGGAGTCGCTGCGATCGCGGCGGCCGTTTTTCAGCCTGTGACCGCGACGAACTTTTTCAGCGGCAACCCTGATCTCGTCGAGGTCTTCGACAAGGTCATTCCGTGGTCGCGCGTCGTCCGGGCCGTCGAAGGCGAGGGCGCCGACGTCGCTGCGACGGTGTCCACCTGGCGGGAGATCCTCGACCTCGCGGGCAAGTACATCGCGACCGAGATCGCGCCGCGAGCGGCGAAGGTCGATGAGATCGGCGTGATCCGCGAGAACGGCCAGGTCCGGATGAACGAGCCGATGCTCGAGAACCTGCGCGGTCTCGCGGAGCTTGGGCTCGCCTCGCCCTCGGTCCCGCCGGACTTCGGCGGTGCGGGCCTGCCGTTCACGGTGACGATGATGATCGGGGAGATGCTGGCCCGAGCCGATCTGTCGACGCAGGTGCAGCACGGCATCGGCTGGAACTCTCCGGCCGCGCTCATCTACCGATTCGGGACGGACCAGCAGAAGGCGCAGTACCTCCCGCGACTCGCCAAGGGCGAGATGATGGGCGCGGTCGCGATGACCGAGCCGCAGGCTGGCTCGGACGTCGGCCGCCTTACGACGACCGCGACGGAGCGGAGCGACGGCTGCTGGATGCTTCAGGGCCGCAAGCAGTTCATATCGGCGGGTCAGGGCGAGATGGTGATAGTGCTCGCGCGATGCGTCGCCGGATCGAGCGGGCTCGATGGCCTTGGGATGTTCATCGCCGATCGCGAGGGTGGGAACTACGTCGTCGAGCGCGCGGAGCACAAGTTCACGATCCGCGGATCGCCGACGTGCGCCCTCGTCTTCGAGGGCACGCGCTCCGCGGCTCTCGGGAAGCCCGGGGAAGGATGGAAGCAGATCCTCACGTTCATGAACGAGTCGCGCCTCGGTGTCGGGATCCAGGGCATCGGTGTCGCTACGGCGGCGCTCGAGAAAGCGTCGGAGTACGCGGCGCGACGCGTCCAGATGGGCAAGCCCATCCGCGAGCATCCGATGGTCGCGGAGATGCTGCTCGACATGGAGACGACCGTAGCCGGGGCTCGCGCGCTCGCCTATGAGGCGGCCGTCCTCCAGGATCTCGTGATGTTCGGCGGCGACCAGCGCGCCGCGCGGGAGGCTCGCGAGCTCACGCCGCTTGTGAAGTGGTACGGGACCGAGGGCGCCGTGCGGGTGTGCCGCCTCGCGCTTCAGATTCACGGAGGGGTCGGCGTGGTCGATGAGTACGACGTCGGCCGCTTCATGCGCGACAGCCTCATCACCCCGATCTATGAGGGCACGTCCCAGATCCAATCGCTCATGGCCGTGAAGGACCTCATGAAGTGGACGATGCAGCGACCGGCCTCGCTCGTGAGAGGCGGCCCGAGCCGCCTGCTCGCCGGCGCGCGCTTCAACGGGCGGGTCGGCTCCGACTTCGCGGCCGCGCGGGGCCACGTCGTCGGGTCCCTGCGAGGACTGGTGGGACGCCTCGTACGGCGCAAGGGTCCGGGGCTCCTTCGCGGCGCGAGCCTCGAGGACGAGGACCTCGGACCGATCCTTCTCCATGCCGAGCGGCTCACCGAGTCGCTCGCGCACACGCACGCGGCGCGGGTGCTCGCTGAGCGCGCGAAGCGCGTACCCGAGCGACGGCGCATCGCCGAGCGCGCCGCGCGGACCGCCCGTCTCGTCGCCGAGCGCAACCGTCGAGCGATCGCCCTCGATGACGGCAGCGTCTTTGAGCGGATCGCCGCCTGGCGATCGGAGCGCAACTGACCGCGACTTAGGTCAGGCGGCTCGCGATATGGTCGCGGTCAGGGACGCGAGGAAACGCGCGATGTGCTCGTTCGCCCAGCCCGCCGCTTCGAGGGGCAGCGAGTGGCCGACGCCGCGGGCGATCTGCACGTCCGCAAGCGGCAGCTCCTTGCAGCGTCTCGCGTCGGTGCGCCCGCGCCTTGCGCCAGCGCCGCGGCTGATTCGCCCAGATGATGGCGCGGGCCGAGAGCGCGCGCGGTCGTGCACTGATCCCGTGTCGGACGAGACGTGCCACGAACCGTACGTCGCTCCGCCGGCCGCTGCCGACGAGAAATTGACGGATCGTCGAAGCCCGCAGGACGCTCGGCCGGAGGAGCAGCCGCCCCAGGAGCGGAACGCAATAGAGCTTGTAGATCCAGTGCAGCGAAACCCCGAGTGCCGCCGGTGCGATGAGGACGAGGCCGATAACCAGCTCGGGCCGGCGGAGCGCCAAGTGAAGCGCGACCCCGCCGCCGAGCGAATGCCCGAGCACGAGCGCGCGGGGGATCGCGAGCGTCTCGATGACCTTCGCGACGTAGTCCGCGAGCTGCACCACGTTCGCGTCGGCCGCCCTGAGCGACGGCTGCAACGCGAAGCCTGGGAGATCGATGACGTGAACGGACCAACCAAGGCGGCGGAGCGTCCGGATCTGCGGGGCGAGAGCTCGCCAGTCGGCTGAGAGTCCCGGCAGCACAACGGCGTGCGGCGGAGCGCCGCTGCCCCAGGTCGTCACACGAAGCCGGTACCGCTCACACGAGGTGACCTGCACCCGCATGACCGTCCTAAATGCAACGGGCATGCCGTATGCCTGGGTGTTTCATGTTATTAACGGGAGCGCCTTTCCGTGGCCTCCGAGCGCCCGCAATACCGCGGTGCTGCTCCTCCATGGGCTTACGGGGACGCCCGCTGACGTGACCTCGGTCGGCGACGCCCTAGTCGCCGACGGCTACAGCGTGAGCGCCCCGCTCCTTCCTGGCCGGGGGACGTGTCAGGACGACATGGATCGCTTCGGCTGGGAAGACTGGATGTCCGCGGCACTCGCGGTGTACGACGAGCTCACCGCGCGGCACCGTGAGGTCGTCGTCGGAGGAGTCTCGGCGGGCGCGACCATGGCGCTCGACGTGGCCCTCCGCCGCCGGCCTAAAGCGCTGCTCTTGTACGCTCCCGCGCTCGCTGTCGCAAATCGCCTCGCGTACCTTGCGCCGTACGTCTGGCGGGTGATCCGCCGCTGGCCCTCCCCGGCGAGCGACATGGTGGAAAGCAGTGCCGCGGCGACCTGCTACGACCCGGTGCCCGTTCGCGCAGTGGCCGAGCTCATCACCGGCATCCGTCGGGTCCGCGGCAGGCTCGGTGAGATAACCTGCCCTGCCCTCGTTGCGCACGCGGTCGCGGACCGCCTCGTTCCGGTCGCCTATGCGCAGGAGCTGGCGCGCCGGCTGAGTGGCCCTGTAACGACTTTGTTCCTCGACGGGAGCGGACATGCGATCACCTGCGACGCGCGGCGGCAAGACGTCGCGGATGCCAGCCTCGCGTTCCTCCGGCTACTGGCTGGGGATCGTCCAGTCCTTCGGCACGATGTGGATCCACGTCTGACCGGGCTCAAGCCGGACGATCTCACCGGCCGAGTTGCGTAGATCGAAGACGTCGAAGACATCCGGACGGGTCCAGGTGACCTCCTCCCGCCGGCCATCGCGGAAGACGATGCCCTTGCCGGTGCCGTTGAGCTCCATGAAGAGCTTTGGATTGCCCGCCGGGTCGAGTCCGTACTGGTCGGTGAAGTGGACCTCGGTCTGGATGATCACGATGTTTGTCGCGGCCACGATCTGTCGGTTGGCGCCGTCCATCTCGCGCACGCCGTCCTGGTAGCGCGCGTAGCTTCGCGACGTCGGGTCGTACTGATAGCGAACCTCGAAGCCCGCGCGATACGGGACGCTGATGCCGCTCGCCAGCTCACTCGTGCTGAAGCCTCCAGCGAGCGCATCGGTGGTCGTCGGCGGGAGGAAGTCCCAGGCCGGCACGTTCACCGAGTCGTTGCCGCCGGGTGCGGCCGCGAGCGCGTCGCGCAGCGCCGCGTAGCTCGTGAAGTAGTTATACGGCGCGTCGCGGAAGCCGACGCGATAACCCCAGCCGTATCCCGGAGAGAGATCGACGTAGCGGTGTGCGACCGCGTCGTCGTAGTGCAGGCGCATGAGCTCTTCCGGCCCGCCACCTGAATAGACGAACGCAGCCCTGAGGCTGGGGACGATCGGCGTGTCGGTGATCCGCGCGCTCCGGACCGACCCGATCACGTCGGGCTGTTGCGACTGGAACACGGCTGCGAGACGCGTCGTGAGGCCCTCCACCAGCCACTCGTAGACCTGATCGGCTTTGCTGATGCCGTAGTGGGGTCGAGCGTGCGGGTTGTTGTCGATCTTCACGTACAGGGGACGCCTCGTCGCCGGACCTCTGTTCAACGGAAGACCCGTGAGCGGCCAGCGCGGGCAGAGCGTCTCTTCAGCCGTCGAGGTGAGCTTGAAGCTCCCGCCGAGGTTCGCCAGCAGGTTGCTCCGGACCTGCACGCCGTCAGCGGGCGAGAGCGCGTCCAGGTCGGCCTTGCCGTCCCCGTTCCAGTCGCCGACCAGGAGCGCCGTCGCTCCGGCGCACGTGGAGGCGGATGGAAGTGTCGCCAGGCCGGCGAAACCGTTCGCCGGTCGGAACGAGCTCGCCGGGTCGAAGACGTGGACGCGAGCGCTTCCATCGTCCGCGCCATAGAGCGAGAGGATCTCATCCCTTCCGTCGCCGTTGACGTCCGCGGCGGCGATCGACGCGCTGGCGAGGTCGTATTCGCCCTCGTTCGTCTCGTACACGCTCCTGTCCATGACGAATCCGCTTGGGCGGTAGTCGAAGATCTGTAGACGGACCGTACTGGCCGACTCCGGAGTCGAAGACCCCGTCGCTCCCCCCGTACGAGAAGGACGAACCCGTCGACGCAAAGTAGTGGAGACGCATGTCGAAGCTGTCGTACTGGTATGTGATGAGGACGCCATCGTGAGGAGCGCCCGCCAGGCTCGCGCCCATGATGTTGGTCGCGCGCGCCCATGCGTAGTCAGGGCTCGCCCACCACGCTTCCGGTGGCATGAAGCTCGTCCCCGTGGAGCGGAAGACCAGCAGGCGCACACCGTTGTCGCCGTCGTTGTACAGCGCTACGAGGTCGTCCTTCCCGTCGAGGGTCACGTCCGCCACGGCGAACTTTGCGCGCGCGAGCGCGAAGAAGTTCGGGGCCGTCGTCAGCCATGTCGAGTCCGAGAACGTCTCGCCGCCTGCGTTCTGATCGCGCACGGTGATCTTGAGACTCAGATCGCGTGAGGGGTCCTGCAGCAGCGCGATCTGCGACCTGCCGGAGCCTCGGAAGTCCCCGCTCGCCGCCACGCTTGTCCCGACGACACCTACCGAGCGCATCTTCCCGGGGACGGCGGGGGCGTTCCTGCCCGGCGGAAGGGATGGCTGCGCCTTGTTAACTTCGCCGCCGGGCTGTTCCGAGCCTGCGGGTCTAGCGGTCGGACCCGTGCACGCGAGGACGACGATCGAGAAGAGGAGCGCAGCGATCACCCACCGACGACACGTTATGACCCCCACAATGCGGCATTTCGCATGCGACGTGCCAGCGGCCGCTCAGCCGATCGCTCACGCGGCTATGCTCTCGACCCGCCGGGCCTGGGTCCATGGCTCGGCGTGTAAAAGGGGGGGAACCTGTGAGCAGGACAAAGTCTTTAGGCCTACTGGTCGCTCTCTGCGTCATCGCGTCAACCGCCACGGTCGGGGCGATCCCGAGCGCGGCGTCGAACGTTAACGAATACATCGTGCTCGTGGATCAGAGCCGGTCCGACGCGGCTGTCGACGCGATCGAGGCGGCCGGAGGAGCGATCCTCAACATGAACAAGGTCGGGGTCGCCACGGTAGAGTCGGCCAACCCCAATTTCGCGACGGCGGTGCGAGGATCGAGCGCCATCGTCGGCGCCGCGCTCAATGCCGGCTTCGCCCAGGGCGGGACGAAGAGCGCTGAAGTACCTGATAACACGCACCTTCAGTCGACCGAGGCCGCTGCCTGCGCGACGCTGTTCAGCGTTTCGCCGACGACCGGCCCGGACCCGCTCGGTCCCTGCCAGTGGGATATGCGAGCGATCAACGCCACAACGTCCGGTTCGTACGCGGTTAATAGGGGCTTAGGGGCAAGAGTCGGCGTGATGGACACCGGCGTCGACCTGCATAACGGCGACCTTATGCCGAACGTCGACCTGGCCGCGTCGTGCGTCTTCATCTACTCGACGACGCCCACCTCTCTACCGCAGGAGCAGGTCACGCGTGGAAGCTGCTCCAACAAAGCCGCGCTCCAGGATTACGCGGGGCACGGTACGCACACGGCTGGGACGGTCGCCGCGCCGATCAACGGCACTGGCGTTGCCGGCGTCGCCCCCAGGGCGACCATCGTCTCCCTTAAGGCGGGCACCGCGAACGGCTACTTCTTTACCGACTCCGTCGTCGACGCGCTCATCTACGCCGGCGATCAGAAGCTGGATGTCGTGAGCATGAGCTTCTTCGCCGATCCGTGGCTCTTCAACTGCCGCAACGATAAGGAACAGAAGGCCATCATCCAGGCGATCTCGCGTGCCGCCAGCTACGCGCAGCAGCAGGGCGTGGTGCTCGTCGCGGCGGCGGGCAACGAGGGGATCGATCTCAATCACCCGGTCAAGGATGAGATCAGCCCCGACTTTCCACCTGGCGCGGCAGTCACGCGGCCCGTGAACAACAGCTGCGTCACCCTGCCCACCGAGATTTCCGGGGTCGTCGTCGTCACGGCGACCGGAGCGCAGAACCTGCTCACGTGGTACTCGACGACAGGGATGCTCACCGACGTCACCGCGCCCGGCGGCTCCCGATACCAGACGCCCACGTTCAACTCGTCTCGCGGACGAGTTCTCTCGACGTATTCGTCGACCGCGCTGGATCTCGCCGACGAAGCGGCGATCAATCGGCTCGTCGTCGATCCGGCAGGCAACTACTACGCGTGGCTGAACGGAACATCGATGGCGGCGCCCCACGCGGCTGGCGTGGCCGCGCTCATCCGTGCGGCGCACCCCGGTATGTCAGGCGGCGCGGTGGCGTCCGCGCTGCGCCGGACCGCAACGAAGATGCCGTGCCCGACCACTCACGATCCGGGCGTCGAATTCTTCGGCGTCCCACTGCAGATCTGCACGGGGGGCACGGGCAGCAACAGCTTCTACGGCGCAGGACTGGTGAACGCGCTCGCAGCCGCACGCGACTAGCGACTCTCGCGAGTTTTTGCAGCGACGGGGAGCCCGCTGGGCTCCCCGTCGAATTTCGCTGGGAGGGCCATGAGGATGACACGCTCCACGACAAAGACCGGATCCGGTCGCCTACACGAAGCGATGGCCGCTCGCGTCGCGAAGGCTGAGCTGCCCGGCATCGTCACCCTTGTCGCTCGCGGTGAGGACGTCCAAGTCGATGCCATCGGCGCGATGGCGTTCGGTAGCAACGAGCCGATGCGGCGCGACACGATCTTTCGCATCACCTCGATGACGAAACCGATCCTCGCTGCAGCGACGATGATGCTGATCGAAGACCGAAAGGTCGCCTTGGATGAGCCGGTCGATCGGCTGCTTCCGGAGCTGGCTCACCGCAGAGTCCTAAAGCGCATCGACGGGCCGCTTGACGACACGGTCCCCGCACGTCGCCCGATCACTGTCGAGGACCTGCTGACCTTCCGCATGGGGCACGGCCTGATCTTCGAGCCAACCTTCGACCCGCCGTATCCGATCATCACGGCGGCACGAGATCTCGAGCTCGTCATGGGGCCGCCGGATCCGCGTACACCGCATAACCCGGACGAGTGGCTCAAGCGCTTCGGGACGCTGCCGCTCATGTACCAGCCCGGTGAGCGGTGGCAATACAACACCGGATCGCTCGTGCTGGGCGTCCTGATCGCGCGCGCGTCGCGACAACCGCTGGGGGAGTTGTTCAGGGTCCGCATCTTCGAGCCGCTGGGTATGAAGGACACGGGCTTTTCGATCAGCGCGGAGCAGAGCCGCCGGCTGCCGAGTTACTACCAGACGAATTTCCAGACCGGGAAGCTGGAGCTTCAGACGGTCTCCGGACCGAGCGAGTGGACCAAGGCGCCAGCATTTCCGTCAGGCGCGGCAGGTCTCGTTTCGACCATCGACGACTATCTTGCATTCGCTCGTCTGCTCCTGAGCGAGGGCCTTCACAAGGACAAGCGGCTTTTGTCACAGAGATCGGTGCGCCTCATGACGACCAACCACCTGACGCCCGAGC
>VBIL01000144.1 GCA_005879975.1 Chloroflexota bacterium
CTCCTCGCGGGCTCGATCAAATCGCGGCAGCACGCAGGGTTAGGCATGCACCCCGTTCCGATCGCCACGACGAGACGCCTCGCCGACTACGCCGAGATCATCGGCGACAGTCGGTACGAGGAGCTGCGCGCCCTCGCGAAGACCGCGGCCGGCCGCAGCATGCTGCACGTCAATGCCACCGCGTACGGCGGCGGAGTCGCGGAGATCCTCCAGAACCTGGTGCCGCTGCTGCGCGATGCGGGCGTCGACGCGCACTGGGCGGTACTCGACGCGCCGCCCGCGTTCTACGACATCACCAAGAAGGTCCACAACGCGCTCCAGGGGATGGAGCTCGACCTCTCCGAGGCGGAGCACAAGCTCTTCCTCGATGTCGCGCGGGAGAACGCCGCGCAGCTCGCCGATGCCGACGTCGTCCTCGCGCACGATCCGCAGGCGGTCGCACTGCGCCACTTCGCGAAGGATCCGCGGCGCGCCAAATGGGTATGGCGTTGCCACATCGATCTCACGACCGCGTATCAGCCGGTGTGGTCGTTCCTCCGGCCCTTTGTCGAGGAGCACGACGCCTCCATCTGGACGATGCCGCAGTTCGTGCGCCCGGACCTCAAGCAGAGGGTGCTGATCCAGGCGCCGACGATCGACCCGTTGTCGCTCAAGAACCAGGACATGCCGCTCGGCGAAGCGCGTGCGATCGTGCAGAGGTGGGGCGTCGACCTCGAGCGACCGATCCTCCTGCAGGTCTCGCGCTTCGATCCATGGAAGGATCCTCTCGGCGTGATCGACGCCTATCGGCTCGTGAAGGTCGCTCTTCCCGGCGTACAGCTCGTGATGATCGGCTCGCTTGCGGACGACGACCCCGAAGGTCAGGAATACCTCGACCGGACGCGCACGCACGCGCGTGAGGATCCCGACGTGTTCCTCTTCACGAACCTCGACGGCGTAAAGGACCAGGCGGTCAACGCGTTCCAGCGGGCTGCGGCAGTCGTCGTCCAGAAGTCACTCCGCGAAGGCTTCGGCCTCGTCGTCGCGGAGGCCCTCTGGAAGGGCGTGCCGGTCGTGGCCGGGAAGGTCGGCGGGATCGTCATCCAGATCGAGGATGGCGTGTCCGGATTCCTGGTCACGAGCGTCGAGGAGGCCGCGAAGCGCATGGTCGAGCTCCTGAAGGATCCGGCGCTGCGTCGGCGCATGGCGGACGCAGGTCGCGAACGGGTGCGGGATAGGTTTCTCATCACCCGCGACCTTCGCGATCAGCTTGACCTCGTGTCGTCACTGGCCGCGCCAACCGCACGCCCCTCCTAGCGGTTCATGGGCTCGGGTCCCGCCGTCGGATCACGCGGGTGAGCCGCTTCAGCGGACGCTCGCTGCGCTCCGCGGCGTACCCGCTGACGATCTGCTCAAGGTCGTGACCCTTCGGGAGACCCGTCTGATGGAGATACCAATGGTGCTCCGTGATCCAGAGATAGAGGTCCGCCTCGCTGCGATGCGGGAAATCGCGCAACGCGTCGGCGTGGCGGATCGCCTCGATGGTCGGCAGATACACCCGGTCGTACCAGCTTGCGACGGCCTCGTCGTACGGGATCTCGCGCTTCTTCTCGATCCCCAGGTACCACCGGTGCGTCGAGATGTGCTCGAGCAGCTTCTCGTACTGCCCGGGAAGCGTGAGCTCGATGCGAGCGCCGGGCCGTAGGTCCGCGATCCGAGTCGTGGCGTAGAAGGCGAGCATGTCGTCCCGGCGGATCCAGTCGAGGAGGTCCTCGGCCGAGGTGATGGGCGCGGGCGACGCCACCTCGATCACGCGTGCGTCGACGAAAGCCTGGCCGCGTTCCCGTGCCACCGAGACGCGGTGGTTGCCGTCCTTTACGAAGAAGGTCTCGCCGATCTTGTAGAGCTCGATTGGCGGGAGCTCAACACCCTCGAGGTACGCCCGGTCGATGCTCTCCCAGCGGCCACGAGTGCGCACCTGCCGCGGCAGGAACGCGCTATCGAAATCGCGGTAGCGGCCGACGCTGCCGACGATCTGATCGATCGCCACCTCGCGCATGCCGCCCTCGCGCTGTGCATGAGCGCGCAGGTGCTTGCGGACGTCCTCGAATGCGAGGAGCGCGTTGTCCGCGCGCACCAGCCAGCTCGCGAGACGACGCCAGAACGCCTTTCGCCTGGCGCGCTGGAAGTCGGCGTGGGCGACGCTACTTGAAAGCATCGATGTCTATCTCGCGAGCCCCGAACGTATTCAGCACGATCGTGTCGTAGTACTGCGTGCGTGTGACGGTCCGCGCGTCGTAGACGTGGGAGTGGCCATGCAGGTGGTAGCGCGGTCTGAATGCGCGCAGGAACCAGCGAAGCGCTCCGAATCCCCGATGCGCATGGTCGGGGAGGTCGTGGATCCCTCGGGGAGGGGCGTGCGTCACGAGCACGTCGAGGTAACGACCTCGCCTCAGCTTGTTCGCGAGGAGGGATGGGATCATCCCGACCATGGCGAGCCACATATCGCCCTCCGTGAGCTGGTACGGCCCGTCGCTGTAGCGGCGTGACCCGCCAAGCCCCGCCACCAGCAGGCCGTTGACGGCGACGGTGCGTCCATGGAGATCGATGCCCCGCCACCAGTCGCCGATGGTCGGATCGTCCAGCATTTCCGGCGGCACATCATGGTTTCCGTGGACCGCGTAGAGCGGAACGGAGAGCTCCGTCGCAACGAAGTCCAGATAGTCGTAGGGCAGGTCGCCACAGCCGAGTACGAGGTCCACCCGCCCGAACCGCGCTCGCGCAGTCGGTGCGTGCACGGCTTCGTCGACGACATCACTGAGAGCGAGGATGTGCACGGGTTCAGTCTCGCATCGCTCGATAGCATCGCCCTGAAATGAGCGACGGGGTCTTCGAGATCGATCCGGATATCCGCGTCGCCCGGACCCTGCCGGCGCGCGTGTACTCGGATCCGGACCTCTTCCGGTCGCAGCGGGACAGCGTGTTCGCACGCACCTGGCAATACGCCGGTCACGACGATCTGGTGAAGGTGGCGGGTCAGGTGTACCCGTTCACGCTCCTTCCGGGCGCGCTCGACGAGCCGCTCCTTCTGACGCGCGACATGCGCGATCAACTCCACTGCCTCTCGAACGTGTGCACGCACCGCGGCACGCTGGTCGTCGACGGCGCAGGACACGAGCAGCAGCTTCGCTGCCGCTACCACGGGCGGCGCTTCACGCTCGACGGGCGCTTCCACTCGATGCCTGAGTTCGAGGCCACGAAGGACTTTCCGTCGCCATCCGACGACCTGCCCCAAGTCGGCCTCGGCACCTGGGAGCGGTTCCTCATGGTCTCGCTCACGCCTGCCATAACGTTCGAGGATGCGGTCGCGCCGATGCGCGCGCGCCTCGCCGGACTTCCGTTCGACGCGCTCGTCTACGACGCAGCGGGGGCCCGCGACTACCTCGTGAACGCGAACTGGGCGCTCTACGTGGACAACTATCTCGAGGGCTTCCATATCCCCTACGTGCACTCGAGTCTCGCGGCCACGCTCGATTACGGCGAATACGCGGTCGAGCTCGAACGCTATCTGGTGCTGCAGCTTGGGATCGCCAAGCCGGGCGAGGCCGCCTTCGCTCTGCCGAGCTCGCACCGCGACCACGGGCGGCCCATCGCCGCGTACTACTTCTGGATCTTCCCAACGACGATGTTCAACGTCTACCCCTGGGGCGTCTCGGTGAACGTGGTCACACCGCTCTCGGTCGATCGCACCCGCGTCTCGTTCCTGCCGTTCGTGTGGGACGACGCCAGACGTGAGACCGGGGCGGGCGCGGGGCTCGACCGCGTGGAGCGGGAGGACGAGGCGATCGTCGAAGCCGTGCAGCGCGGCGTGCGGTCGCGCCTGTACGAACGCGGACGGTACTCACCCGCGCGAGAAGGCGGCGTTCACCATTTCCACCGGTTGCTCGCGGAGTTCATGCGATCCTCATCATCGGGGCGCGCGTGAACCAGCTACTGGCATTTCGAAAGTGGTGGCCGGTCGTGAGCGCCATGGGGCCGATGGTGAAGAGCCTGTCCGAGGATCCGGAGACGCGCTTCTTGGGAGCGGAGACCTTTCTCTACTGACGCGGTGCGGCCCTCGTCCAGTACTGGCGGAGCTTCGAAGATCTCGACAGGTTCTCGCGCGATCCGCGCGAGCCACACGTCGAAGCGTGGCGCCGGTTCAACCGGACGATCGGCACCGATGGCTCGGTGGGCATCTGGCATGAGTCGTATCTCGTCGAGGCCGGTCGCTACGAGACCATTTACGGCAACATGCCCGTCTTCGGGCTGGCGAAAGCCAGTCAGCACGTCCCGGCCACCGGGAACCGCGAGACAGCACGACGGCGGCTCGGCCGAGAGGGCGAGCCGGCCGTTCCCACGCCGCGCTGAGCAAACGGAGACGCCGCGCGGAGCATCCACGCGGCGTCTCGTGACGCGGGGATTGGTCTTAGTCGTGGCTGTGTTCGAAGCCCTCGTTCGGGTGCGCGAGATACGGGAACGTCGAGAGGTAGCCCTCGGCGTTCGACGTGCCGTCCGTAAGGAGCGCGGCCGCACCGTCCGCGGTGTAGCTCGGTCGGACCAGCGGCAGCGTGACGCCGGCCACGGCACGTAGCTCGATGGCGACGACGTTGTCCGCGACCCGGCGGCCGTTCGGGAATCCGGCGGCGTCGCCGGCGAGCAGGCCGATCGTGTTGGGGCTCGCCGTCGGTGGGATCGCCATGTTGAGTCGGAGCATGTCGGCGATACGCGACCCGGTGAAGTTCTGGAAGCCCGGGATGATGCCAGCGGGGATGCCGGTAGCGAGCACCGCGACGAGGTCATCGCGCGGGCGGTCCGCGGCGGGAGTGCCGACGAGCGTGGCAAGGTTCGCGAAGACACCTGGATAGAGCACCGGCAGCAGCCGCTGCAGCTCTGGATCCTTGTAGTACGCGAGGACATCGGAGTCGTTGCGCGGCTCGCGCGCGTTCCAGCGGTCCTTCTTGCCGATCGGGATGATCACCTCATTGATGAGCGGGTTCCCGAGGCGCGAGACCTGTGTCCATCCGCCGGCGGAGGTCGCCTCGCCGTCGTCGCCGCGGACCTTGCCGCGCTGCCGGCTGGCCGTCGCCCAGACGCCGATCACGGACTTCGCGTCCATGACGTTCGTGGGCATCGCGCCGTCGCGGGTCAGGTCCGTCTTCGGGACCTGGATCGCGATGGTGTGAACGTTGTAGCCCTTTGTGCCGTCCTTGCCGCCCGTGGCCGGAAGCGGGATGAGGTGCAGATTCTGGAAAGGACGGAGTGCGCCGAGATCGAAGATCGAGCCGAGGTCCACGTAGAAGCCCTCATCGCGCTGGCCGGCGAAAACGGTCACGCCGCCGGGCAACGACTGGATGGCGGCATTCGCGAGCGCGGTGTACGTCGGCGTGGATCGCGGCCCGATACGCACCGGCGGGCTGATGAGATCGGTGCCGAGCACGCGGCGCGCGCTGCCGTCGTCGTCGCGACCCATGACGCGCGTCACCGTGTACGTCT
>VBIL01000145.1 GCA_005879975.1 Chloroflexota bacterium
CGACCAGCATCCCGATCACGAGCGCGAGCACCCCCGCCACCAGCACTGCCGCCCCGAGCGTGACCGGCAGCTGATCCGTGCCGAGCCGCTGGCTCGCGATGCCCGCGGCGTACGCGCCTCCTCCGAAGAATGCGGCGTGTCCGAGCGAGGGCAGGCCCGCGTGGCCGACGAGGATATCGAGCGAGAGCGCGAAGATCGCGAAGACGAGCATGTCGCGCAGCACGGTCGTAGCGAACCGCGATGACTCCCAGGCCGCGCTCCAGTAAGGGAAGGCCACAAGGCCGATGGCGACGGCCGCGACCGCGAGCCAGCGAACGGCGCTGCTCATCGTGCGATCCGGATCCGGCCGAGCAGCCCTGTCGGCTTGAAGAGCAGGACGAGTGCGACGATCGCGAAGATCACGGCAAGCGCGAATTCCTGGAAGAGCACCTTGCCGAAGGTGTCCACCGGTCCGACGAGCACGCTTCCGGCGACGGCACCGCCGAGCGTGCCGAGCCCGCCGACCACCACCACGACCAACGAGTAGAGCAGCGCATCGACGTCCATCCCCGGTTGCAGGCCGAAGACGGGCGCGGCGATCACGCCCGCCAACCCCGCGAGCGCCGCGCCGACGGCGAATGTGATCGCGAACAGCCGATCGGTGTTCACTCCTAACGCGCCGAGCATCTCGGCGTCTTCGACGCCGGCGCGGATCAGCATGCCGAGCTTCGTCCGCCGGTAGATCACGGCTATCGCCGCGGCGAGCGCGATGCCGAACGCGATGACGAAGAGCCGGTAGACCGGATAGACGCCGCCGATGAGCGCCACGGACCCATCGAGCCCCGGCGGGAACGGCAACGAGCGCACCTCGCGCCCCCAGAGGAGCCCGATCTGGTCGACGATGACCAAAGACACACCGATCGTGAGAAGCACCTGGTCGAGGTGTCGTCCGCGCAGACGCCGCAGTAGCAATGGTTCGAGAAGCAATCCGAGCGCCCCGAGTGCGATGGGCGCTGCGACCAGCGCAAGCCAGAACGAGCCGGTCAGCTGCACCACGGAGAGCGCGACATAGGCGCCAAGCATGTAGAAGGCGCCGTGTGCCAGATTGACCACGTCCATCATCCCGAACACGAGCGACAGGCCCGCGGCGAGGATGAAAAGCAAGGCGCCGAACGAGAGACCGTTCAGCGCCTGCTGGAACAGAAGCTCGGGGCTCACGCCGAGGTCACTTCCCCGGGTCGGTCACCTTCGCGATCTTGTCGAGGATCGTGTTCACCGTCTGGCCGCCCGTCGTCTTCACCTCGCGAAGGTAGATGTCCTGGATCGGGTTGTGCGTCGTCTTGTCGAACGCGAAATCGCCGCGCGGGCTCTTGAACGCGACGTCCTCAAGGGCCTTCGAGAACTTGTCCTTGTCCGTGGTGTCGCCGCCGAGGCTCTTGAGCGCCTCATCGAGGGCGCGCATGCCGTCGTACTGCTGCACCGCGAAGACGTCAGGGAGCAGCGGGTACTGCTTCTGGAAATCGGCGACGAACTTCTTGTTCTCGGCGTTGTCGAGCTCCACCGCCCAGAAGAGCGAGGTGACCGCGCCGTTCGCGAGGTCCTTCACCTCCTTGAGCACGTCCTGCTCAGTGAGGAAACCCGCTCCGTACATCTTGTAGCCGGCCGCGGGGAGGCCGAGCTGGTTCCAGGTCTTGATGAACCCGACGGCGTCGGCGCCCGAAAAGAACGAGTACACGTTCTTGGTCGGCTGGTTCTTGATCTGCGTCACGAAGGGGGCGAAGTCGGCGTTGGCGAGCGGTGGCGCTACGTTGCCAGTGACGCTGCCGCCGTTCTTCTTGACGCCGGTGGTGAAGTCCGCGGCCGATTCGGTGCCGAAGCCGTAGTTCGCGTACGCCAGGAACCAATCCTTCGTGCCCTTCGCCGACAGGTAGTCGCCGATCGGATAGGAGATCTGGTACGAGGAGAACGACGAGCGGAAGATGTACGGGCTCTTGCACGCGGGCTTGCAATCCGCGGTATCGCGCGTGAGCGCGTTCCCGCCGGCGTTCGTGTCGATGAAGATCATCTTCGCGGCGTGGACCGCCGGGCGGATCGCGTACGCAAGCGGTGTGGGGACGACGCCCATCATCACATCGACCTGGTCCTGATCGATGAACTTCTGCGTCTTCGCGACGCCTGTCGCGGTGACGTTCGCGTCGTCCTCGTAGATGAACTTGATCGGACGGTTGGCCATGCGGCCGTCATTCAGCTTGAAGTACAGCTCGCTTGCGCGCCGCATGGAGTTGCCGAGCTCGGCGTAGACACCGGTGAACGGCAGCAGCTGCCCGATCTTGAGCTCCTTTCCGGGTGCAGCGCTCGGGCTCCCGCTCGCGCCCGGCGTGACGGCCGCCGGCGCGCAGGCCGCAAGCGCCGCCGCGGATGACGCCACGAGGAACTGGCGCCGCGTGAGGCGATAGGTGTAGCCGCGCTTGGCAGCGAGATCGTTCTTCTTGCTGAACCCGCCCATGAGCCCCTCCCGCGTCGTGCTCGAGCCGGCTAAGTATGGCCATGCCGGCTAAGAACCATGCGGCTCTCGCGGGCTCCTGCTACCGGAATTGGGTATGATATCTATTTGCTAGAGTAACGATAGCGGCCACGAGGGCTCGCTGGAAAGTTGGCTCACCTTGATCCGCGAACAACGTCCTCTGTTGATCAACGGAGTCGCCATGCTCGTATTGCTCATCCTCCTCGAGATCGTCGGTATCGCCGGGCTGCTGACGGCGGCCAGGCTCGGGAACGTTTGGCTTGCCCTCCTGGATGTCCTCGCGATCTTCATGGTCAGCGTGTCGTTCGGCGGCCTCTTCGTTGTCAACCCGAACGAGGGCCGGGTCATCCAGTTCCTCGGTCGCTACGCCGGCACGGCGCGAAGCGCCGGGTTCTGGTGGACGAATCCGCTCGCGTTCCCGCGGCGGAAGGTCAGCCTGAGAATTCGCAACTTCGAGAGCGCGCGCCTCAAGGTGAACGACCACGACGGCAACCCCATCGAGATCGCCGCGATCGTCGTCTGGCGCGTCACCGACACGGCCGAGGCGGTGTTCCAGGTCGACGACTACGAGAACTATGTGAAGGTCCAGACCGAGGCCGCGGTGCGGAATCTCGCGACCACCTACGCCTACGACTCGCACACCGAAGACCAGCTCTCACTCCGCACGAGCAGCGACGTGATCACCGAGCGGCTGCGGACCGAGGTCCAGGATCGTCTCGCCAAGGCCGGGATCGAGGTCATCGAGGCGCGCATCAGCCACCTCGCCTACGCGCCCGAGATCGCGCAGGCGATGCTCCGTCGCCAGCAGGCGAGCGCGGTCGTCGCGGCGCGTGCGCGGATCGTCGAAGGCGCCGTCGGGATGGTCGAGATGGCGCTCGACGAGCTCGCGAAGAAGCAGGTCGTCGAGCTCGACGAAGAACGAAAGGCCGCGATGGTCAGCAACCTCCTCGTTGTGCTCTGCAGCGAACAGAACACGCAGCCGGTCGTCAACACGGGGACCCTCTACACATAGCCAGCGTGGCCGAGAAAAAGGCCTACCTGCTGCGTGTCGACCCGGAGCTGCACGACGCGCTGCAGAAGTGGGCCGCGGATGAGCTGCGCAGCGTCAACGCTCAGATCGAGTTCGCGCTGCGCCGCGCGCTCCAGGATGCCGGTCGACTGCCTTCGGGACCGCCTCCGCCTAGGATGACTCGCGCTCGAAGAGCGTAGCCAGGCCCTGTCCGACGCCGATGCACATCGTGGCGATGCCATAGCGGCCGCCGCGATGCTCGAGCTCGCGGAGCAGCGTACCGGCGAGCCGCGCACCCGATGCGCCAATCGGATGGCCGATCGCGATCGCGCCGCCGTTGGGATTGGTCCGGTCGTCGGGTAGGCCGAGCGCGCGCATGCAGGGGATGACCTGTGCGGCGAAGGCCTCGTTGAGCTCGATGGCATCGAGCTCGGTCACCCTCACTCCGGTCCGCTCGACCAGCTTGCGCACGGCCGGGATGGGCCCGAGGCCCATGTAGTCCGGATGCACGCCCGCCGAGGCGCTCGCGACGATACGGCCGAGCGGTCGGAGTCCCAGCGCCCTCGCCTTCTCGCGCGCCGCGATCAAGAGCGCGGCGGCGCCGTCGTTTATCCCGGACGAGTTTCCCGCGGTGACGGTGCCGTTCTCTTTGAACGCGGGCTTGAGCTTGCCGAGCTTTTCGATCGAGCTATCCGGACGCGGGTGCTCGTCCTCGCTGATCAGGTCTTTGCCGTTATGCACCGGCTGGATCTCGCCGGCGAAGAAGCCCTCGGCCTTGGCACGCGCATACCGGTCCTGGCTGCGTGCGGCGTACGAATCCTGTTCCGCGCGGCCGACGTGCTCCTTCACGCTCACGTTCTCGGCCGTCTCGCCGAGCGAGATCGGGTGGTAGCCCAGATCGATCATCCGCGGATTGACCAGCCGCCATCCGAGGGTCGTGTCGGCGAGTAGGCGTTCACCACGCGGAAATGCTTCCGAAGGCTTCAGGGTGACGAGCGGCGCGCGGGTCATGCTCTCGACGCCACCAGCGACGACCAGGTCGGCTTCTCCCACTCGGATGCGCCGCGCGGCATCGTTCACGGCCTCCAGCCCGCTCCCGCAGAGACGGTTCACCGTAACCCCCGGTACGGTCTCGGGAAGTCCGGCCAGCAGGGAGGCCATACGACCGACGTTGCGGTTGTCTTCACCGGACTGGTTCGAAGCGCCGAACACGACCTCGTCGATCTCCGAGTCGGCGACGTCTGTCCGTTCGAGAACCGCGCGGATGACGTGCGACGCGAGATCGTCAGGCCGGATCAGTGCGAGGGCGCCGCCGTACCGACCAAACGGCGTACGTACATAGCCAAGGATCACCGCGTCGCGTGGATGTGCGCTCACCGGCCCTCAAACTCCGCCGGGCGCTTGGAGGCGAACGCCTTCACCCCACGAGCGTAATCGGCGGTGCGGCCTGCGCGGTCCTGCAGCCCGGCCTCGACGTCGAGGA
>VBIL01000146.1 GCA_005879975.1 Chloroflexota bacterium
CGTGTAAGACGAATGTCGCGCAGGTGGCGGACCCGCACGAGATTACGATCGGTCAGGCGCCGCTGGCGCCAAAGCGACGCGTTCGCAAGGACCGTCGCGAGAACGATGTACGCCAGAAGCTCCGGGACCCCGGCGTGTGAGACGAGAACGTGAAGGTCCAGTGGCGGGATTCGCGCACCGGGAACGAACAGCGCGAACGAGTTCGTCCCGAGGGCTATCCCGAAGCGGACGAGCCACGTCCACGGCGCGAGGTACGCGAGAGAGATCGGTCCGATGCTGAAAAGGCTCGCGACCGCGATCACCCCGAATCCGAATGCCGCGTTCCATATGAAGAGCGTCGTCGCGACTCCGGCCGCGTGCGCGCGTGCGTCGAGCTCCGGCGCGAGGCCGAGGGTGAAGCGGGTGGCACCTTCCGGCAGCAAGGCGTAGCTCAGGCTCCAGGCGATCACGAATGCCCCGACGCCCACCGCGGCCGCCGTCCCCAAACGGACGAGAGCGCTGCGGTGCGTGAGCGCGCTGGAGATGACCGACCAGGACACCAAGCCATGGGAACGGTACCGACACGCCGACCGTACGACCATAGTCCCGTCGGAGTGACGCACAGGCGAGCGCATGTGCGTCGGGCCTTAGATGCGGACGCGGATCCCATCGAGGCGCTGGCCGGCCGCGTGGACGTGTTGTTCGGCAAACGAGCTCATCGTCACCACACGGCCCTTCCCGCGGACCGTCCAGCCCGCGCCATCTGCTACCACTGCGGTGTCCTCGTCGATGCCGATGCCGCGGCAGCCTGATGGCCAGAGAGCGATCCAGTCCTCGACCCGGGCGGATGGAAAACGCGTCAAGAGATCGAAGTGCGGAATGATGAAGTGGCCGGGCAGGACACCCAGGCCGTCGCGCAGCCCGATGCGACGCGGCATCCCGTTCTCATCGAAGTCGTCGGGCGCGTAGCTTTTCTCCCCGAGCATCATTGCCCCTGCGCTCGAGCCAGCGAGCACCGCACCGCCGCGGTGCCGGCGCGCGACCTCGGCCCAGAACGGCGTCCGCTCGAGGACGCTGATCGCGTGCTGCGGCCGGCCGCCTGAGAAGTACATCCAGTCCACGTCGGCGAGCGCGTCGATCCAGCGTTCGGCGTGCGCGTCCTCTCGCTGAAGCACCATCACCGGCCGCGCCTCGGCGCCGAGAGCCCCGAAATGCGCGATGCCCATTTCCGACCAGCTCTGCGGGGTGTCCTCGAGACCGGACGCGGTGGGAATGATCGCGACGCGTGGCCGATCTCTGGGGATGCCGGCGAGGATCTCGCGATCCAGCTCGGCCATGACCGGTGTGAACTCGCCCGAGCCCACCAGGAGCAGGCGGCCTCGGGTCACTCGCGGCCCGTGAGCAGCGCGGCTTTGCCGTGGAAGCGCTTGTACATGCGGTCGAAGTTCCGACGGCTGCGCTTCAGGCGCTCGTCGTCCGAGAGCGATTCCCAGATCCGATGCTCGTGGCGCCGCGCGCAGTCGGCGCCGAGCGCGACGATGCGGTACCTCTTCTCGCGGATCGCGAGCGAGACCGCGATGTCCAGATTCCGGTAGAAGCGGTAGCGCTCGTCGAAGCCGCCGACCTCGAGAAGGACCTCGCGCCGCGCCGCTGCGCAGTAGCCCTGCATCGCATCGGTCTCGCCATCCGTAACCTCGTCAAAGTGTTTGAGGTCGTTCGTACGGAGTCCCCATGGGCCGGCCAGGCCCACGGTGCGATCGGCGAGCGCGCGCTCGAGCGCGGTGAAGAGATCCCCCGTCAGCTCCACCGAGCAATCGAGCTCGAGGAGGCACCGGCCGCGAGCCCCGCGGAGGAGCGCGTTGCGCGCCGCGCCCTCGCCGAGCTCGCGGTCCGCGAAGAAGGCGCGGATGCGATCGTCCTGCGCGGCGAGGCGCGCGAGGCGGTCCTGCGCCTCCGCGCCGGAACCAGAGTCGAGCACAAGGACCTCGCCGTCGCGGGGCAGGAAGCGCAGGACGCCGGCGAGACAACGCGCGAGATCGCCAGGGTAGTCGCGCGTGACGATGGCGACCGACCATTCACGCGAGGGCGGCGCGCGGCGATTGTCGGGAACTTCCTTGGCCGAGGCGATCGTCCGGCGAGTGCGTCCGCCGGCTCGCCGGTCGGCACGAGACACGAGCGCGCGATCCGCGGTCTGATCCTCGACGCGGTAGCCGTCGAAGGTGCCGCGGAGCCCGTCGGCGCGCTGGTAATCGCGCGTCGCGCGGGCCGCGAGATGTTCCTCGAAGGATGCCAGTACCTCGCGCGGCGCCATGGCGTGCTCGCTCGCGACCGCTGCCAGATCGAGGCCGAGGACCCTGTCGGCCTCGAGAAAGACAGCGAGCCGGGCTCGATCGGAGATCTCGGGATCGACCGAACAGCGATAGAGCCAGGCGAGCGCAGCGGGAAGGTTCAGGTCATTCGCGAGCTCGCGCCGGAACTGCTCGAGCCACCGCTCGCGAAGGGCGTCGTTGGTCGTGTCGCCTTCGGGGAGCTGCGACCAGCGGCGCACCCGCTGCCGCAGATGGTCGAGGGCCTCGGCTGCTTGACGGAGCGCACCGACCGAGAAGTTCATGCGCGTGCGGTAGTGCGTGAGAAGCGCCTGGTAGCGGAACGCGAGCGGATCGATCTCGAGGTCGATCATCTCGTCGACGGTCATCGTGTTGCGCGCGGACTTCGCCATCTTCACGCCGTCGGCGAGGAGGTGCTGTCCGTGCACCCAATGCCGTACGGACGGGTGGCCGAACGCGCCCTCTGACTGCGCGATCTCGTCTTCGTGGTGCGGGAAGATGTTGTCGACGCCGCCGGTGTGCAGATCGAATCGTTCGCCGAGGTACTTCGTGCTCATCGCCGAACATTCGATGTGCCACCCCGGGAATCCCGGCCCCCAGGGCGAGGGCCACGCGAGCGTCCTGCCCGGCTCGGCGCTCTTCCAGAGCGCGAAGTCGACCGGGTCGCGCTTGCGCGGGTCCACCTCACCGCGGACACCTTGCTTCAACGCTTCGCCGACGTTGCCGGAGAGCTTCCCGTATCCGGGAAAGCGCTTCACCGCGAAATAGACCGTGCCGTCGACCTCGTACGCGAGGTCCGCCGCGATGAGCTTCTGGATGATCGTGACCATCTCGGGCACGTGATCGGTCGCGCGAGGGAAGTGCGCAGCGGGAAGGATCCCCAGCCGCCGCTCGTCCTCATGGAAGGCGGCCTCGTAAAACTCGGCGATCTGCTTCGGCGTCTTGCCCTCGGCGAGAGCGGCCGCGATGACCTTGTCCTCACCGCGATCCACCGCGTCCTGACGCATGTGTCCGACATCGGTCACGTTCTTCACCGACGTCACGGTGTTCCCGAAGAAGGCCAGCGTGCGTCGCAGCCAGTCAGCAAGCAGGTACGAGCGCAGGTTGCCGAGGTGGACTGGCCGGTACACGGTGGGCCCGCAGGTGTACATGCGGACCTCGCCGGGCCGCTCGGTGGTCAGCGGAACGACGTGGCGTTGGAGCGTGTCGAAGATGTGAAGCTGCACGGCCTCCCCTTGGCAAAAGGGTACGTCCTAGTGCGAGTTCTGCCGTGACCTCCAAGGCGCGGACCGCGCACCAAGCATGTCTTCGATCACGGTGACGGCGCGCTCCAGCGCTTCGAGATCGCCCTCATCGAGAGCACCGACGAGCAGTTCGATCGCCTCGATGCGCATCGCGCGGCCACGCTCGAGGGCGCGAAGGCCTTTCGCCGTCGCGTGGACCCTCACCACTCGTTTGTCGTCGCGGTCGGTCACCTTGCGCGCGACACGGGCTCGCTGCATCTCACCCACGAGGCGGCTCATCGTGGGCGGTCGCACCTGCTCGGCGGCGGCGAGCTCGCCGAGGGTCTTCGGCCCACCCATGAGGACCGACAGCGCCGAGAGCTGCGCGGGCGACACGCCCGTGAGCGGGTCCGTGCGCCGTGCGCGTCGCAGGAGGTGGATCGCGCCGGAATGCAGCCGGTCCGCGAGGTCGCGCTCCCGGCCGCTTGCGTCTCTCGGCATGTCATGATATTAGTTAGCAAGGCTAAGTAATTGCAAAGGAGAGGCTCGAGATGGCGGCCGATCTGTTCACGGCGATCAAGGGCGGCGACACGGAAGCGGTCGAGCGGCTTCTCGATCGGGACCATGACCTCGTCGAGGCGCGCGACGAGAGTGGCCTCTCCCCCGTGCTGGCGGCGCTCTATCGCGGCAAGAACGACATCGCGACGGCGATCCTCCGGCGCCGGCCGAAGCTCACCGTGTTCGAGGCGGCGGCAGCCGGCGATCTGGCCCGGGTGCGCGATCTCATCGAGCGCGAGCGCGCGCAGGCCAATGCCGTCTCACCCGACGGCTACTCGCCACTCGGCCTCGCCGCTTTCTTCAGACGATCGGATGTTGCGGCATATCTGCTTGATCGGGGTGCCGATCCTCGCGCAGCCTCGCGGCAGGGCGGATTCACGCCCCTGCACTCGGCCGTGGCTACCGACGCGGCACCGACCGACCCGCAGCTCGTGCGGAAGCTCCTCGACGCGGGCGCGGATCCCAACGCGAAGAGCGCCTCCGGAGGGACCCCGCTCCACACCGCCGCGTTCACGGGCGATGGCGCGATCCTGGACCTGCTTCTCGCGCGCGGGGCCGACGCGTCCATCAAGAACGCACAGGGAAAGACGGCCGCGGATATCGCGCGCGAGCGCGGCCATCCGGGGATGGCGCGAGTGCTAGAGGATCGTTTGGCCCAGCGCTGAAGCGACGAGCTCCACGGCAAGCATCGCGGTCCGATTGCCTTGATCCAGGATCGGGTTGACCTCAGCGATCTCGAGCGAGTGCAGCTTGCCCGATGCGGCGAGCATCTCCATCGCGAGCTGCGCTTCGCGATACGTGAGTCCGCCGCGGACCGGCGTGCCGACCCCCGGCGCTTCGTCCGGATCGATCGCGTCCATGTCCAAAGAAAGATGGATCCCGTCGCCCTTCGACGCGACCGCGATCGCCTTCTCCATCGCCGCGCTCATTCCGAGCCGGTCGATGTCAGCCATCGTGATCGACGTCACTCCCGCCACCCTGATGTTCTCCTTCTCTCCGGGGTCCACGCTGCGGAGGGCGATCAGGGCCGCGTTGTGTCCGTCGACCGAAGCGCGCATCGACTTTGGGAATGGCTCGTCGGCGAGACCGAGCGCGACCGCGAAGGGCATTCCGTGGACATTGCCTGACGGGCTCGTGCGCGGCGTGTTGCTGTCGCCGTGCGCGTCCATCCAGATCACGCCCGGCCGCCGGCCGGCGCGCGCGATCCCGGC